>JAFQLV010000002.1 GCA_017396515.1 Clostridia bacterium | reverse complement strand
GAACCGTCGACCTCTAGCGTGACAGGCTAGCGTTCTAACCAACTGAACTACCGGGCCATTTGGTGGGAACAACAGGGCTCGAACCTGTGACCCTCTGCTTGTAAGGCAGATGCTCTCCCAGCTGAGCTATGCTCCCATCTTGCCGTCACTGCCGTAACGACTCGTATACTATACCAAAAAACTTTCGGTTTGTCAATGGGTATTTTTAATTTTTTTGAAAAAATTTTTTCACTTATAAAAAGCTGAAATTAGTGCTGTTGTCTTCCTCTTCGTCTTTCTTCGGGAAGTAGTTGTCAAGTACAAAAGAAAAAATGCCCCTGATACGCTGAATTAAATTCTTAAGCGTAAAAATAATGACGCTTATAGGGTCAAACATATACACTACCTCCCTGAGCTTGATTTTGTTTATTATATTATATCTTATTGTTCAAGTTGTCAACACAATTTTAATATTCTATTAAACATAATGCTCAGCTCTGTCTTATAATGCTTTTTTGACAGCATTTTATATATTTTTCCTTTCAAAAAACTGCAAATTTGTTAATGGTGTCAGTTGCTAAGAAAAACTCAAGATGTTATAATAAATCAATAATAGTTATACCCCACAGAGGAGATGTTTATTAATGAAAATAGGTATTTACGGCTACGGCAATCTTGGCAGAGGCGTTGAAGATGCTATAATGCGAAATAAGGATATGTCCCTTGTTGCAGTTTTCACAAGACGCGACCCTGCTACACTTAAAATTGCAAGCGAAAATGTTCCCGTAGTGTCAACAAACGATATACTCAAATGGAAAAACGATATTGATGTACTCATCATCTGCGGCGGCAGCGCAACTGACCTGCCCGAAATGACACCTGCACTTGCCGAAAATTTCAATGTTGTTGATTCCTATGACAATCACTCGCAGATTTCTGTTCACTGCAAAAATGTTGATGAGAAGGCACTCAAGGGCAAAACAACTGCTCTTATCTCCTGCGGTTGGGACCCTGGTATGTTCTCACTTAACAGACTGTATGCCAATGCGGTTCTCCCCGACGGAAGCGATTATACCTTCTGGGGCAAGGGCGTTTCACAGGGCCACAGCGATGCTATCCGCCGCATAGAGGGTGTTATTGATGCACGCCAATACACTGTACCCGTTGAAGAAGCAATGGATAAGGTAAGAAGCGGTCTTTCACCTGCGTTTACTGCAAGAGACAAGCATAAGCGCGAATGCTTTGTTGTTGCCGAGGAAGGTGCCGACAAAGAGAAAATCCGTCAGGCTATTGTCACAATGCCTGCCTATTTTGAGCCCTATGACACAACAGTTACCTTCATCACCATGGATGAAATGAAAAAATATCACAGCGAGCGTCCCCACGGCGGCAGTGTTATCCGTACCGGTAAAACAGGCAAAGAGGGCTGCCACAGCCATGTTATCGAGTATAAGCTGACCCTCGACTCCAACCCCGAATTTACCGGCAGTGTACTCACCGCCTTTGCAAGAGCAGTTTATCGCATGGCTCAGAGAGGTGACTATGGCTGCAAATGTGTTTTTGATGTTGCACCTGCTGACCTTTCAGAAACTCCCCGCAGTGAGCTTATTGCACATCTTCTGTAAAATTATATTAAAAGGAACGATAAAATATGATATGTGAAAATATCACCGTAAAGGGCAACCACCTTTACTTTGCCGGTCTTGATACGGCGGACCTTGCCAAAAAGCACGGCACTCCCCTTTACCTTATGGATGAAGACCGCATACGCAGCAATTGCCGTGTCTATCTGAATGCTATGAAAAAGTATTTCGGTGAAGGCAGTCAGCCTCTTTATGCAAGCAAGGCAGCATCCTTCAAAAGAATATATGAAATTATGAAAGAGGAAGGCATGGGAATAGACCTTGTTTCCCCCGGTGAAATTTATACCGCTGTTAAGGCAGGCTTCCCTATGGAAAGCTCCTTCTTCCACGGCAATAACAAAACTGACAGTGACATTGCCCTTGCAATGGATAGCGGTGTAGGCTACTTTATGGCTGACAATATGTGTGAGCTTAAGGCTGTCAACGCTATGGCAAAGGAAAGAGGTATCACTCAGAAGGTTATTATCCGTCTGACCCCGGGTAGTGACCCTCACACCTATGCGGCAGTTGCCACGGGCAAGGTTGACTCAAAATTCGGTGTTGCAATTGAAACCGGGCAGGCAGATGACTTTATTAAGGAAGCTGTTACCTTCCCAAATATTGAGATTATGGGGTACCATTGCCATGTAGGCTCACAGGTATTTGACGAGGAAGGCAGTGTCTATCTTGATGCTTCGTCAATTATGCTTGCCTTCGGTGCCGAAATACATAAAAAGTACGGCATTGAAATGAAGATACTCAATATGGGCGGCGGCTTCGGTGTGCGCTATACAGACGCTGACCCCTATATGGATATTGAAGGTAACATTGAAAAGCTGGCAAGGCACATTAAAAGCGAGGCTGACCGTCTTGGCATAAATATGCCGAGAATTCTTATGGAGCCGGGCAGAAGCATTGTTGCAGATGCAGGCATGACTCTTTACACTGTGGGCACCGTAAAGGAAATTACAGGCTATAAAAGCTACGTTTCAATTGACGGCGGCATGACAGACAACCCCCGTTATGCACTTTACGGCTCAAAATACACCGTTTTGCTTGCAAACAGGATGGATGAAGCTGCAGATTTCACTGCCGATGTTGCAGGCCGCTGCTGCGAAAGCGGTGACATTATTCAGCCTGATGTTAAAATGCCTAAGCCTGAGAGAGGCGATATTATAGCTGTTTGCACAACAGGTGCTTACAACTATTCAATGGCATCAAACTACAACCGTATTCCCCGCCCCCCTGTTGTTATGATAAGCGGCGGCATGGATTATACAGCTATCAGGCGCGAAAGCTATGAAGACCTCATAAGGAACGACCTTTGATTAATTATGAATGAGGAATTATGAATTGCGGGTGAGTCACATCAATGAGGTAGTTACTACCCGCAGAAAACAATAAACAGAAACAGCCCGGAAGTAAAACCGAGCTGTTTGTTTTATTCACTTTAAAATTATACTGCACAAAAAAGCCGCCGCCCGTTTTGAAGCAGGCGGCAGAATTTATATCCTTATTTTTATATATCCGATCATTTTAATTCAATTAAGCAAAAAGGCTCTTAATCCAGTTGATGAGCTCGATGAGATGGTCAAGACCGAACATTTTAACGATTGTTTCCCACATATTCACTTGCCTCCTTTTTCATTTATTTAAGGAATTTCTTTACCTCACATGTGACATTGTATATTAAACTTAACCTTTTGTCAATAAAATATAAATATTTTTAATTCTTTGTGCAAATTTAACTCATATTCATTTCACTTCAGTGTATCATACACAACATATTGTGATAGAATGTCTCATTCTGCACCGCATATAGGCAAAACAAAACCTGCCGACTCGGGCAGGCTTTGTCTATTAAACAATTGTTTAATCGCGATAAATTATTCAGCCTCTGTAAGGTTGCCGTTTTCATCTTTAACGATGCCGAAGACCTCAAGAAGACCATAGATAAGATCCCAAAGATACTGCCACATAACCTTGAAAGTTTCCATTATTTGTTCCTCCATATTTAGATTTATCAAGAGAAGCCTCTTAATATGTTTATATTATATAGCATAGCACTATAAATGTCAATAGTTTATTCAAAAAATTTTCATATTTGCATATCCGCAATTGTTTTAATGAAGAAAAAGCTACCCGAAGGCAGCCTTTTCTTTTTAAACAATTGTTTAAACAAATCAAAAATTATTTAAGGTTGATATCGAAGTGTGCGAGCACCTTGTAGATATAGTCCCAAAGAACTGCCCAGATTTCTTCAAACTTCTCGAAAAATTCTGCCATTGTTGTATCCTCCATATTAAAGATTTGATAGAGTGTGACCTCTAACTTGCTTATATTATATATCAGCATAATATAAAAGTCAATAGTTTATTCAAAAATAATTAATATTTATTACCTGTCTTCCTCTTGCAAACGGCACTGCCCTTTTCGTCAGCCATTCTGCACTCTGCACTCTGCATTCTGCACTCAAAAAAGGCTACCCTTGCGGATAGCCCTTTTTACTGATAATCAGTTAATGCTGCCGAGAAGATCGTCAACTCTCAGGAACTCAAAGATTGCATCGAAAAGCTTATCGAATACATCTGAAATTCTCTTGAGAATCTTCTGGAAGCCGCTGATGAAATCATCCTGAGCGTCTTCTACAACCTCATCATCAATGGGTCCGAAGATTGAACCGCTGCCGTCATCAGTGTTATTGGGGTCGCAGCAATCACAGCCGCAGCTGCAGGGGAAAATGCCTGTGCAGTATGCACAGCAAAGTGAACCGTCATATGAACCGTCTGTGCTCTTATCCTTAGCACATGATGTGAGATATGACTTGTCAATGTTGGGACAAAGAACACAGCAGTGACATGAGCCTAAGGGTGAAGCCTTGTGGTCATCACATGTACATTTGTCAGTTATTTCGGGTTCCTCAATTACAACAGCAAAAGCCATTGTGCCCATTGTGAAAAGCATAACAACTGCCAAAAGAACTGAAATTACTTTTTTCATTGGAATCTCCTCCTAAACTTTGGCGGAAAGTATAAGCCGCCTTTATAGGTACATTATAGTAAATTAATTACCAAAAGTCAAGACAGTATGTAAAAAATTAGGAATTCCTCATTCGGGAATTCCTGATTTAACTATATTGCTGTAACCGCCGTAGCCTGTTACACCGTCGTCCTTACGAAGTGTTCTGACCTTATAACGGTGTGTGCTGCCGGCTTTGAGACCCTCAATTGTGTATGAAAGAGTGTCCTTATCCACAGTTTCAACCTTGATAATATCATCACCTGAAACCTTATAAATTACATAGTGAGTGGCACCGCTGACCTTATCCCATGAAAGCTTGATTTTGTTGCCTGTTACCTTTGCTGTCAGGTCTGTTGCCTTCGGGCCTGTTACACCTGTAATGTATGCAGGCTCACTGCTGTAATATTCCGAGCCCACCTTTGCCGTGGCATGAATTTTATACTTATAGCTCTTGCCGGCAGTAAGCTTGGCTGTATATTCGGTTTCGTCGGTGACTTCAACCTTTTTATAGCTTTCGCTATCACTGTCATATCTGTAAATTGAATACTGTGTTGCACCGCTGACCTCTTTCCATGTAAAGCCCAGCTTGCCTGCCGTGGAATAATTCTGTCTCAGGTCAGACACCTTGTCGGGTACCACTGTGATTGTCACACTTGCTTTAACCTCGCCTCTGTCGGCGGCAACGCAGGTGATTTTAACAGTGCCGTACTTCTTGGCTGTTACCTTACCCTTTGAGTTTACGGTGGCAACTGAGGTGTCAGAGCTTTTCCATGTGAGGGTATCGTCAGTGGCATCTGCAGGCTTGACGGTTGCTTTAACAGTCATGCTGTCACCCTTGGCAAGCTTTTCGTCAGCCGAGAGCTTCAAGGACTTGACATAAACCGCATTTTCGGCCTGCACAACCTGAAAATGATAGTCCTCGCTTGCTACTTTCCAACCGGGTACGAGAGAATTTGCAGCATAAACTCTTGCACAGTAGCTGCCTTCCTCATCTATGGTGATTGTTTTTGCTCTCTTGCTTTCGCTTACGGTGTATTTCTGAACAGTATCACCGTCTTCATCATAAATATAGAGCCAATATTTGCCTGCACCGCAGGACTCACCCCATGAAAGAGGGATATCCTCGCCCACGGTGTAAATTTCAGCCTTGTTTTCAAAGCCGGGCTCCTCTATTTTGCCGCCTAAATATTCGGCATAGTTAAGTGCGCACCAGCCAACTGTGTTTGAGAAAAGGATTTTGCCCCAAAGGTATTCGCCGTCGTCATATTTGTCATAAACCTTGAACTTGGTGCCGTCATATATTTTGTCAACAACATTTGAATCTGTTGAATGCTCGGCTCTGACATTGAGGGTGGCACCGACCATTTTCCAATCCTCGTGAGGATCGTTTTTGGCTATATCGTTTTCCTCAACATCATCGGGCTTGATTGAAGCGGTGTTCTTATAGAAATCAAGGTCACTGTTTTTCCTGTTGTTTCCCTCAAGGCGATAAACATAGCTGAAGCCCTGAATATCGGAAATATCCATTACACCCCAACGGATCTGACATCTGCCGACCCAGTTGCAATCCGTAAAGGATATTTTATTTCCGCTGACACCTGTAACGCAAAGTGAGTGACCGTCCCAGCGGTAGCGTATAATATCACCCACGCGAAGTGAGGATGCCTTGAGTGTATTAACCTTAACAAAATTATTACGGGGCATTACGCCTGTTATTTCATAAGCTATTTTGTGAGCGTAGCCCATGCACTGTATTGCATTGTCAAAATTATTGCAATCGCAGGCTTTATTCCATACACAGCCTCTGTGGCTTGCGCAGGGCTTTGAGGTTACGCCGTCAGGGTTATTTTTGCCTTTATCAACATTATTCCAATATTTGCCGTCAGGGAATTTTTCAACCAATGAAGCCAATGTACTCATAGTGTCGTCGGCAGCTTCAGATATGTTACCCGCACTCATTGCAGGTGTTAAAATCAAAAGGGCAAGAAGCAGGCATAAAAGTTTTTTAAACATCTTGTATCTCCTTGGTGTCCGTTATATAAAAGTGTTATTTATTACAATTTTGTAATTTTCTTTCCATATAATAGCACATATAGAGAAAAAAAGCAACCCCTTGCCTAAATATAGTTATTACCTGTTTGTTAAGATGCTGTTAAAATTGATTATACCATTTAAATTAAACGGTCAGACGCACAAAAAAGGCAGACAGCACAAGGCTGAGAAAGTCTGCCGTAAGACCTGCCGCAAGCGTGTGCCTTGTGTTTTTTATTCCTATGGCTGAATAATAGACCGTAACAGCATAAAGAGTGGTGTCCGTTGAGCCCATAACAACACTTGCCACCTGCCCCACAAAGGAGTCGGGGCCGTGGGTTTTAAGCACACTTTCAAAAAGTGTCAGGGAGCCTCCGCCTGAAATGGGGCTGAGAAGTGCCATAGGTGTTATTTCTTCAGGTACACCGAAAAGAGCTGTGACGGGATGAAACAGAGATGACACAATATCCATAGCACCGCTTTCCTTAAGCATTGTCACAGCCACAACAAGTCCCGTTATGCTTGGCAGAAGCTCGTAAACGGTGTGAAGTCCCTTTCTCGCCCCCGACATAAAGCAGTCAAAAACCTTCACTCTTTTTATAAGGCCGAAAAGGACTATGCCCACAACCATCAGTGGCAATATGTAGCTGCCAAAATTATCGGGCATAGCCTTCACCCCTTTTATCAGCAGGTTTTTTGCTGTTTATTCTGTTGCCGATTTTTGCCACTGCAATTGCTGCCGCAAGAGCACAGAAGGATGTCAGAAATGCTGCCGGCATAATCTGCATAGGGCTTTCACTGCCGTATTGACCTCTGAGAGTTGCAACCGTTGTGGGAATTATATGCATCGCCGCCGTATTCATAACCACAAAAACCACCATTTCATTGCTTGCAACGGTTTTATTGCTGTTTATATCCTGAAGCCGTCTCATAGCCTCAAGACCCAGAGGTGTTGCCGCATTGCCAAGACCAAGCACATTTGCCGTGATATTCATGGAAATTGCTTCGAGGGCATATTTTTCTTTCCTGAGCTTCGGAAAAATCATACCCACTACAGGCGACATAAGTCTTGAAAAAACCTTGGTCATACCGGATTCCTCAGCTATTTCCATCACTCCACCCCAAAGGCAAAGCATAGAAACAAGTCTGAGCAGTAATTGCACCGCACTTTCGGCTCCGTCAATAACTCCGGCAGATAAAGCGTCAATTCTGCCCGTTGCCACAGCCGATATAAAAGAAATTATCAGCATCACGGGAAAAACATAATTCATCATATTTATCACCTGAGATAATATATGATATTTCTCTTTTATAAATGACAAGACCGCCTGTCACTAGGGTGACGAATATAATCCGAACCCGCCCAAAAGCGTGAATTTTAGCGGCTTTTTGGTGTTTCGGATTTGAAAGGCGGCAGGCGGTCAAGGCTTATACGGTTTATTTTCCACTGCAGTGTAACAGGGTCTTTTTCCTTATCATAATCGCAGTAAACGGCAGCATTTTCACTGTAAAGAATACCTACACTACGCACTGCACCTTTCTTCAGAGGCACTGCCTGAGCTAAATGCTGCTTCAGCTTTTTCAGTCTGTCGTCCTGAAGCTTGAGGCAAGAGGGCAGAATATCGGAATTATTGGTTGACAGTCTGTCAAGAAGCATCAGGTCACGAAGCTTTATTTTGTCAACGCCTCTTATAACAGAGAAGTATTCATAGGCAAGGCAGATATATTTATCAAGAGGAATACTCCCCTTTTCGCCCCTTGCAAGAAGGAATTCTCCGAAGCCGAGAAACAGGTCATAAGAAGGCATAAACCGTGTGACATAGCTCAGGGTACGGGGAAATCTTGCACTGTTATAAAGCCGTTCAAGCTCATTTTCACATATGTGAAGAAGCCCCAGCTCCTTTTCACTTATATAAGGTGTGGAAATAACCTCATAGGGTGGCTCACTGCTGTAGGTGCAGGGATACTCCTGCTTGTTTTCGCACATAGGCGAGCCGTGAAGAATTTTAAGAAAGCCGAGCTGCAGCATATTTGCACCGATATTATAGGCTCTGTTAAAGCCTGAGACAAAGCCGGCATAATCTTCTTGAGGTAGACCTGCAATAAGGTCAATATGCACATGGCAGTTCCCGAAGGACAGCAGTCTTTTAACATTTGCCTCAACTGATGCCGTATCGGTTCTGCGGTTTATCTTTTTAAGGGTGTTTTCGTTAAAGGACTGTATTCCCACCTCAAACTGCACTGCCCCCTTCGGCAGAGTACCGATAATATCAAAGAGCTCCTCAGTGAGAATGTCGGCGGCAATTTCAAAATGAAAACACACCCCACGAGGGATTTTTCTGCCGTATTCCTCTTTTATAAAGCTGAGAATTTCATATGCCCTATTTGCATTGCAGTTAAAGGTGCGGTCAACAAACTTAACTGTTTTTGCCCCATTTGCCGTGAGCATGAGCATTTCACCTTTAACTCTGTCAAGGGGCAGAAACCTGACCTTACCGCACCTGCCCGAAAGGCAGAAGGCACAGCTGAAGGGACAGCCTCTGCTGCTTTCAATATAGGCAATTCTTGTGCCCAGAACAGAGAAATATTCCTCACAGTAGGGTGAAGCCGTCTTTTCAAAGTCAATGGGTGCGTCTTGCGAAATAATCAGGCTGTCACCGCTGCGGTAAGACACACCTGCAATATCCGTCTTATCCCCAGCTATAAGTGCCCTGAGCAGTGCAGGCACGGTTTTTTCACCCTCACCGCTGAGTGCAAAGTCAACAAAAGGATTGCTTTCAAGCACGGCTTTTTGGCAGTAGGAAACCTCCGGACCTCCCAAGGCAATAACTATCCCTTTCTCTTTGAGCATACTGCAAAGCCGGAGGGTCTTTTTTATATTCCATATATAGCAGGAAAATGAAACAAAATCAGGCTTTTCGCTTATAATTCTGTCATAGACTTCTTTAATATCCTCATTTACCGTACCCTCAGAAACCTTTATTTCACAGGATACACCTTCAGCTCTGCAGGCAGTGAAAAGACACCAAGGCGCAAGAGATGAGTGTATGTATTTGGAATTGAGTGTGCAGAAAAGAGCTTTTTTTATCATTGGGGTGTCACCATTTCCTTTGAGGTCAGTCCGGGGTTGAGGCTTTCAAACAGCTCCACCGCCAGAGGATAATCCTCAAAGCTTGTCTTTTCCATAAAGCGCTTTTTCAAATGAAGCATAAGGCCGTCTTTTTCCTGATGAAGAGCTTCCTCTCTTTCCTTCTGCAAAATCAGTTCTTTTTCATATTCAGCCTTGACTACAGAAACAAACTCATTTTCATCGTAAATTTTTGCCTTTTCCACCTTAAGCATATGAGCTACCTGCTCAAGCTGCAAAACAGTGTCGGCAGAGTACCTTTTAACCATAGCCCTGAAGGTTTCAGGCTCAAAATAAAATATGTTGCCAAGAAGATATGAAAAAGCCTTTTTCGTGTCGAGATAGCCTAACTTTATACGCCTGTCGATAACCTCATCGTCAAAGTCAAAGGCTGCACCTAAATCATCAATGTCATAGGGTCTGATGTGAACGACCTCACTGTTGAGATAGTTAAGGTTATGAGCAAAGCCCTTAAGGTTTGAAATATCCACAATAATCAGACGGTTGTAGCCTCTCTTTTTAAGAGTCATAAGTGGTGTGTTGTCATAAGCACCGCCGTCAAGAAACTTTTCACCCTCAGGGCCGATATTTGTTGCAAGAGGAATGTTTGCCGAAGCAAGCAGATAGTCCACAAGCTGACCCTCGGGAATTTCGTGGATGAAGATTTCTCTCGGCACCACACCCTGAGTCATCTGCACAGCAATTATGCCAAGGGCAACACCGCTGTCTCTGACCTTATTTTCATCAATATATGAGGCAACAAATTCTTCGGCAGGCGAAGCATCGATACCCTTGTTTTTAATTACCTCTTTGAAAATAACGCCCCAGTTCTTTCTTGAAAAGAGATTTTCAGCATCGGGCAGCTCACTTGCAAATTTAACGCCCTTATCAACAGATATGTTGTGCCAGAATTCCGTGGCTTTATCATAGTCACCACCTGCAATAAGTGCACCGTTAATAGCACCTATTGATGCACCTGCAACAGCCTCAAAGGTCAGACCCATCTCCTTCATGGCTTTCCAAGCGCCAATCTGATAGGCTCCCTTGCCGCCGCCACCGGCTAAAACAAGACCGTAAGGTTTCATAATATCAGTTCTCCTATAATAGTGTTTGAAAGCAGAAATCCCTCATCATTAAGAGCAATGCCCTCACGGCTTACGGTGAGCAGCCCTGCCCGTTCAAATTTTTCTGCTTTTCTTATTATTTCTTCGTCAATATTTTTTCCGAATTTTCTTTTATAGTCCCCGAATTTAAGTCCTTCACTAAGACGAAGGGCAAGCATCATATATTCCTCTTCACTGCCGCCGTCACAGTCATAAATCATATCCTCACCCTTTAAGAACGCGTCAAAATCTCTGCTGAAATAATATCTTTTGCCGCCTGTAAAGGAATGTGCCGACGGGCCTATTCCGAGATATTCCTCGCAGTGCCAATATTTAAGATTATGTCTGCTTTCAAAGCCTTCTTTTGCAAAGTTTGAAATCTCATACTGCAAAAAGCCGCCCTGAGAAAGTCTTTTCACCGTGTGAAGATACATATCGCATACAGTGTCTTCATCAGGCAGATTCAAGCTGTCTTTTGCCTTATAAAAGGGTGTACCCTCCTCTATTTTAAGCATATAGGCACTGATATGCTTTATATCTGCCGCAAGCAGAAAATCAATGCTTTCGTCGAGGCTTTTCATAGTCTGTGAGGGCACGCCGAGCATAATATCAAGTGAAATATTATCGATGCCTGCCTTTTTGGCAAAGGCAAGGGCTTTTTCCACCTGAGCTTTGCCCGAGAGCCTGCCGAGAGCCTTTCTTTCACTTTCCACCGCCGACTGCATTCCCATTGAAATGCGGTTGACCCCTGACTCTGACAGTCCTTCGAAAAACTCTGCAGAAGTTCCCGAAGGGTTACACTCCACGGTTATTTCCGCATTTGCCGTCAGCTTATAATTATCTCTTATGCACTTTAAAACCTCACCTATTCTCTGTGCGCCGAAAACACTCGGTGTGCCGCCGCCGAAATAGACAGTGTCAACTTCACCCGCCACCAAAGATGCCTTGCTCTTCAAGCAAAGAAGGACAGCCTTTAAATAGCTGTCCTTATCTTTTTCTTCTGCGCTGAAGGAATAGAAATCACAGTAAGGACATTTACTAATGCAAAAGGGTATGTGTATATATATTCCTGTCATATTATCAGTTATCGTCGTCAAGCTTAAGCACTGCCATAAATGCCTCCTGAGGCACTTCGACGGTACCGAACTGACGCATACGCTTTTTACCTTCCTTCTGTTTTTCAAGAAGCTTTTTCTTTCTTGTGATGTCACCGCCGTAGCACTTGGCAAGCACATCCTTACGCATTGCCTTGACAGTTTCACGGGCAATAACCTTAGAGCCGATTGCCACCTGAATAGGAATTTCAAACATCTGTCTGGGAATATGCATTTTAAGCTTTTCAGAAATTTTTCTTGCTCGTGACTGAGCCTTTTCAGAGTGGATAATGAAGCTCAGATCATATATGATATCGCCGTTAATCAGAACATCAACCTTCTGAAGGCTTGAGCGTCTGTATTCAAAAATCTCATAGTCAAAGGAGGCATAACCTCTTGTGCGTGACTTGAGAGCATCAAAGAAGTCATAGATTATCTCATTCAAAGGAAGCTCATAGTGAATATCTACACGGTCTGTGGT
>JAFQLV010000042.1 GCA_017396515.1 Clostridia bacterium | reverse complement strand
GTGAGCAGGTGGCAACCTTTTTGCCCTGTGCCGTGCAGGTGGGCTCTTTAGCGACCTTATAGTCACCCATATCATGGCCGAGGGCAGGAATAGTTTCCTGCTCAACAGTAACCTTGCCACACATTGAGCACTTTCTGCCTTCGGTTTTGCCTGACTTAGTGCAGGTTGCGGCAACTGCTTTAACCGTAACATTTTCATCGTGGGCGAGCTTTGCAATTGCTTCACTCACCTCTTCACTGCAGCGTGAGCAGGTGGCAACCTTTTTGCCCTGTGCCGTGCAGGTGGGCTGTTTTGTAACTTTATAGTCACTCATATCGTGACCGAGGGCGGATATAATTTCAGTTTTGCTTTCACCGCAAGCACTGCAATTTTTCACTGTTTTACCGCTTTGCGTGCAGGTGGCCGGTGTTATTTTTTCCTGCCACGAATGAGAGGATGTTATAGAGTAACTGCTTTTGATTTCGGGGTTATATGCGGATTTCACCGTTACCGTTGCTGTGCCCTCGCCAACTGCATGAACAGCAGCACCGCCGTAAGAATCGTATGATATCTTTATAACATCCTCATCTGACGACACCACTTCATAGTCATTATAGTCAGCAGAGGTGTATCTTACCCACAGTCGGATTTCTTCACCGGGATGATATCTGCTTTCGGGTACCGACGAAAAATATCCCTCATTATCCGTTTCCCACCAGAGAGAAAAATCTGAGGGAATTCTGCCTGTTTTTGCGGCACTGCACTTGTCGCATAAAAGATTGACCTTATCACCTGACGACGAAACCACTTTGTAGGAATGAGAGCTGTTACGGGTGAAGGCTTTCGTTTTGCTAAGGTCATTCAGGTCGCCTTCATAAAAGGTTACTTCATTTTCATTCCACACATACCATATGAGCTTACTGCCGCAAACTAAAGGTACGCAATCAGAAAGAGCCCCCGGGAAAGCAACCACACTGCCCTTAAGGCTGCCGTATTTATCAATTAGGGCACAGCAGACCTCACTGTCCTTTTCCCATAGCACAAGATAAGAGTTATCTGAAAGCTTAACAAGGTGGGGTGTTGAAGGGACATTTCTGTCAGAGGTGTAGGATGTAAGCTTGATAATATCAGGTTCATCCTCAGCTTTGCCGAGAACTGAAATATAAATATTTCTCACCCGTGAAGAGCTGCTTTGCTCCACGCTGCTTATGGCGGCAATATATGTGCTGTCTGAAATTTCAAAGCCGCCCACACTGCAGTTTGTGTAATTGTCACCAAGCTGCCCTGCAATAGGGAACATATCAACAGCACGGCAGGTATTATAATATGAAGGTGTAAATTTACCTGATGAAACCTTGGTTTTATACTTAATAAGCACAATGCTTCTCGGGAAAGCATCGCCGTGATCGAGGGCAACTATGTTATCGCCGTCAACCTTTACAAACTGATTGAAAGAGTGGCTGACATAGCCGTAGTTTGTGTTCATCACATCGGTGAAGCTGTCTGTGATAATCATTTTTTCCGTGTCAAGCTGAATTGTAACATTAGCCTGATGATTCAGCCCGTCTTCCGGGTTCTTATACATTTCATGGCAGGTTCTTATTATAAGATACTTTCCGCTTTCTGAGAAGCGTGCCGAGCCTGCATCAAAGGGTACCGTAGTGTTTGCACCGAAAAGGCCGGCTGAAGAAAGCCTGTTCCAGCTTTTATCATATTTTGTTATTCTGAAAACCTCGGTGCTTTCTTTTTCATCGGGATTTTTCTGCCCCGTGAGGATATAAAAAGCATCTCCGCCGTTATAAAAGCCACCGAAAACAGGCAATTCTTTTTCGATATATTTCCTTGAAACTATGTTATAAGAGCTGTCATAATATTCTATAAGTACCCTGCCGTCTGCACCAAGATATTGCACTCTCATCAGTCTGCCGTCATCAGTTAAAGAAAGATAAGACCTGACGGGAGATGCCCACACACTGTAGTTCTGGCCCGATATATTGCTGCCGTCAAAGGTCTCACAGCTGACGGCATAAACACCCTGAGCCAGCAAAATAAGACTAAGAATAACAAGCACCGAAAACATAAGTATTTTCTTCATATATCCACCCTCTTTTCTCATCGAATAAATTATATTATCCCCTGATAAAGATGTCAAGTTTTGTCGGGGAAATATGCAAAATTATCGAAATTTACCCAAGAATATAAATTTTATGCAATTCTTGATTTTTCCTTAGTTTTTTGATAATATATAAATATAAAGTGAGGTGATGATAGAATGTGTACACAAAATCAATTGAACCGCGTACTTAGCGAAACCTACAATGGGCTTTCTGAAATTTTCGGTGACAAGCTTAAAGATGTAATCCTTTACGGCTCATATGCAAGAGGCGAGCAGACAGATGAATCCGACATTGATGTTATGGCTGTCATTGACCTTGATAAGCAAGCTCTTCACAGCTACCGAAGAAGCGTCAGCGATTTTTCAAGCGATATGGATCTCAAGCACGGTGTACTTCTTTCTATCAAGCTTCAGGACAATGAGTCTCTTGAGCTTTACGGCAACACTCTGCCGTTTTTTATCAATGTAATCAGGGAGGGAATATCTTTTGCACAGTAAAGAACAAATCGACTTGTGTTTATACCGCCTCTCAAAAGCACGGGAGTTTCTGCAAAATGCCCAATCAACCCTTGAATTTAAAATGTATGATACAGCGGCAAATCGTTCCTATTATTCCATTTTTCATTGCATAAGAGCTCTGCTTGCTCTTGACGGAAAAGACTTTAAAAAGCACTCGGGCGTGATATCTTATTTTCAGATGAACTATATTAAGGCAGGAATTTTTGAAAAAGAAATGTCTGATATAGTTAAAAGTGCTTTCTCTTTGAGAACAGAAAGCGATTATGAGGATTTCTTTGTTATATCTCACACAGATGTATTAAGGCAGGTAGAGGAAGCCCAAATATTTTACAATGCTGTTTCTGATTATATTAAAAGAAGTATTAAATAAGCAAGAATAAAAACAACGAGGATATACCTTATGATGAAGGTATATCCTCAATTTTTTTGTTTTAATCGGCGGGCTGAACTGACCTTCACATCAAATTTTCCCGCGTACCAAAAGCTTAAACAAGAGCCTTGATAGCATCAACCTTATCGGTCTTTTCCCACTGAACATCAAGGTCCTCTCTGCCCACATGACCGTAGGCGGCAAGCTGACGGTAAATGGGTGCTCTGAGCTTTAAGGTGTCAATGATAGCTGCAGGGCGAAGGTCAAAGACCTTGTTTACAATTTCACTTATCTTATCGTCGCCTATCTTGCCTGTGCCGAAGGTATCAACCATAACCGAAACGGGCTTTGCAACACCGATAGCATATGCAAGCTGAACCTCACACTTTGAAGCAAGGCCTGCAGCGACTACATTTTTAGCAACATATCTTGCGGCATAAGCGGCACTTCTGTCAACCTTTGTGGGGTCCTTGCCCGAAAAGGCACCGCCGCCGTGGCGTGAGTATCCGCCGTAGGTGTCAACGATAATTTTTCTGCCTGTGAGACCGCTGTCACCCTGAGGTCCGCCTGTAACAAAACGGCCTGTGGGGTTAACATAAATCTTTGTTTCGGCTGTCATAAGCTCACCGGGGATGATAGGCTCAATAACATATTTTGTGATATCATCTCTTATCTGTGAAAGCTCAACATCTGCACTGTGCTGTGATGAAACAACAACCGCTGTCACACTTTCAGGCTTGCCGTTTTCATCATACTGCACTGTTACCTGACTTTTGCCGTCTGCTCTGAGATAAGGGAGTGTGCCGTTTTTACGCACCTGCGTGAGCTTCTTTGAAAGCTTGTGAGCAAGTGAAATGGGCAGGGGCATAAGCTCAGGAGTTTCATCGCAGGCAAAGCCGAACATCATACCCTGGTCACCTGCACCGTGAAGATTATATGCATCCTCTTCACCGCCCTTGAGCTCGAGGGACTTGTCAACACCCATTGCAATATCAGGTGACTGCTCGTCAAGAGCAACAAGCACTGCACAGGTGTTACCGTCAAAGCCCTTTGAGCCGTCATCGTAGCCGATATCGCAAACTACCTTTCTTGCTATTTTAGCTATATCAGGCTTATAGGTTGATGAAATTTCACCCATAACAAGCACCTGACCTGTTGTCACTGTTGTTTCGCATGCAACTCTTGCCTGAGGGTCATGTGAATAAATATCGTCCAGGACTGCGTCTGAAATCTGATCACAGATTTTATCAGGATGTCCTTCTGTTACTGATTCTGATGTAAAAAGAAATCTTGCCATTTTTATCTTCCTTTCCTGTTAGCACCCTAAGCTTTCCTTATCAATAAAAAACTGCGGCCGTGTCCGACCGCAGATATAAGCCTTATCTTTCGGTCATACCGCAGGATTTAGCACCTTGCAAATGCAGGTTGCCGAGCTTCAACGGGCCTGTCCCCTCAGCTACTCTTAATAAGGAAGTATTAATTTTACCGTGATATTATATCAGCGCCGGCGCATATTGTCAATAGTTTTTTATAAAAAACAGATTTTACCTGCGAGTGCTTCATATGTAGTCCGGCTGTAACTTTTTGCGGTACCGGAGCATAGAATATATCAGGCAGTTGATTTAAACTGCAATAATTTAAGGGAGCGATAAAGATGAATAACACTAAATGTGCATATGCTTCCCAAACGAGAATGTCGTACGGCACTCAGTGCTGCAGACAGCCTGATGAGCTTCCCGGTGAGCTCAGCCTTGCAATGGCATATGTACCTTTTCAGCAGTGGTGCGATAGTATTTACACCGCCGATAAAGCCCTGTGTCAGGGCACACTTTTCCCAAAGCTTGACCTTCCCTTTACCCAAGGGGGCAGATGCAGATGATTAACACAAAGGCAAATCTCAAGCACAGAATTATGGCAATACGCTTTGCCATATGGGATTTACATTTATATCTGGACACACATATGGGCGACTGCACAGCTATAGAGCTGACAGAAAAATATAAAAAACAGCTGTATCAGCTCATGGATGAATATATCTGTCAGTACGGTCCTCTGAGTGCAGAAGACGATAATGCCGAAAAATGGCTTTGCACACCCTTTCCTTGGGTAAACAGCGGGAGTGATTGCTGATGTTCCAATACGAAAAAATTTTACAGTATCCTATAAACATTAAAAACCCCAACCCCATGTACGCTAAAATCATAATGTCGCAGTACGGCGGCCCCGACGGTGAGCTTGGTGCTTCACTTCGCTATCTCAGCCAGCGTTTCGCCATGCCCTGCTGTGAATTACAGGGTCTTCTGACGGATATAGGTACCGAAGAACTCGGCCATTTAGAAATGATCGGCACCCTCGTCTATCAGCTGACAAGAAACCTTTCATGTGAGGAAATAAAGAAAAACGGCTTTGATGCTTACTTCGTTGACCACACAACAGGCGTTTATCCTGCCTCTGCTGCAGGCGTACCTTTTACGGCAGCGTACCTGCAGTCTAAGGGCGATGTGATAACCGACCTGCATGAGGATATGGCGGCTGAACAGAAGGCCCGAACTACCTACGATAACATCCTTCGCCTTGTTGATGACCCGGATGTAAGAGATGTCATCAAGTTCCTTCGTGCAAGAGAGGTTGTTCACTATCAGCGCTTCGGTGAAGGACTGAGACTTGCAACGGATAAGCTTAATGAAAAGAACTTCTATGCCTTTAACCCGGCTATTGATAAATCGTGTATTAAATAAATCAGTGCGGCAGGGAATTTTCTCTGCCGCTATTGTGTAACATTGAGCAAAATATGAGAAAAAATATCATATTATTGGTGAAAGTTATCGTTGACTTTTTATGGCAGTAAATCTATAATAAAGCGATTAAAACTCTAAAAAAGAAGGTCTTATTTATGGAAACTCTTTTAGCAATTTCCGTGGCTTTGAGCGCAGGTCTTTTTATGTCACGTGTTGTCAAGCCCTTAAAGCTTCCTGCAGTTACGGGATATCTTGTTGCAGGCATACTTATCGGCCCTTATTGCCTCGGTCTGTTGGGCATCAAAGGCTTCGGCTTCACTTCAACTGAAGAAGTGAGTGCAATGAGCATTATCAACGATGTGGCTCTGGGCTTTATCGCCTTTGCCATTGGCGACGAATTCCGTCTGTCACAGCTTAAAAAGACAGGTAAGCAAGCTACAATCATAGGCATTTTTCAGGCTGTAATAACAACACTTCTTGTTGATGCCGTGCTCATAGGTCTTCACTTCATCTTAGGCGAAGACAAGCTTCCTCTTTCAACAGCCATAATTCTTGGTGCAATTGCCTCAGCAACGGCACCTGCGGCAACACTTATGGTTGTGCGTCAGTATAAAGCTAAGGGTAAGCTCACTTCACTGCTGCTGCCCATAGTTGCCCTTGACGATGCTGTCGGTCTGATAATATTTGCCGTGTCTTTAGGTGTTGCCAAAACACTTCACAACGGTGAGCTCAGTCTCGTTTCCGTTATAGTTGACCCCCTGATTGAAATATTCGTTTCCCTTGTTGTCGGCGGCATTATAGGCTGGATACTCTCCTACTGCGAAAGATTCTTCCGTTCAAACACTAAGCGTCAGGCTCTGGTTGTTACGGCTATTTCCCTTGCAGTTGCCCTTTCAAAATATCACTCAAGCATCGGAGAGGTTCATATCGGATTTTCTCCCCTTCTCGTTTGCATGATGCTGGGCACAGTTTTCTGCAATGTCTGTGATTTCTCTGCCGAGCTTATGGAAAAAACCGACAAGTGGACTGCCCCTATTTTCATTCTTTTCTTCGTTCTCAGCGGTGCAGAGCTTGAGTTCTCGGTTTTCGGGGACCTTGCCATAGTGGGAATAGGCATAGTTTATATTATAGCCCGTTCCTTAGGCAAATATTTCGGCGCAAGAATAAGTGCTACCTTTGTAAAATGTGAGCCTCACATCAAAAAGTATCTCGGTATCACTCTCTTGCCTCAAGCAGGTGTTGCTTTAGGTATGTCAATTACTGCCATGACAGCACTTGGTGCTGAGGGTGTAATAATCAGAAACATCGTGCTTTTCGGTGTTCTCATTTATGAGCTCTTCGGACCTACCCTCACCAAGATAGCCCTGATGAAGGCCGGTGAAATCAGCCCCAAGGTTGATAAGCCGAGAGTTGCACCGGCGAAAGATTAATTCGGATTTGCGACAGGCTATCTGCCGAAAACAGAAGTTGCCCGTAAAATATGAAGCGTCGGCTCCTTTTCATGGCTACAGCCATTTCATGCATTTATGCTTTTCATGCCGTCAGGCATTTTATTCTTAACTAAAGAACAAACCCACCTTAACAGCTAATGGAAAAGGTGGGTATTTTGCTTATTTAAAGGTTTTAAGATATGCTTTCACTTCATCGCTTATGCGATAGCTTTCCACTGCCTTCTGTATGGTCTTTTTGTGCACCCACTCAGTGAGGCGCCTTTGCTCAATATAGCGCACTGTGCTGTCATACTGCTTGCTGAGTGCCGTGGCAAAGTACCACGCAATCATCATATTTACATAGTATTCATCGCTTTTAATTTCTGCAACAGTCTGAAGGTGCTCTTCACTGAAATTTTCATCAAGATAAAAACTCAGCAGACAGCCTATGCCGTAGCGTACCGTGTAGGTACGGTTGCTTTTGAGCCATCCGTGAATGTGACCGATAAGCTTTTCCGGCTCTTTTTTCAGGCATTTGGGTCTTAGCATATCGCAGGTTGCCCAGTTGTCAATATAGGGCAGAAGCCTGTTTATTTCGGCAACACACTCGTCAAAATCCTTTATACTTTCAATAAGAAAGCCGTGAAGATTATCTTCTTCATAATATCTGTGCGGCAAATCGCAGATAAAGTCCCGATAGTCTGCCGATTTAAACAGCTCCTTCGCAAAAGAGCGAAGCACGGGTGTGCGCACACCTATTATTTTGTTGCCGTCAACGGTAGGCATCAGCTTAGAATGAAAGGCTTTATAGTCCTCATCGGCAAGAGAGAAAAGCTTTTCTCTTATTTCAGCATTTGTCATGCCTCAATCACCAGACCCACATAAAGCTGCTGTGCTTTATCACCAAGCTCTTTTTTTAGTATTTCAAAGGCTTTTTTGCCTGTGCAATGACCCGTATAAATCTTTTCTATGCCTGTTTTTTTAATTCTGTCAGCAAGTGCCTTCACATCTTCATCAGTGCTTTTATAAAGGTGAAAGCCGCCGACGAGAGCATATATCTTTTTATTGGGGTAGCTCTTTTGAACCTCGGTGATAATTGTGTCTGCACCGCCGTGGCAGCAGGAATTAAATATCACAAGCCCCTTGTCGGTGTCAATAACGAGGCTCTGCTCGTGGCTGAAATTATCAAAACGGAGCTTGCGGTTTTCTTTTATGCAAAGTCCGTCTTTTTTACCCATAGCCTCAAGGCCTTTGGTTTTATGTGAGATTATGCTCACACCGCTTGAAAGAACTTTATCTCCCTTTACATAGGAAATTCTGTCTTTATATTTTTCCATAACGCCCTTTTTGATGCCTATGTACTTTGAAAAAATCCAGCGTTTGCCGTAGCAGTTTTCCTTGCACTCTGAGCTGAGATAAAATTTTGCCCTTGAGTTGACAGCAAAGAATTTCTCCATTCCGTCTGCATGGTCATAGTGAGCGTGAGAGAGCACACCGAAATCTGTCTTTTCAAGAGGGATGCCGAGCTTCTTTGCATTTTCGGCAAAGCTTTCGCTTGCACCTGTGTCGAGAAGTATTCTTTTATCCCCGTGATGAATGAAGATTGACAGACCCCACTCACCCTTTAATTTATCTTTTGCTATATTATCTATAAGCACAGTTGCTTTCATTTTGCTTTTCTCCTTGTTATTCTTTCATATTTACTGACTCCCCACTTGTTTACAAAGGGGTTTTCAGGCTTTTCACTCATAACATCCTTATAGTAAATAACCTTGCTGTCAAAGCGTGTAAGGTCATCCTCATGAAGTGTAACCACGCGGACACCTCTGTTGTTGCCATAGGTATAAAATGAGGGTGAGGGAACAGCAGCAAGCTTTATGCCGTCACACTCGCACACAAAATCGTTGGTGTGGTCATGTCCGAAAAAGCAGGCAAGAGTGCAGTTTTTTTCCTTAAGCACCCCAAACTGACCGCCGTTTATATCAGGCGGGCAGGGTCCCTCCTTCATTGCACCTGAAATAAGATTTTCTTCTTTAAATTTATAAAACCTGTTTTTTCTTATGCACTGCCCTTTTGTATAGCCCTTTTTCGGCAGTCTGCTTTCATACATCAGGCTGTAAACCTCAGGCATAATTATATGCTGAAAAAGATATGAGGGCAAATTGCCGTTTTTTTCACACTCTTTTCTGTACCACTGAAGCTGAGACTCCCTGACATAGGCATAGCCTCCCTCCTTGGCATAGGTACCCGAATCAACAAAATAAAGAGAAAAAATATCCCTTTCACCCTTGCTGTCTTTGAGGTTTATTGAGTAGTCACCCTCACGCATAAGGCAGTTTTTGCTCTCACAGTAAGCTGACAGCAGAAGCCTTTTAGCCTCGGCCTCACCCATAAACGGCAGACCCTCATGGTCATGGTTGCCAAAGACAGCAGCAAAGGGAGTGCCGCCGAGAAGCGACACTATCTTTTTGATTGCAGCAATGTTATTTTCCTTTGTCACACCCTGATAGTACCCTGCCGTGTTATCGCCCAGAAGCACAACCAAGTGCGGCATTTCACTTTCCACGGCATAGCGGATGAATTTCTCAGTCCACACGGGCATATTGTCAGGGGTGTGTATATCTGATAAAATCAGTATTCTGAATTTTCCGTCACTGAATTTCATTTTGATTTTTTGTTTTTTATGAAGGCAGGTGTAACCTTATTGAGGAAGTTTGCAAGAGCTTCAAACTCTTTTTCTGCCTGCTCGGCATCCTTTTCAAGGTTTTCTTCCATATTGTAATAAAGAAGGTCACAGCCACATTCGGGGCAGTTTTGCTTTAAATATAACGCACCAAGCTTAGTGCCGCATTTAGGGCAAATGTTTTTCATTATGCTTCCTCCTCTTCCAATTCCTTTGAAATAGCTTCGCGTCTTATCTGCACTTCCTTCTGAATATTCTCAAGCTTTGCACCCTCAAGGTCATAGAACTTATATGGTATGAGTGCAAGAAGACCCAGAGTTGTGGGTATAATGGTAATAAGTGCCCACAGCCAGAACTGAGTGTTGATAGGTGAGCTTTCCGATACCACCATCATTTCACTTGCGCTGTCTCTTACAAGACCTACAACGGGAATAAGAGCAGTACCCAGAGCAGTTGAAAGAGTGCCTGTGAGCTTGCCCATAAATGTGAGCACTGAAAAAGCCATGCCCTCATTACGCTTGCCTGTTTTATACTCCATATAGTCAACAGTTTCACTGATCATCTTAGTGGGAATAACTGACTTGATTGAGCAGTTGATTGCATTTGACACACCGTGAAGCATAAGCAAAGGCACAATAACACCCATATTTGTGTAATATCTGCTGCCGAGAAGGAAAACGAGTGCAGTTACACCTGCGTGCATAAAGGAAACTCTGACAACAATCTGTCTTGAGGTCCAACGCTTTTCAAGTATTGTCATAAGCGGATATGTAACCCAACCCATTACGGTGCCGGGAATGCCGGCAAGAAGTGAAAGGCTGTTTACACCAAGAGCGTTATAATAATAGTAAACACTGAAGGTGCCGCCTATACCCTCAACGGTTGAAATGAGGTTGGAAAGCATTATAAGCATAAGAGGCTTATTTTTAAACATAAAGGCAAAGCATTCACTGAGCTTCGGCTCATCGTTCACATAAACAACTCTCTCTTTGGTTTTTGTGCCTGCAAGTGAGAAAAGATACATGCCGAAGGTGCCTGCAACAATACTGAGAATGAGAAATATCTGTGAAAGTGAAAGAGGAATTGTGCCGTTTCTTGAAAGGTCAAGACAAACAGTGATGATAATTCCGGGGATACCGCCGATAATGCCTGAAATAAGACGGGCTGACTTGATAACTCTTGAACGGTCAAGAGGACTCGGGGAAATAGCCGATGAAAGTCCCCAGAACGGAATATCGCCTATGGTATAGAAAAATTCCCATATAAAATATGTAATGCACATATAGACTATTCTTATAGGTATTGAAGCCGCATCTGTAAGGAAAACAGGGCCGCCGAAGAAAAGCACTGTTGTAATGCCGAGGAAAACAGGCACAAACATAAGGTAAGGTCTGAGCTTTCCGTAACGGGTTCTTGTTTTATCAACAACCGCACCCATAAGAGGGTCATTAAAGGCATCCCAGAATGCCATAACTGTCAGCATAAGCGAAACCACTGCCTCAGGTACGCCGAAAACACTGACAAGGAAAAATGAGCGCTGTGCAGTCATCATATTATAGCCGATGCACTGACCGCCGTTTGCAATGCCGTAAAGCAGTGTCTCTTTGACACCTACATAGCGTTTTTCTTTTGTTTTTGTTTGTGTTGTCATCATATTTCTCCTTTCGTGTATAAAGGTGATGTCAAGGCGATCAGACAATCCCTTTTGCCGTCAATGGTGCCCCACAGCTCTGCATTATACCATGAGTTTGCTTTTAAGGTTATTGCCGTACGCGGATATGCGGGTGACACTTCCTTTACCCTCTCGCCGCCCTTTGTAATTATTCTGATTACTTCGGGTTTTACCCTTTCAGGCACTTTCATTTTTTCCATACGCTCAAAGCTCAGGGTAAATTCAATTTCGTGCTCCCCTGCCTCAATTTCGTCGCCAAGGGTGCTTTCACCTATATTGAAGCTGAAAAGCGGTCCCATTGATATAACGGTTCTGCCCTCATTTACAGCTCTTTTCATAGCACTGTCAGTGAGAGTGTCACCCTCACACAAAAGATAAGTGCAGGCACTGTGATAGACATCTTTTGTGCTTCTGTGCCAGTCTCTGCCGAAGGTGGGGGTTATTCTGTAGCCCTTATCCAAAAGCGTATGCCATAAATCAAGGGCTCTTTTGTTAGGTGTGTTCATAAAAGGACAGCCCTCAGACCATATTTCCATATAATTTACGAGAGACCAGTCCTTGACATTATAGTCCCATCTGCCGCCTGTGCAAATAGGTGTTCCCAGCTGAAAGGGGTGACACACACCTACAAGTCCGCCGCCCTCGTGAACCGCCCTCATTTTTTCGTCAATGTTATCAGGGAGGGCATCTCTCCAGTCAACATCTTTTTTGCAGTCCATAGCGTGCATATGCCCGAAATATGTAGTCCACTCAATGCTTTTAAGCACCGCTATGGGAGGGTCTATAACCTCTGCGTGAGCAGACACGGCGTTGTGGTCTGTTATCTGAATACCGTCGAGATGTCTTGCAACGGCAGTTTCAATTAAACCGGAAACGCTGAAATCGCCGTCACTGTGAAGGGTGTGACAGTGCATTTCGCAGGCATACCATTTTTTATTCAAGGAAATCACCTGCCTCTATTTTAAGGTGACAGTCAATTTTTTCCGTTACAATGCCGTGAAGATTAAGCACGGCTTGCCACTGACCTGCTTGTATTGCACCCTTATTAAAGCCGGGGGAAGCAAAGCTATCGCTTATGATGTGCTCCATGCACTCAGCCTGACGGTGGGCACAGCCTCTGTAGGCAGTGGGGTCATCCACAGAAAGGGTGATAAGATTTTTAAGGGGCAGAAATTCTTCCCATGAGGGATATTCCCCTGCGTACTCACCTGCATCTTTTTCTATATTTCTTTCTATAAGAAGCCTTGCCCTTTTTCTATCCGTGAGCACCTTAGGTGAATAGCTGAAGGTGAATTTCAGTGACTTAACACCTTCACCCACCTCAAAAGGAAGGCTCATATTTGTTTTTTCATTTTCGGGATAAACGGAAAACTCTTTTTCGAGTAAAATCATACTCAGTCCTCCCATTTGCCGATATAGCTCTCATATTCGGCAGAGTACCTTGCCACAAGCTCTTTGGCTATGGGGTAGCTGCAAACAAGAGGATGCACTGTCAGAGCCTTGACGGCTTTTGCCTTGTTTTTTTCCATAATGGCTTCCACAGTGAGGTTTTCATAATGCTTGACCGCCCTGATGAGATTTTTCTGCATTTCGGGCACATTGCTGATTTTATCAGGGTGAACACCGTCTTTGTCAACAGTGCAGGAAATCTCCACAACATCATTGTCACACAGGAAATCCATAGCACCCTCATTTGGTATTGACAGCACCATTCTAACGGCCTTGCCTGAGTTGACAGCCTTGATAAACTCAAGAGCTACGGCGGCATAGGAGCCGTTTTCAGGCTGCTTTACATATTCCTCGGCTGTGGGCACAGGAAATTTTTCCTCTCGTATTTTGCCGGTTTCAATTGAAAAATAGCTGTTTTCACGCATAGCAGAATGAGCCATAAAGCAGTGAAATGCCTTTTCAAAGTTGCTGTCTATATCAATTGTTCGCATTTCCTCAAGCATATGCTCGTTAATTTCAAGTATGGTTTCGCCTCTTGTTTTTGCACCTGAGAGGATGCTGTTCACCGCCTTATCCCTGAAGTGGTAGAAATAGAGATATTCGTTTGGCATAAGGTTATCTCCCAGCTCCACTAATTTTTTCGGAAAAAGTCTCATCTCTGTGCTTTTATATATGTCCGGGTGACTCAGAAGCTCTTTTGTTACATCCCTGCCCTCGTGGATAAACTCACCGAACCATGACAGATGATTAAGTCCGAAGCATTTAAAGGTCATATCCTTATAGCCTGTCATTTCTCTGAGCTGTCTTAAAAAGCCGCTGGGTGCATCACACACACCGTAAACATTGTTGTAGCCCATTGTGCGCAGTGCCTGAGTTACAAGTCCGCTTGGGTTAGTGAAATTAAATATGGGTGCATCTTTTTTTGCATATAGCTTTGCCTGCTCACAGTAATTGATGAGAGTGTGAATGCTGCGAAGTGCCATGGCAAAGCCGCCTGCACCTGTTGTTTCCTGACCGAGCACGCCAAGACTCAGTGCCGTTCTCTCGTCAAAAACTCTGCCTTTGTCACCCTCGGCACGGATTGTAGTGATAATAAAGTCCGCATCTCTGAGAGCTTCCTCTGCACTGAGAGTCAGGGAAAACTTCAGATCAGGGTTAATCATCTCAGATATTTTCTTTGCAATTTTGCCGTAAATGAAAAGCTTTTCTTCGTCGATATCCATAAATACCGTTTCTGTTATACCTGTTTCGGCAGCACCTAAGGCAATAGATTTTGCAAGAAAGGGTGAGCGTACACCGCCACCGCCTAAAACTGCAAGCTTCATATTTATTCACTCTTTTCTATGTTTGACATCATTATTTTTTTAATCAGGGCATCACTCGGAAAGTCACACAATATCCAGCCCGTTTTACTTTTAAGGTCATATTTCATAAATTCAGCGTTTATGTACTCTGCCGTGGGGGCAAGTGAGCCCTTTGTTCTGACACTTGTTGATATGAAATGCACCGCTAACTTACACGCCGACACCTCGGCACAGTCAAGATAAGCCTTTACACACTGCCACTTTTTTTGAGGCCCGAGGCAATATCTGTCCTGAACGAGAGCTGACAGCAGAATATCCTTTTCGGCACTGAGTATAACCCTTTCAGCCTTCATTTTCTTGCTGTCCTGATCCTTCCAATAAGAAAAATCAAGACCGCAGCTTACTTTGTTTTCATAGCTTTGCCACACCTTACATCGGCGCATAAGAACTATTTTCCCTCGGCACTCACCTAATGTGGGCACAGAGTTTTCCAAGTACCACAAGGACTCGTCACCTTTAATATATTTATCATAAAACTTCGGGAAGAAGCCTCTTGACATAATTCCTCTGTCTTGCTTTACGCTGACAATAAGAGTCTCACCCGGGTTGTCACGCAAAAAGCCTTTGCAATCCGAGAGCACCTGACCGAAGGTAAGCCGCTTTGTTTTTTTCTTGTCGCTGTAGCAATCAGCAAGAGCGTGAACGAGATAAAACTCCCCCTCTTTGCGGCTCAGGCGTATATCAAGCAGGCGAACACCCATCGCGAGCTGCTCAGCTACAGTTTTATCCTGACAGCGGGCACTGCTTTCCATAGCCACATAAGCCGTGGCACTGTCGTGAGTACCTGCAAAATTCACCTCGGATATATAAATATCATCACTGAGCTTTGATAAAACATTCACCTTTTTTCACCTCCGCCAAAAGAAAACAGGACAAAGATACCCATTTAATTAATGATATAATATCACAATTAAAATTGCAAGGGTATGGTGTGTTTTTCTACCTTTTGCATAACTTAAAAAGTTTGCAGTTATGCAAAAAAGCAAAGAGGCAAATTAGTTTTTCTTTGAGATATTTAAAATCCTTTGTTTATATAAAAGCAAAAAATACAGACACCCTGCGGCATCTGTATCTGTAATTAAAGCTTTTCACTTCTGTGTCTTTCAGAAATAAAATGAGCCTTACTATCACTGTAGCTGACTTTAATTAAAGGTCAGTGCTTTTCTTTAAGCTTTTTCATTTCTTTTTTCAGTCTTATGAAGTTCAGATCCTCCCAAAGCGGCACAATATGACCGCCCTTAAGTCTCATTGCTGCTTCAAGCATTGCACCGTAATATGCAACTCTGAAATCGGTCAGCTCCGAGACTTTATGTTTTCTTTTATAGGTTTCATACAATCCGAAAGCATCCCCCCACATATTGCGAAGCTGAAACAAATCATATTCTCTGTCTGCCCACATACTTCCGCAAGGGTCTATAAAAGCAACAAGCTTAAAGGTTTTCGGGTCTGCCATAATATTCATAATGTTAAGGTCGGCATGTATAAGTACGGGCGTTGCATTCTCTTCAGGTAAGCTGTTAAAAATCTCTGTTGCTTCATAAAGAAGCTGTAGCTTTTTCTTACTGAAATTTCCGTTATCTGACAGTTCCTTCAAGCCTCTCAGCCAAGGCTCCTGCTTTTCATTTTTATAATATTCACGCCAACTGTCATAAGCAGGCTCTGCCAGAGTACCGAATTTATTATTTGTTACACTGTGCCACTGCAGCATACCGGAAATAACCTCATCGGCAAAGCTTTGCTTCTGACTTTTACTCTTTAATAAAAATGCAGGATTCAACACATTATGCCCCTCAACAAAGGTCATAGCTAAAATTGCTGTTTTGTCATCTTCATATATAAAAAGCACCTCAGGCATTCTGACGCTTGTATTTTTTGATAAAAAGCTGAGCTGCTGTGCTTCTTCATGCTGCATTCCTTGGAGTTTATATCCTTTAACCGCAATCATTTCTCCGTCTGAAAGCAAAACCTTATAAACTCTGCCGTAGCTGCCTCCTGCAATAAACTTAATTTTAACAGCTTTCATATTAAGCTTTTCAAAAATAATACCCGGCAAAATTGCCCGTAAATGTCTGTCACTGTTATCAAGAATTTTCATTGAATTCATCCCCTTCGTTTTTTATTGCGATCTCTTTTTATCTTTCTGATTTGGATTTTATCATATGACTTTTTCAAATGCAATAATTTCTGAATTTTCATCTATGGAAATTGAAATAATCAAGGAAAAATGAAATCCTGCAAAAAATATATAGACCATACGGCACCTACAGAAAAAACATTGCCCGCCAAGGCAACATCATCAGCTTCAGCGGCATCATTACTTGTAACACCATTTGCAAAGCAAACATCATTTGAAAAAAGCACTTCCGAAGAAGTGCTTTTTCATGGGATTTGTACCTTTTTTGAACCCCTTTTAAATTTAACAAAAACCTATTTCTTTCATTGCTTTAAAGAAAGTGTCTGCTTGACCATCAGGATTTGCTTTTGCTGTTGCTTCAAGGTCATACCAAGCATATTCAAGTCCATGAATGATAACAGGAATTTCTTTTCCAAAATGTTCTTTTATTATACCTTCTTTCTGCAACTTTTCAGCAACAGAAGAAGCAAGCTGAAGCAATTCATAATGTCCGGCAGGACCTTTGCCTATATAATTCATATCCTCATCATACATTTCATCTTCATTCTCTTCACCAATATTTTTAATGCCATGTTCTTCATACCATTCAAAAAGTGCATCAGTGTATTTATTAGGCGCATCAACATCAATAATCATAGTTTCGTCCTGACGCCAGAAAGCATAGTTCCATCTTTCTTCATCAAGTTCATCTGCACCGTCACAATCTTCTTCCGTATTGTAACTTATTGCCCACATTGAAACATTCTCATAACCCTTATATTCATAAGCTCCGTTTGAGTCAACAAAGAAAGATATCGCATAGATATCATCCTCATTCCAAGATAATATTTCATTTTTTACCTTATCATATAAAGCTTTTTCAAAATTATCCACTTCAATATTCTCCTCTGAATTATTAATATTAGTTTGATTAATTTCTGCATCTTCGCTTAATTGCCTATCATTGTCGCATGACACAAAAGCGAAACATATTGTCAAAGATAGCACAAGTACAATTACTCTTTTCATCATAATAACTCACTCCTTTCCTTTGTCTTTAGTTTAGCATAATAATAAACTTTTGTAAATGCTGTACCGCAATTGCATAGTTTTGATTTCCGTATAAAACATGAAAAAAAACAGACATCCTGATAGGTGATTGCCTTTTTGTGTTTACAGGACGGCGGAATGAGACCCTTGTAAATAAATCGAATTAAACAATATTTTCTTAATGTCAACAGTAACGTTTTTTTATACTTTCTATTGCAAAGACCGCACTGTCGCTTATATCGGGTATTCTGCTACGAAGATGTTTCTCAAGAATAGCAATATCTTCCGATTTTCCTGTTTTTCCTAATGCCATATTTGCATAAATAATCTCATACTTATACTTTTTCTCATCAGTTTGATTAAGATAAAAATGAAGTGCTTCCTTGCTTTTAACTGTGGCAGAGGAACCCAGTGCTTGAATTGCACTATGCCTTATTAACCACTTATCACTTTTGGATAGACGTATAATAGGCTCAATATGGATATTCCATGGTATATCCACCCATGTCAAATAACCAAGTATATCTGCCAAGATGTCTTTATCTTTTTCAACATCTAATCTATCAATAAGAAATCTGCAAGCTTGTTCATCAAATGAATTTTTGACTATATTTGCGATAATATGATAGACTGCTTTCCTTACAGTCTTGTCTCGTGCTGCGTTCTTTTGATTTTCAATAACAAAATTCTGCAAAAAAGGCAAAAATGATTTTTCTGATATATTCTCAGCTTCTCTGTAAGCCTGCCAACTTATACTTTCCTCACTGCAATCATCCTCATTGCACATACGGATGATTAAATCTTTCAACTGTTCTTCGTTTGTTATTTCCCGAGTGAATACGCCTTTTTTCTTTAAGCTTTTGAAAATAATACCCAAAGAAATCTGAACAACCGAAACTGCCACAGATGCGATTAGTAGGATTTTTCCTTTCAGACTTTCTCCGTCTGTTTCTAACAGCATACATCCGCCGACCACAAACATTACAAGCAGAACAATACCTTCAAAAACAACAACTATCTTTATCTTGTCTTCATTTATTTTTTTAGAACCGACAGAAAAATGTGACATAGCTGAAAGATAACCTTCTATTATCGGCTCGAATATTATTTCGGCAAGTATGTCGAAGAGAAGTTCCATAGTATCACCTCTGAAATTAATATATCAAAGATAAAATTAAAAGTCAAGTTAAGCTCGTACCTGTGACACTTTGCGACTTGCGGTTCCAAAATTCATTACGGCTTGGAGCGCCTATGAACTTTGACCGTTGCGCTGTTCAAAGGTCGCCTCAAATGCTCAGAAAAGGGAAATGATGCCGACTTGCGGTACCCAAAGTTCATTACGGCTTGGAGCGCCTATGAACTTTGACCGCTGCGCTGTTCAAAGGTCGCCTCAAATGCTCAGAAAAGGGAAATGATGCCGACTTGCGGTACCCAAAATTTTGTTGTGCCTTGGAGCGGCACCAAAATTTTGACCGCTGCGCTGTTC
>JAFQLV010000041.1 GCA_017396515.1 Clostridia bacterium | reverse complement strand
GTACGAAGAATTACCGCTTTAGTTTGCAGAAACTTTTAATTCACAGGCATTTTCGCAGTTATAGTGAAATATCAGGTCACTTCTTATCGGTAATTATTCGTGTTTCTCTTTTCTGCTTCGAGGGTAATTTTAGCCGAAGTGATTCGTTTAAGGGTAAACAGAAAAAATTGACCGCTACTCTAAGCTGTTTTACATAGTTTGTTCTCGTCTGGCTTTGTATGGTTCTGCTTTACCCACTCACTTCCCGACAGTCGTGAGTCGCTAATGAGTATGCTTTTTGTCAGTGATACGGGGTGAGTTTTTCTCGTTTCGCCTGTGGCGGAACATATCGAATTTGCTATGGCAAATATATCGGGTTCGCATTAGCGGACATATCGAGTTGCCTTTAGGCAACATATCGACCTTGCAGAGGATTGGGGGTTGCTGATATTGATAAAAGAGAAGGGGTTTGCGGTCTGGCGGACACATGCTGTGTCCCTACGGTTGAGTTTTTCGATTTTTTGTTTTAACATCTTGCACCGTAAGGTGCATATGGAGCCTTCAGTGTTATTTTATTTGCATAAAACTGCACGCAGGACAATAACACTGTGCAAGACACAATAAAACTGCGAAGGAATATAACTTGCTGTATGGCGAATAAAACTGCCGAGTGTCCTTAGGAACACTCGGCTAATGAGCTGGGCAACAGCCTATGATTTATACTTTTCTGCCTGAAGGTTAAACATATAGGCGTAGGTGCCGTTCATTTTCATCAGCTCATCATGGCTGCCGCTTTCAATTATTTCACCCTTTTCCATAACATAAATTCTGTCGGCATTAACGGTTGTGGAAAGGCGGTGGGAAATGAAAATGACGGTTTTGTTGTTTGCCGCCTCAATCATGGCCTGATTAAGATTATATTCCGCTATGGGGTCAAGGTTTGCCGAGGGCTCATCAAGAATAACATAGGGGCAGTTTTTATAAAAGGCTCTTGCAATGGCAATTTTCTGGCTTTCGCCACCTGAGAGTATTCTGCCCTCATCATCAAACTCACGCAGCATTTCCGTGTCAACACCGTGCTTGAGCTCCTTATCAAAGCCACTGTGACGAAGGGCTTCTTTCACTCTTTTTTCGTCGCCGTCATCGCTCAGGGCAACATTTTCTCTTGCCGTGCAGGCGAAAAGCTGAAAATCCTGAAAAACTGCGGCAAAGCGGTTACGGTGCGAGGAAACAGTGTAGTCTCTTATGTCCTCGCCACCGACCAGAATTTCGCCGTCGGTCACATCATAAAGTCGCATAAGAAGATTGGTAAGTGTTGTTTTGCCTGCACCGTTATAGCCCACAAGGGCTATTTTTTCATAGGGTTTTATAGTCAAATTTATGTTTTTCAGGGTGGGTTCATCATTGCCCGGGTAAGTAAAGCTCATATTCTGAACTCTGATTTCCTTAGGCTCTGTTATTTCGGCGGTTTTTTCACCGTCTTTAATTCTGAAATCAGCGGCTAAAAATTCGCGGTACTTCTCTATCATTTTGCCTCTTTCTGAGAAAATGGCAACTGCCCAGACAGTAAGGAAGTTAATTGACATGGCAATGGAGCTTGCACCGTTGAAGGCGGCAACAAAATCACCTGCACCGAGAGTCTCTTTAACGAGTACACAATAGCCAAGATAAAGAGGCAGCACAAACATAAAGCCAAGACTCTGCACACCTGCATCCTGAATGAAGGAGGTAAGAGAAATTTTTTTCCAGTACTTTTTCTGATTTTCAATAACATCGTCAGCGGCATCGTTGTACCTTGCCATTAAAAGGGGGTGAATGTTATTCATGCGCACCTCCTTGGCATAGTCCTGAAGATAGAATATTCTCTGGAAGTAGTCGCTTCGTCTGTGATATTCCGTGTTGTCACGCCTTCTTGCCATCTGAAGCTCGCCCCTTTTGTTGCTCAGAGGCAGAAAGCTGCAGATGAAAATAAGAATAATAATAAGGCAGACCGGGTCGATTGTCAGCAGCACACCTGCAATGGTGAAAAATGAAATAAGGTTGCCTACATAGTTTCTGACAAGACCTAAAAGGTTTGCTATATTGTCTGAGGAGGACTCTATGGTGAGGATAAAGCTGTTGTAAAATTCGGGATTGTCGTAGCTTTCAAGGTCAAGCTGCTTTGCCTTTTCATAAAGGATGCTGTTAAGGCCGTAGTAGACCTTTTCTCTTGCCATGTTCCAGTAAAACTCCTGAAAAATCCACGCAAAGACCTTGCTGCCTATAAGCACTGCGGCAATAACGGCAACGGCATAGAATATCCGCTTCATATTCACGCCCTCGGTGACAACATCGATAATATATTTAAGGCCTACCACACTGACGAGTCTTGTGGGCAGGGTGGTGAGTATGCCCATTATAAATTCGCCTATGACAAGAAGGGGAGAAATTTTAAACAGCAGGCGGATAAAGAAGAATATATTTGAAAAGGTGGAGTGGACTTTTTTATCTTTTGATTTAAGCATTTAAACTTTCCTCCTTTTCACGGTTATAGCTTGAAGCCTGCAGAGTAAACATTTCTTTATATTTGCCCTGCTGCTCCATAAGCTCCTTATGACTGCCCTGCTGCAGGATTTCACCGCCGCCTATAACGATAATTCTGTCTGAGAGGACTGCGCTTGAGAGACGGTGGGAAATATAAAGGACAGCCTTATCCTTAGTGACCTCAATAAGATTTTCATACATCTTATATTCGGCAATGGGGTCAAGGGCAGAGGAGGGCTCGTCAAGGACAGCAAGCTGAAAATCCTTGGCAAAAAGCCTTGCGGCAGAGACCTTCTGATTTTCACCGCCTGAAAGACCTGCACCGTTTTTGTCGAACTCTCTTGTGAGAACAGTGTCGCCGCCCTTGGGGAAGGCGGAGATTTTTTCCCAGATGCCGCTTCTTTTAAGCGCGTCCTCAGCCTTTGCTTTTTCTGTGTCGCTGCACTCGTGACAGATGACATTTTCATAAACGGAAACGGCAAAGTTTTTGTAGTCCTGAAAAACAGCACCGAAGATGTTACGGTAGGCACCAAGGTCATATTCCTTTATGTTGACTCCGTTATAGAGGATTTCACCCTCGGTGACATCGTAAAAGCGAAGCAGGAGCTTGACAAGAGTGGATTTGCCTGCACCGTTGACACCAACGAGAGCAAGAGTTTCACCTTTGTTTATGCTGAAGGATATATTGTTAAGGGCGTTCTTTTGGGCTGAGGGATATTTAAAGCTGACATTTTTAAACTCAATGCTTTCAAAGCTTCCCGGCATCAGGGTGCCTGATGTGATTTTCGGCTCATATTCAAAAAATTCACGCAGATTCTGAAAGTAAAGCGCCATACTCACCAGTGCATCAAAGTTTCTTGCTATATTGAGAGTGGACTCTCTGACGGAGTTTATAGCCGAGAGGACAACAGAAAAGCCTGACACAGTGAGAGCATTTGTGTAAACAAACTGCCATGTGGCAAAGGCATAGGTGCCGATAATGGGAATGAATTCGCTGAAAAGTGAGCTGACGGTGCTGTAGATAAAGAGCTTCACGCCGTAGCTTCTGAGAATTTCCACATTGGAGTCGATTGCTGCCTTAAAGCGGTTCATAAGCACGGCAAAGATGTTTGATGTGCGTATATCCTTTGAGAAGTCCTTCAGGAAAACGGTGCGCTGAATGTATGCCTTGACTCTGTTATTTTTTGTCATTTCCATATCACGCTTATAAACCAGCTTGCTTTTTGAGGTTTCGATAATAAAGACGAAAACCACAGGCAGCAGGAAAATAAGATAAACCGGGTCAATGCTTGTGACGGTGCCGATAACAAGACACAGAGAAATTATGCAGGTGACAATGCTTGCCGCAGCAGAGCACACAAGGTCAAAATATCCCCATGCGAGCACATTGGTGGCACGCTGGTATTTATCGTAAAATTCGGGGTTTTCATAACATTCCACATCGAGAGTTATGGCTTTTTCAAAAATTTTGTTGTTAAGCTCCTTGAGTACATTTTTGGTTGCAGCATGGACTACATAGGACATCCACCAGCTGACGGCAAGAAGTATAAGGGAGACAAGCAGAAAGGAAACGAGAGCGAAGGCATAGCTTTCAAAGCTGCTGCCCTTATCGAGTATGCTCAGAAGAACCTTAAGAAAGAGAATATTCTGGATGAACAGGCTGAAAATATTGGCGGAAAGACCGTTGACAATATAGCCTATGAGAAGCTTTTTGTCACACTGCCACACAAGTCTGAGGGCATAGACAATGTTTTTGAAGACGGGGACCTTCATGTTTGGATCCCGTGGCGGTCGCCACATAACAATCACCTCTTAATAATAAGAAAAAATAAAAATGCCGTCGGAGTATACTCCGACGGTGAAGCTTGCAACGAAAACAGCATGTTAAACACATTGAAATTACATTGTTTCATCGGGTCGGGGCAGAGAACTATTCATACAGTCATATTCGTAACGGGAAGATAACCACATTGTCATTTTTACTGCCTCCTTACACTTATAATTTCATTTAACAAGGTAAGTTTGATGATAGCACAGCAGGTAATTTTTGTCAATAGAGAAAATAGATTTTGGTGAAAAAATAAATATTCTGCCCCGAGGGTTAATATAATTTTAGAGGGTCCTTGTGCCCTCAAAATCTTGTTCCGCAGAAAGCGGAACATATCGCATTTGCCAATGGCAAATATATCGGGTTTGCGTGAGCAAACATATCGGGTTGCCTTTAGGCAACATATCGACCTTGCAGAGGCTTGGGGGTTGCTTATATTGATAAAAGAGAAGGGGTTTGCAGTCTGGCGGTTTTTCTGACGATAAGGGTAATTCGTTGTAGGGACCGGCGTCCCCGACGGTCCGTTAGAGATTAACATCACAGCAATGATTGTCGGCAAAGCTGTCTTTTCTGACGATGAGGTGAGACAGTGCAGTTAAGGTTCCGCTTTTATCAATGCCTGAGTCTGTGCTGTCCTCGCCGGACGGGCGTTACTTTCCACAGATAAGCGGAAAGTAACCAAAGCGCCCTTTTTGGTGCCGGAGGGCCGAAGGACGAAAATTACCG
>JAFQLV010000040.1 GCA_017396515.1 Clostridia bacterium | reverse complement strand
TTCTAATGTCCTCCTTATGTGTTATTTTTGCGTAACTGGCAGGTCACGCTTTTACTATAACACATAAGGAGTTTTTATGTTACATGCATAGGCAATAGCCTTTTTTGAACCCCGCCACTATGGCGGGGTTTTCGCATACAATAAAAAAAGAACTGAATTTATGCCGGGAAGGCAAAATTCAGTTCTTTTTGCTGTTTAATTTTGGGTGCTCAATATGGCCTTTGCAAGCGTCAGGTCATAGGGGTAAGTGATTTTTATATTGCTTACATCACCTTTGACAAGGTGCACATCACAGCCCTTGATGGTGTAAATTTTGCAGGCATCTGTAAGTATTTCCTTTTCGCTGTCACTCAGACTCATGTAAAGCTCTCTGAGTCTCAGGGCTTTGAAGCATTGGGGGGTCTGTGCCTGATAAAGCCTGCTTCTGTCTGGCACTGATGAAATGACTTCGCCGTCTGCACTGTCAAAAACAGTGTCAGTTGCCGGTATGACGGTACCTGTGGCGCCGTATCTGAGAACGGCATCTATGTTGTTTTCAATTATTTCGGATGTAACAAAGGGTCTGACGGCATCGTGAGTTATCAGAACGGTGTTTTCGTCTAAGCCGTCAGTTTCCTCGATATAATCAATTGCTTTCATAAGCGTTTCGTTTCTTGTTGCACCGCCGCTTATCACTGCAGCGTTGATGCCGAAGAAAAGCTCCTTTGTATACGCTACCCAATCCTCGGGGCAGAGAATAATAACCTTGTCAATTCGCTGTGAGGCACTGAATTTCTCGACAGTATACCTGATAATTTCCTTCCCTGCGATTTTGATATATTGCTTTGGCAGTTCACTGCCCATTCTGCTGCCGATTCCGCCTGCGGCAATAACGGCATAAATCATAGCTTCACCCACCTACATTAATCTATCAGTGTTACAGTTAAATTATACATGAGTGCGGCATATTGTCAAGTTTGAAAATTTTTTATAAAAAACTATTGACTTTTAGGTGTTAAAGTGCTATTATCTTTGCAATATCACAAATGCGTTGACGAAATTATGAATTTTCATCTTATGCTTTCAGAGAGTCGGTGCTTGGTGCGAACCGATACAAAGTGTCAATTCAGTCTCATTTCTGAGCAGAACTGCTGAAGACAAATTTGTTGTGTAGGGAGTTCCGGATGCCCCGTTATCATGGCTAAAAGCTTGTTTGAGCTTTGAAGAGTGACTGTTTTTATACAGTAATCAAGGTGGTACCGCGAATAATATTATTCGTCCTTGAGGTTACAGGAGTAACTTCGAGGACTTTTTTATTGTAAAGCGTGCCTCGTTATTCTCGATGCAAAAGTGATAAATCGACTTAAAGGAGCAATGAAAAATGCAAAAATTAACCGTGTCAGACATCACACTTAAGCAGTCTGCAAAATCAACAGACTACACTCTGAGCTTCAGAGAAAAAATCGAAATTGCTAAATTACTCAACAAAATCCATGTCAGTGTTATTGAGCTTCCTGCAATTGTAAAGGAAAAAACTGATATGCTTCTTATCAAGTCCGTGGCCTCATGCGTTCATCACAGCGTTGTTGCAGTTCCCGTAAATCTGCAGGAGGGTGATGTTGAAAGAGTGGCTGAGGCACTCAAGGGCGCTGCTAAGCCGAGAATACAGATTCAGGTTCCCGTTTCAACAGTTCAGATGGAATATATCTGCGGCAAAAAGCCGGCTGCAGTGCTTGAGATGATAAAGGACCTGACTATAAGAGCAAAGGCACTTTGCACAGATGTTGAGTTTATTGCTGATGATGCCACCAGAAGCGACATCGACTTCCTTTATAAGGCAGTAGAGTCTGCTGTGGAAAACGGTGCCACAACCGTAACTGTCTGTGATACTGCAGGCACAATGTTCCCTGATGAAATATCTGATTTTATTTCAGATCTTATTAAAAATGTTCCTTCTTGTGAAAACATCAACATAGGTGTTCAGTGCAGCAATGCAATTGAAATGGCCTGTGCAGGCTCAATAGCTGCACTTAAAGCAGGTGCATCAGAGGTTAAGGTTTCATCTGTAGCCTCAAAATATACTGCTTCAATGGAATCGATTTGTCAGATTATCCGTACTCACGGCGATAGCTTCGGTTTTACAACCGGTGTAAGAACTACAGAGTACCACAAAGCAGCAAAGCAGATCGACTGGATTGTAAACGGCAAGCACGGTCAGAACTCACCCTTTGAGCATGTAACCGTTGACTCAGGTGAAGATTTTGTTCTCAGCGAGCATGATGATATAACTGAAGTAAGCAAAGCAATTGCAGCTCTCGGTTATGATTTGTCGCAGGAAGACATAACAAATGTATATAATGAGTTTAAGCGTATCAGCACAAGAAAAACTGTAACGGCAAAGGAGCTTGATGTAATTATTGCGTCAACAGCACTTCAGGTGCCTATGACCTACGTGCTTGAAAGCTATGTAATCAACAGCGGTAATGTTATCAGTGCAACAGCAAATATTACCGTTAAAAAGAACGGTGAAACCATCAGGGCACTTGCTAACGGTGACGGCCCCATTGATGCCGCTTTCCTTGCAGTTGAGCAGGTTATAGGCCACCGCTATGAGCTTGATGATTTCCAGATTCAGGCTGTTACCGAGGGTCAGGAGGCTATGGGTTCAGCTCTCGTCAAGCTTCGCTCAAACGGCAAGCTTTACTCAGGCAAGGGTCTTTCAACTGACATTATCGGTGCAAGCATAAGAGCATATATCAATGCTATCAACAAGATTGTTTACGAGGAGGTATAATCACTATGATGAAGCTTTCTTTTTCAGTAAAGGGCTGGGAGAATTACTCCTGGCAGGATTTCAATGACCTTGCAATTGAAAATAACTTCAAGGGTATAGATCTTTGCCCTGAAGCAAACAAGGCCCTTTTTGATAAAAACGGTGAGTTTGATAAATACAACAGCGGAGCCACTATCCGTGCAATGAGAGATAACGGTCTTGCCGTACCCTGTGTATGCTATAATCTTGATATAGCAGCCGGCAGTGCTGCGGACTCTGCCGAAAAGGTTAAAGAGTATATCGATTTCGCTTCGGGCATAAAGGTGCCTTATATTGCTCTCTATGCTGGTAAGGATTGCGAAAACGCTAAAGAAAATGTTATAGCTCTTATAAATGAAATCAGCGATTTTGCCGCAAAAAAAGATGTTGTAGTTCTCTTTGAAACAAAGGGTCTCTTTGCAGATACAAGTGTGCTTCGTGATGTAATTATGGAGTTTTCCTGCGACACTATAGGTGCAATGTGGGATATGTATGAAACCTATTTTGTCGGCGGCGAAGACCCTGAAAATACCATAACAAACCTTGGTGCGTACATAAAGCATGTGCATATCAAGGATTATAAAGAAGGCGAATACTGCCTCTTAGGTGAAGGCGAAATCCCCACTGAAATTATGGTCAATGCCCTTGCTTCAATAAACTACAGAGGATATGTTGCCCTTGATTGGAGCATTGATTGGATGAGTGATCTGGATGAGCTTGATGTTATTCTTGCTCATTTCAGTGAGTATATGAAAAAATTCCAGTCAACCTCAAGAAAGAAGAGCCACCTTTATTATAACAAGCGCCACACAGGTAAATATGTGTGGAAAAAGGAAGCACTTATTGAAAAGACCTTCTCTCAGGTGCTTGATAAAATGGTTGAGGAGTTCCCTGACCAGTATGCCTTTAAATATACAACGCTTGATTACACAAGAACCTATGCCGAATTCAGAGACGATGTTGACGAATGCTGCAGAGCCTTCCTTGCCATGGGCGTTAAGCCCGGAAGCCATATTGCAGTGTGGGCAACAAACATTCCTCAGTGGTATATCGCATTCTGGGCGGCAACAAAAATAGGTGCCGTGCTTGTTACGGTAAACACTGCATATAAAATCCGCGAAATTGAGTACCTTTTAAAGCAGTCTGATACACATACTCTCATACTTATAGAAGGTTGGCGTGATTCGCATTATGCTAATATCATCGGTGAGCTTTGCCCTGAGCTTGAAAGCACAAAGGCAGGTGAGCCTCTTCACTGCAAGAGACTTCCCTTCCTTCGCAATGTTATTACGGTCGGCTTCAGAAAGAAGGGCTGTCTTACCTGGGAAGAAGCAATGGAAAGAAGCGAAAATGTGCCTGTTGAAGAGGTTTACAGAATTGCGGCAAATGTCAATCCGAACGATGTGTGCAATATGCAGTATACCTCAGGTACAACCGGCTTCCCCAAGGGTGTTATGCTCACACACTATAATGTTGTCAATAACGGTAAGTGCATCGGTGACAGAATGGATCTTTCAACTGCAGACCGTATGATGATTCAGGTGCCTATGTTCCACTGCTTCGGTATGGTGCTTTCTATGACAGCATCAATGACCCACGGTGTAACAATATGTCCCATCCCTTATTTCTCACCTAAATCATCTCTTGCCTGCATTAATCAGGAAAAAATCACCTGCTTCCACGGTGTGCCCACAATGTTTATTGCTCTTCTTGAGCATCCTGACTTTGAAAAGACCGATTTCTCTTATATGAGAACAGGTATTATGGCAGGCTCACCATGTCCCATTGCAACAATGAAGGATGTTGTTGAAAAGATGCACATGAACGAAATTACTATCGTTTACGGTCAGACAGAGGCTTCACCGGGCTGCACAATGAGCTCAACGGACGATTCCATTGATGTGCGTGTGGGCACTGTCGGCAGAGCACTGCCTGAAATTGAATGCAAGATTGTTGACCCTGAAACAGGGGAGGACTTGCCCGTAGGACAGATAGGTGAATTTGTGGCAAGAGGCTACAATATAATGAAGGGCTACTATAAGATGCCCAAGGCAACCTCAAGTGCCATTGATAAGGACGGATGGCTTCACACGGGTGACCTTGCCTGCAAAACTGAGGACGGAAACTATAAAATCACCGGCAGACTCAAGGATATGATTATCCGCGGCGGTGAGAATATCTATCCTAAAGAGATAGAAGAGTTCATTTACACTCATCCCAAGGTTAGTGATGTTCAGGTTATCGGCGTACCCGATGAGCAGTACGGTGAAGAGATTGCCGCTTGCATTATCCTCAAAGAGGGTGAGGAGATGACAATTGATGAAATGAAGCAATTTGTCCGTGACCATATGGCAAAGCATAAGGTGCCGAGATATGTTGATTTTGTCGCTGCCTTCCCCATGAACGCAGCGGGCAAGATTCTCAAATATATAATGAGAGAAAATGCCATTGAAAAATACGGCCTGCAGAAGGCAAATTCAGTTGAAACCGCATAAGGGCGATCAGAAAAATCAAGGTGATTAGAAAATGAATTATCCGATAATCGACTCTCACTGCCACATCTATCCCGATAAGATAGCTGCAAAGGCAGTTGAGGGTATCGGTAAATTTTATGATTTATCCATGTATTATGACGGCAGGTATTCGACCTTGGTTGAATTCGGCTCAAAAATCGGAGTAAAGCACTATGTTATTTTCTCCGTTGCCACAACGCCGCATCAGGTACATTCAATCAATACTTTTATAGCTGATACCGTAAAAGAATCGTGTGGGCTTATGACAGGGCTCGGTACACTGCACCCTGACAGCGAAAGCATCGAAAAGGACATTGAGGAGATTATTTCCCTCGGCCTTAAGGGCGTGAAAATGCACCCTGACTTTCAGAAATTCAGAATTGATGACCCCCGGTGCAGAAAAATTTATGACCTTTGCAAGGGTACTATGCCGATTTTACTTCACACGGGTGACAGCAGGTACGATTATTCAAATCCCGACAGAATGAAGCGTATTCTTGAGGGATATCCCGATCTGACGATTATCGGTGCCCACTTCGGCGGCTGGTCCTGCTGGAAAGAGGCGGCAGAGAAGCTGAGCGGTTATGATAATTTTTATGTTGACTGCTCCTCATCCTTCGATTGGCTTTCACCTATAGAAAGCGCAGAGCTTGTCAGAATGTACGGGGCAGAGCATGTGCTTTTTGCAACGGACTTTCCTATGTGGAACCATGAAACAGAGTTCAGACGCTTTATGGATATGAAGCTCAGTGATGAGGAAAACAAGCTCATACTCTATAAAAATGCTGTCAGACTTTTCGGTATTGATGAAAGTAAAATATTGTCATAAAAAACTTGAAAAAAATTAGTTTTTTCTATTGACAAGCAGGTTTTAAAGTGCTAAAATAAGTAAAAATTTCATAGAAAAGCTGTGACGAAGACGGACGAGGGAAAGTTTTTTCAGCGAGCTGGCGGCGGTGCAAGGTCAGCAAAACGGCACTTCAACATCCTATCACTTCTGAGCTGAGGGTTCGAAAGTTATTTGTAATCAGTAGACGCCCTTCGTGATTGCTGCGTTAATGCATAGAGCTTGTTGGAGCTTGAAGGTGGCGATTTTAATCGCAATTTGAGTGGTACCGCGGGTATTATTTAGTTAGTTACTCGTCTCAAAGTTTTTCTTTGAGACGAGTTTTTTTATTAAAAAATATTTTTACCGGAGGTAAAAAGTATGGAAATGAATAATCAACTTATGGAAGTCGCTTTGCGTATCAAAGACATGCGTGATGTCTGCGGCTTCACCGAGGAAGAAATGGCTGAAAAGACCGACTGCACATTAGAGCAGTACAGACTCTATGAAGAGGGAAGAATTGATTTCCCTTTTTCCTTCATTCATAAATGTGCAAAAGCATTCGGCATCGGCAAAACAGATCTTCTTGAGGGTCAGAGCAGCAACCTTTCTTCTTATACCGTAACAAGAAAAGGACAGGGTAAGATAACCTCAAAGGAAGAGGGCATTACCATTAACAATCTTGCACCTCTTTTCAGAAACAAGCTTGCTGAGCCCTACCTTGCAAAATATGAATATAACGAAGAGCTTCAGGATAAGCCTATTCACACCATTACACACCCCGGTCAGGAATTTGACCTCGTGCTTTCAGGTAAGCTTAAGGTCCGTGTGGGTAACCATACAGAGGTTCTTGAGGAAGGCGACAGCATTTATTATAAGAGCTCATCACCTCACGGTATGATTGCTGTTGACGGTGAAGACTGCACCTTCCTTGCAGTTGTTATCACAGACGAGAGCTCCACAGAGCAGGAAATCCAGGCAACATTCGTTACTGCAAAAACTTCACACCAGCTTGAGGTCAAGAAGTTTATTGATACAGTTGAGGATGAAAAGGGTGTGCTGAAGGAGCTCACCTATAAAAATGAAGATAAATTCAATTTTGCCTTTGATGTTGTTGACGCAGTTGCTGACAAATATCCCGATAAGCTTGCAATGCTGCACATTTCAAACGATAAAACCGAAAGAAGATTTACATATCAGGATATGAAAAAGGAGTCGGCACGTGCCGCTAACTATCTTCTTTCTCTCGGCATCAAAAAGGGCGACAGAGTAATGGTTGTGCTCAAGAGACACTATCAGTTCTGGATTTGTGCTCTTGCGCTTCATAAAATCGGTGCAATAATTATCCCTGCAACCAATCAGCTCGTTGAGCATGACTTTGATTATCGCTTCAAGGCTGCAGGTGTTTCTGCAATTCTTTGCACAGCTGACGGCAAGGTGGCTGACCATGTTGACAAGGCCGCTGAAAATTACGGTGAACTCAGACATAAGATTATTGTGGGTGCTGACAGAGAGGGCTGGCATAACTTTGACACAGAATATAAGCTCTTCAGAAGCATCTATACCCGCACAAGCGAAACTGCCTGCGGTGATGACACAATGCTTATGTTCTTCACTTCCGGCACTACCGGCTATCCTAAGATTGCAGCACACTCATATAAATATGCCTTAGGTCACTTCATCACTGCAAGATATTGGCACTCAATTCAGCCTAACGACCTTCACCTTACAATTTCCGACACCGGTTGGGGTAAGGCTCTCTGGGGCAAATTCTACGGCCAGTGGATGTGTGAGGGTGCAGTGTTTACCTATGACTTTGACAGATTTGATGCAGCTGACATTCTTCCAATGTTCTCCAAGTATCACATCACAACCTTCTGTGCACCTCCCACAATGTACAGAATGCTTATAAAGGAAGACCTTTCCAAATATGACTTATCATCAATCAGATATGCAACTACTGCAGGTGAGGCTCTTAACCCTGAGGTGTTCTATCAGTTTGAAAAGGCAACCGGACTTGTCATCATGGAAGGCTTCGGTCAGACAGAAACAACTCTCACAATCGCAAATCTTGTCGGTACCACACCGAAGCCCGGCGCAATGGGCAAGCCTGTACCATGCTACGATATTGCTATTGTTGACCCTGACGGCAACGAGTGTGCTGTGGGTGAAACAGGTGAAATTGTAGTGCGTACAGACAAAAAGGTGCCCTGCGGCCTGTTCAAGGGCTATTACGGCTCGCAGGAAAAGACCGACGAGGTATGGCACGACGGAATGTATCACACAGGTGACACGGCATGGTGCGATGAGGACGGCTATTATTGGTATGTAAGCCGAATTGACGATGTTATCAAGTCATCCGGCTACCGTATCGGACCCTTTGAAATTGAGAATGTTATTATGGAGCTTCCCTATGTTCTTGAATGTGGCGTTTCAGCTGCACCTGATGAAATAAGAGGTCAGGTTGTTAAGGCAAGTATTGTTCTGACAAAAGGCACTGAGCCCACAGAGGAGCTGAAAAAGGAAATTCAGAACTATGTAAAGAAAAACACCGCTCCTTACAAGTACCCGAGAATTGTTGTATTCCGTGATGAGCTTCCCAAGACAATCAGCGGTAAAATTCAGAGAAATAAGCTGTAATATTTTTGCAAAAATTATTGAAATAACAGTTAATTTGTCATATAATGAAGGATATGGATTTTATGAAAAAACGTATCACTCTTTTCGCAGGCCATTACGGCAGCGGCAAAACAAACATAGCTGTCAACTATGCGATTCATTTAAAAGATATGTCTTTGCCGGTTGTTATTGCCGACTTGGATATAGTAAATCCCTATTTTCGCACAAAGGACAGCGAAGAGGAGCTTAAGGAAAAGGGTATTGAGCTTCTTTGCTCAGAGTTTGCGGGCACCAATCTCGATATCCCTGCTCTTCCCCAGACCATGTACAGGGCAGTGCAGGATAAAGGCACCTATGCCGTTATGGATATCGGCGGTGACGATGTAGGCTCGGTAGCACTCGGAAGATTTGCTCCTTTTATTAAGGAGGAAAATAACTACGAAATGATTTTCGTTGCCAACTTCTACCGGCCGCTGACCAGAACAGCTGAGGATGCTCTTGAAATAATGAGAGAAATTGAAGCTGCATCGCACCTTGAGTTCACTGCAATTGCAAATAACTCAAATTTAGGTGAGGACACCACTGCAGAGGATGTGCTTTCAACCCTTTGTGAAATTGAAAAGCTCAGTAAGCTCAGCTCATTACCGGTTATTATGACGGCTGCGAAAAAGGAAGTATGTGCTCTTTTAGAGGGAAAAATTGATAATTTATTCCCTTTGAATTTACAAAGTAAAATTATTTAATCGGAGGTATAAAGAATGCCTAAAGTAACATTCAAAACAGATTTATGTAAAGGTTGCGGTCTTTGCGTTAATGTTTGCCCCAAGCAGATTCTTGTTATTGCTAAGGATAAAATTAATGCTAAAGGTCATTCACCTGCCGAAATGACAGATGAAAGCAAGTGTATCGGTTGTGCTTTCTGTGCAACCATGTGTCCCGACTGTATAATCAAGGTTGAAAAGTGAGGTAAAGAAAATGGCTGAAAAAGTACTTATGAAGGGTAATGAAGCTATTGCTGAGGCAGCTATCCTTGCAGGTTGCCGTCATTACTTCGGTTATCTCATCACTCCTCAGACTGAAATTGCCGCATATATGGCTAAGAAGATGCCTAAAATCGGCGGCTGCTTCCTTCAGGCTGAAAGTGAAGTTGCAGCAATCAATATGGTTTACGGTGTTGCAAGCACCGGCAAAAGAGTTATGACATCATCATCAAGCCCGGGAATTTCCCTTAAGTCAGAGGGCCTCTCATATCTTGCAGGCTCAGACCTTCCTGCTCTTGTTGTCAATGTTCAGAGAGGCGGCCCCGGTCTCGGCGGCATTCAGCCCTCACAGTCAGACTATTTTCAGGCTACAAAGGGCGGCGGACACGGCGATTTCAAGATGATCGTGCTTGCACCCTCATCAGTTCAGGAAATGGCTTCACTCACAGTGAAGGGCTTCGACCTTGCCGATAAATACAGAATGACCTCAATGATTCTCGCTGACGGCACAATGGGTCAGATGATGGAGCCCGTTTCTCTTGAAGAGGCTGCTGTGGCAGATTATGACAAGTCATGGGCAGTAACAGGCACAAAATGTGAAAGAGAACATAATATTATCAACTCGCTTTCACTTGTACCCGAAGAGCTTGAGCAGCTCAACTTTAAGAGATATGAAAAGTATAAGACAATTGAAGAAAATGAAGTTATGTATGAAGAATACATGATGGAGGATGCAGATATCTGTGTCAGCGCTTTCGGTATTGCTGCCCGTGTTGCAAAAAATGCAATTGCTATGGCAAGAGCTGAAGGTATAAAGGTTGGTATGATAAGACCTATCACACTCTGGCCCTTCCCCGTTAAGGCATTCAAGGCTGCTGCTGAAAAGGTTAACAGCTTCATCAGCGTCGAACTTTCAATGGGACAGATGATCGAGGATATCAGAGCATCCGTTGAGTATAATAAGCCTGTTACTCTTTGCAACAGAGCAGGCGGTATGATTCCTTCACCCGAGCAGGTGCTGGAAGTTATCAGAGAAGCAAACAAAGGAGGTAACAAATAATGGTAGTATTCGATAAACCCAAATCACTTGCAGATGTACCTCTTCATTATTGCCCGGGCTGCACTCACGGCATTATTCACCGTCTTGTTGCAGAAGCAATTGATGAGCTTGGCATTGAAGGTCAGGCTATCGGTGTGGCTCCCGTCGGTTGTTCAGTTTTAGCATATAACTATTTCACTTGTGATATGGTTCAGGCAGCTCACGGCAGAGCACCCGCAGTTGCAACAGGTCTTAAGCGTGCGGACCCTGATAACCACATTGTTTTCACCTATCAGGGCGACGGTGACCTTGCATCAATCGGTATGGCTGAAACAGTACATGCTGCAGCACGAAACGAAAACATAACAATCATTTTTGTTAATAATGCAATTTACGGTATGACCGGCGGTCAGATGGCTCCCACATCACTTCCCGGTCAGGTTACACAGACTTCACCCTACGGCAGAGATACAAGCCACTGCGGCTTCCCTGTCAAGGTCAGCGAAATGCTTGCAACACTTGACGGTGCAGGCTATATTGAAAGAGTTGCAGTTAACAATGTAAAAAATGTCAGAAACGCAAAGAAGGCTATCAAAAAGGCTTTCCAGAACCAGATTGATAAAAAAGGCTTCTCACTTATTGAGGTTGTTTCAACCTGTCCCACAAACTGGGGTATGACTCCCGTAAATGCGCTCAAGTGGCTTGAGGATAACATGCTTCCTTATTATCCTCTTGGTGTATATAAGGACAGAGATGCTCAGAAGGAGGCTGAATAATATGGCTACAACACAGATTTTAATTGCAGGCTTCGGCGGTCAGGGTGTCCTTTTTGCAGGTAAGTTCCTTGCCTACAAAGGACTTATTGCCGATAAGCAGGTTTCATGGCTTCCTTCCTACGGCCCTGAAATGAGAGGCGGCACAGCAAATTGCAGTGTTATTATCAGTGATACACCCGTAGGTTCACCAATTGTAGGCACACCTGATGTGCTTGTTGCTATGAACCTTCCCTCACTCAAGAAGTATGAAAACGATGTTGCCAAGGGCGGAATTATCATTGTTGACAGTGCTCTTATTAACGAAAAGGTTGAAAGAGACGATGTTACTACATACTATGTGCCCGCAACAAAAATGGCAAATGACGAGGGCTTCTCTACTCTTGCCAATATGATTCTTATGGGTAAGCTTATGAAGGTCTGCGAAGAAATCGGTTTCGACGGCACTGAGGCTGCCATCAATAAGGTTGTACCCCCTAAAAAGGCAAATCTTATTGAAGTAAACCTTAAGGCTCTTAAGACAGGTTATGATTTTGAATAATTATCAAGAGGTGTTATAAATGGATATCAAAATTACAAAAACAACATCACCCAAGGTGAAACCTCAGAAGGGTGAAAAGCTCGGCTTCGGTCATATTTTTACTGACCATATGTTTATGATGAATTACACCGAGGGCAAGGGCTGGCACGATGCAAGAATAGTTCCCTACGGCAATATTTCACTTGACCCCAGTGCTATGGTTTTCCATTACGGTCAGGAAATGTTCGAAGGTCTCAAGGCTTACAGAGGTGAAGATGACACAATATATCTTTTCCGCCCCGATATGAACGCAAAGAGAGCTAATGCATCAAATGAAAGACTTTGCATCCCCGAAATTCCCGAGGATATGTTCGTTGAGGCTGTTAAGGCAGTTGTTGACATTGACAGAGATTGGGTACCCTCAGACCCCGGTACCTCACTTTACATCAGACCCTTTGTTATTGCAACTGATGAGTTCCTTGGTGTTGCACCATCAAAAACTTATCTGTTTATTGTTATTCTTTCACCCTCAGGTGCTTATTATGAAAGCGGCCTTGCACCCGTTGGCATCTGGATTGAGGATGAATATGTAAGAGCTGTAAAGGGCGGTATGGGCTTTGCTAAGACAGGCGGTAACTACGCTGCTTCACTTATTGCTCAGGTTAAGGCTCATGACAGCGGCTATTCACAGGTTCTCTGGCTCGACGGTGTTGAGAGAAAGTATATCGAAGAAGTTGGTGCTATGAACATTATGTTCAAAATCAGCGGCAAGGTTATCACACCTGCACTTAACGGCAGCATCCTTCCCGGTATCACAAGAAACTCAATTCTTCATGTCTGCAGAAGCTGGGGCTATGAGGTTGAGGAAAGACGCATCAGTGTTGACGAGCTTGTTGCAGCAGCTAAGGACGGCAGTCTGGAGGAAGTATGGGGCACAGGCACAGCAGCAGTTGTTTCACCCGTTGGCAGACTTCGCTATATGGATGATGTTATGACCATCGGTGACGGCGGCATCGGTGAGCTGACACAGAAGCTCTATGACGAACTCACAGGCATTCAGTGGGGCAAGAGAGAAGATCCCTACGGCTGGAGAATTGAAGTTAAATAAGCAAACTAAGGCGTTCGCAAGAACGCCTTTTTAGTTTTAGTGACAATATTTGTACTCTGCCGCTTTTTTGAGCAAATAGCTGTTGATTATTCCTGCAGTTTATTGTAAAATATCTTTGTTATATAAGCTCTGAAATCACCATAAAATTTAATGGGTGATTTTATGAAAAAAGGTTTATATCTGTCATTTAATTTAAAGACACTGAGTGTTGCGGTTTTTTCTGCTGTGTTAATTGCTTCAGGGATTGCCTGTGTGCGATATGCTTCGCTTTCGGTTGCCACAGCTAACATAAGCAGAAATAAGCCTGCAATCATTGTTGATGCAGGACACGGCGGCATTGATGCAGGCACACAGTCAGCGGCAGGTGTGCTCGAAAAAGATATTAATCTTTGCATCTCAATCAAGCTTGGCAATATGCTCTCTCTTGCCGGATATGAAGTAATTTATACACGGGAAAGCGACAGCATAAACTATCCCGATGAATGTGTCAGTATAAGGCAAAAAAAGGTGTGGGATATCCACAGGCGAATGGAAACTATGCAAGCTGCTCCCGATGCAATTTTTCTGAGTATTCATCAGAATTATTTTACTGAAAGCGTGTACAGCGGAGCACAGATGTTTTATTCGGGCAACAACCCTGAAAGCAAGATTATTGCCGACAGCATTCAAAAGGCAGTTGTTTGCAATCTGCAGCCCGACAATGACAGACAGATTAAAAAATCGGGCACGGAAATATATCTGCTTTATCACGCAAAGAACCCTGCCGTAATGGTTGAGTGCGGTTTTTTATCAAACGAAAAGGAAGCTCTGCTTCTGAATGACGACAGCTATCAGAGCAAGCTGGCACTTTCAATTTTTCAGGGACTTGAGCAGTACCTGAGCGGCAAGAAGGAAATATAGGAAAAGAGGAAATTAACATGGCACAGAAGTCTAAAACAGTTTATGTCTGCAGTAATTGTGCATATGAAACACCGAAATGGCTCGGAAAATGCCCCGAATGCGGCGAATGGGCAACTCTTGAGGAAGAAGTGCGGGTCGTGGATTCAGGCACTAAAAGCAAAAATTATGCACCCGTTTCAGCTAAAAGTGTAAAATCTATGGCGCTCAGCGACATACAGCCCGATAATGAGCTTCGCTATAAAACGGGTATGAGTGAGCTTGACAGAGTCCTTGGCGGCGGAATTGTAAAGGGCTCACTTGTGCTGTTGAGCGGTGACCCGGGTATAGGAAAGTCAACAATTCTTCTGCAGATTTGCCAGGCACTCGGCAGAAAGCTTAAAATCTTATATGTTTCGGGTGAGGAATCCTATTCGCAGATAAAGCTCAGGGCTGACAGACTGAAGGTAAAAACCGAAAACCTCTTTGTTCTTTGCGAAACCGACGTTCAGGCTGTTTGTGAGCATATACGCTCAAGTGAGCCGGATCTTGTTATTATAGATTCAATTCAGACTATGAATTTCACTGAGCTCAACTCTTCGCCCGGATGTGTGACGCAGGTCAGGGAATGCTCAAACCTCTTTATGCGTACCGCAAAATCTTTGTCAATTCCCGTTATTATGGTGGGTCATGTCAATAAAGACGGCAATATTGCAGGGCCTAAGGTTCTTGAGCATATAGTTGATGCAGTGCTTTATTTTGAGGGAGAAAGAAATCTTTCCTTCAGAATACTCAGGGCAGTGAAAAACCGCTTCGGCTCCACAAATGAAATAGGTGTTTTTGAAATGTATGACTCAGGCCTGAAGGAGGTTGAAAATCCCTCAGAGATGCTCATATCCGGCAGACCCAAGAATACACCCGGCTCGTGTGTTGCCTGCGTCATGGAAGGCACAAGACCGCTGCTTGCCGAAATTCAGGGACTTGTAACCTCAACGGGCTTCGGTAACCCGAGGAGAATAAGCAACGGCTTCGATTTTAACAGACTTGCTATGCTTATTGCCGTGCTTGAAAAAAGGGGAGGGTACTTTTTCTCAGGCATGGACGCCTATATAAATATTGTCGGCGGCATGAAATTAGATGAGCCTGCTCTTGACCTGACAATTGTTATGGCTCTTGTGTCCTCACTTAAGGACTACGCTCTTCGTGACGATGTGCTTGCTTTCGGTGAAATAGGTCTTGCAGGTGAAATCAGAGGTGTTTCTCACTGTGAGCAGCGAATCAAAGAAGCTGCAAGACTTGGTTTTTCTAAATGTATAATTCCGAAAAGCAATATGAAAAATCTCTCTGCTTCAATAAAAAAAGACATCGAGATAGTCGGTGTCAGAACAATCAGAGAAGCCTTCGAGGCGATAATATTATGATAAGTTTTATTGAAAAACCGAATTTACCCCAAGGAAAGGTGCACACTGTAATATGCGGAGAGCTGTGCAGTGAGCTGAATTCTTTTCTCGATTTCAGAGCTATAGAACGCATTGTAATCAGACCGAATGTGCACATTGACCCTGCCACTGCAGGTCACGCCGATATGGCTGCAATTCACCTGGGAAAAAACACAGTTTTTGCCGATAAAAATCAAAGTGAGCTAATTGACAGGCTGAAGAAAAAAGACTTTACCGTAATTGAAAGTTCAAGCGAAATAAAGGGGGAGTACCCGAGGGATGTTGCTCTGAACTTTACTGTTATGGGCAACAGGGCACTGGGGAATTTCGCCTTTGCCGATGCTCTGCTGGCCGAAAAATTATACGGCTTTGAGCGCTTGAATGTCAGGCAGGGCTACTGTAAATGCTCCTGTCTTGTGATTGATGAGAACGCACTTATAACTGATGACAATTCAATTTATAATATTGCCTGCAAAAATGGCATAGATTGCCTTCTTGTTTCAAAGGGTGATGTTTCATTGCCCGGGCACGAATACGGCTTTATAGGCGGCGCATCGGGCAAAATATCAAAAAACGAAGTGCTTTTCTTCGGTGACATAACAAAGCACAGAGATTATAAAGAAATAGCCTGCTTCATAAAGAACCACGGCTGTGAGGTTTTATCTTTAGATTTTCCCCTGACCGATTTCGGCGGGATAATTCCAATAACAGAGAAGGCACCCTGACGCGTACTCAGGATGCCTTGATTTTTTTATTTTAAGTTGTATTTCTCAATGTAATCGTTAATCTTCTGAATGGGATTAAGGAAAGGACTGACTGATCTGTCGTGATTGAGAGTGTCAATGATAAGTGCCATATACTTTGACATATCAACTGAATAGTACCATTCTCTTGTGAGAAGCTCGGGAGTCTGGTAAATAAGGTTTGTTGTGAAAATTCTGTCAAAGAGGCCTTCCTCGTAAGCCTTATCAAAACGCTCAAGACCTGAGGTGAAAAGACCGAAGGAGGAGAAAACGAAAATTCTCTTAGCATGAAGTGACTTGAGCTGCTTGCACACATCAATCATTGAGTCACCGCTTGAAATCATATCGTCAACAACAATAACATCCTTACCTTCAACATTGTCACCGAGGAATTCGTGTGAAACAATGGGGTTTCTGCCGTCGATAACAACAGCGAAATCTCTTCTCTTGTAGAACATACCAAGCTCAATGCCGAGAACCTGAGCATAATAAACACATCTGCCCATACCGCCCTCGTCAGGGGAAATCATCATTGTATTTTCAGGGGTGAACTTAATGTCGTTGTTAAGGCTCTTTGCAATAGCTTTGATCATCTGATAGGTGGGTGAAACGCTTTCAAAGCCGATTCTGATGGCGTTCTGTACTCTGGGGTCGTGTGCATCAAAGGTGATAATGTTGCTGACACCCATATTTTCCAGCTCCTGCAGAGCGAGAGCGCAGTCAAGAGATTCTCTTGCAGTTCTTCTGTGCTGTCTTCCCTCATAAAGCATAGGCATTACAACAGTGATGCGCTTTGCCTTGCCTGCACAGGCTGAGATAACTCTCTTAAGGTCAGCAAAATGATCATCGGGGCTCATGGGCACCTGAAGCGGATTGCCATCCTTATCCTTAAGATTATACATCTTGTATGTTACATTATAGTTGAAGCAGTCTGAAATGATAAAGAGGTCATAGCCTCTGATGGATTCAGTGATTACTGCCTTGCCTTCACCTGTTGCAAAACGGGGAAAGTTGGCCTTGATGATATAAGACTCTCTGTGATAACCCTTGAGATGAAGGTTGTTATCAGTCTGATTTTCAAACTGTGCACGGCACTCGAGAATCTGTGCGCTTACTTTTTCTGCAAGTTCCTCACAGCCCTTCATGGCAATAATGCCGAGTCGGCCCTGAGGAATTGTATCAAGATATTCTGTAAGTGATGTGGACATATTAGTTTTACCCCCTGAATTTAACTTCTTTACTTGATTCGTAATACGTCACTTATATTTTACAATATTCTGCAAAGTTTTCAAGTCATTTTTTAGAAAACTGCCTATAGAATTATAGAAAACATTTATAGCTTATTTTGTGCATTATTACAAAACTGTCACTAAATATAGCAATTATCAACTGTGATGACGAGAAAATAATTCTCATTATCCTTATGAACAAGGTTATTTATCTCGGCGATAAGCTCTTTTTCGGTGAGCTTATATTTATGCGGGATAACAATATCGAAAATAAGATTTGTGTGAGTGGGACCCTCAACAACCCTGAAATCGTGTATACTCAGGCTGCTGTCAAAATCCTTGACGGTTTTATGAATGTACTGATAATAGCTCTCGGTTTTTTCGTCATTGGTAACAATGGGATCCATGTGAATAACAAGCTCAATTCCGAATTTTTCCTTGGTGAGTCTTTCAATTGAATCAATGGTATCGTGAGCCCTGAGCAGGTCACCGTCAGAAGAAATCTCAGTGTGAACACTGGCAAAGGTTCTCGTTGCACCGTAAGAATGAATGACAAGGTCGTGTATGCCGAGAATTTCATCGTGAGACATTATAAATTCCACAAGCTCGTCAACAAGCTCCTTTTCAGGAGGCTTGCCAAGTATAATTCCCACAGATTCCTTTAAAATGCCGAAGCCGGAATAAAGGATAAACAGAGAAACAATTACACCCATATAGCCGTCTAAAGGGAAGTCTGTGAAAAGGGAAACAACAAGGGAGATAAGGGTTATTGCCGTGGCTGTTGTGTCGCTTATGCTGTCGGCAACAACGGCTGACATAGCAGGGGAGTCAATCTTTTTGCCTAAATGTCTGTTGAAAACAGCGAGCCAAATTTTGCCGCCGATTGATATGAGAAGCACTATTACCGCCGGTACGGAAAAAACTACAGCCTCGGGATTTCTTATTTTGCCGATTGAAGACTTGATAAGCTCGTAGCCCATAAGCTCAACGATAAAACCGACAATAAGTGCGGCAACATATTCAATTCTTCCGTGACCGAAGGGATGCTCCTTATCAGGCTTCATATTAGCCATTTTAAAGCTGACAAGAGTTATGACACATGAAACACTGTCACTCAGGTTGTTGACGGCATCGGCAGTGATTGCAATGCTGTTTGTTATAACACCTATGAGGTACTTGGCGGCGGCGAGGAATATATTTATTATTATACCCGTAATACTGCCAAGATAGCCGTATTTTTCCCTGACATCAGGATTTTTGGTATCCTGATGATTTTTTATAAAAAGTCTTAATAATAGCTCCGACATATCCTGCTCCGATTATTTGTTGATAATATGCACGTCAAGCTGATTGAAGGGAATATTGATGCCGTTTTTATCAAGGGCAATTTTTACGCTTTCCTGCATTGCAAAATAAACATCCCAATATTTGTCAACCTTGCACCAGACTCTTGCAGCAAGATTGATTGAGCTTGCTTCATGTGAGCTGACATAAACCTCAGGCATAGGATCCTTAAGGATAAATTCGTTGGAAAGTGCAGTTTCCTTGATAACGGCCTTAGCCTTTTCAATGCTGTCACTGTAGCTGATTGAGAATGAAAAATCAACTCTTCTGATATTTTCTGCCGAATAGTTAATTATGTGGTTTGATGTTATGTGTGAGTTGGGGATGGTGATTCTTTTATTATCGGGTGTTGTAATAACAGTGTGCATAAAGCGAATATCAGTAACGCTGCCGGAAACGCCGTTAAGCTCAACAAAGTCGCCTGTTTTAAAGGGTCTGTTCATAAGTATCTGAATACCGCTGGCAAACTGTGCAACGGTTGCCTGAAGACCGAGACCTGCTGTTACACCGGCTGCACCGACAGCGGCAATGAGTGAACCGACATTAATAAACATGGAAAGAGCAGTCATTATGAAAATGAAATTTATGCCGACGGATACAATTCTCTTGATAAAGTTATAGACTGACGGGTCAACATTTCGTGCCTTCATTGCCTTGACAACAAGTTTTTTAGCAAGCTTTGCAAGGAAATAACCTAAAACAACGAGCACAACTGCAAGTATAATTGTGGGCAGCTTTGCATAGATTGTCTCGAGTATCTGCAGGTCTTTGAACCAGTCAACGACATTACCGACGGCAGTGGGAACATCCTCAAACTGACCGTTTTCGTCGAGCAACGGATTGCTTGTTGTTGTAGCGTCAGTGTCTGCAACTGTTGTTTCAACTGAAAGCAAAAAACTTCTGAATTTGTTTAACATCTGAAAATCCTCCTGAATTTTTATTTAAATAATGATATCATATAAATCAGATATTTGCAACGAAAGTAATGAAATTACTTGACAAAAAGTTTCACACGGCATATAATTTGAAATTGAAATTCAGTTTCAATTTGAGGTGAAACAATGCAAAGATCAACCTATAACACCAGACAAAAGCAGATTATATACGATTTCCTGCTCAAAAATAAAGAAAGGCTTCTAACCTGTGAGGAAATTGCCGATTGCCTTAAAGCTTCGGGTACCCCTGTAGGCAAGGCCACGCTTTACAGATATTTAGATTCACTCGTCTGCTCGGGGGACGCGAGAAAGCTGACGGCAGAGGATAAAAAAAGTGCCGCCTATCAGCTTCTCGATAAGGAAATGAACTGCAGCTCTCACCTGCATATGAAGTGTAATTGCTGCGGCGAGCTTTATCATCTCGGCTGTGAGTTTATGCACTCAGTCGGTGAGCATATTTTGAATCATCACCAGTTTGAAATTGATAACTCAAAGACAGTGATTTACGGTGTATGTAAAAACTGCAGCGGCAAAGGGGGTATATAATGTGTCTCTTATAAGTGCTAAAAATATATACCTTCGCTATGAAAATACTTCTGTTGTGGAAGATCTGAGCTTTAATGTTGAGGCGGGGGATTACCTTTGCATAGTGGGTGAAAACGGCAGCGGTAAAAGCACCCTTATTAAATCAATTCTCGGACTCAAGGAGACGGCAAAGGGTCATCTTCATATGGGTGACGGGCTGACAAGCAAGCAGATAGGTTATCTCCCTCAGCAGAAGGCGGCACAAAGGGATTTTCCTGCAAGTGTGTGGGAGGTTGTGCTTTCAGGGTGTCTGACAAGCAAGAACGGCGGAATTTTCTTTTCAAAGAAGCAAAAGGAACTTGCACTTTCAAATATGGAAAAATTAGATATTCTGCCTCTTAAGAATAAATGCTACCGTGAGCTTTCGGGCGGTCAGCAGCAGCGAGTGCTTCTTGCAAGGGCACTGTGTGCAACCGAGAAGATGATTCTTCTTGACGAGCCTGTGACGGGACTTGACCCTGTTGTTACTGCGGAATTTTATTCGCTAATCAGAAAAATAAACAGTAAATACGGCATAACAGTCATTATGGTGTCACATGATCTTTTCACTGCCGTGAATAACGCAACTCACATACTTCATCTTAGAAAAACAGACAGCTTTTTCGGCACCACGGCAGAGTACCTTAAAAGCGAGATTTATAAAAGCTTTTCGGGAGGTGACACCTTATGATGCAGACTCTTGAAATTTTGTTTTCACAGCAGTTTCTTGTCAGAGCGCTGATTGTAGGTGTGCTCATTTCCCTGTGCTGTGCACTGCTCGGCGTAAGCCTTGTTCTTAAGCGTTTTTCTATGATAGGTGACGGACTTTCTCATGTAGGCTTCGGCGCAATGGCAATTGCAGCTGCGGCAGGTGTTGCACCGCTGTATTTTGCCTTGCCGATAGTTATTTTAGCAGCTTTTTTACTGCTGAGAATGAGCGAAAAAGGCAAAATCAAGGGCGATGCTGCAATTGCACTTATATCCACAGGTGCTTTGGCTGTGGGTGTTATGGTCACATCTATGACAACGGGAATGAATGTGGACATTTATAATTATATGTTCGGCAGCATTCTTACAATGAGCGGCAGCGATGTTGTAATTTCTTCAATTCTGAGTCTTGTTGTTATCGCACTTTTCGGAATATTTTACAATGAAATTTTTGCTGTAACCTTTGACGAAAGCTTTGCTAAGGCAACAGGCACTAAGACATCTCTTTATAATATGCTCATATCGGCACTGACGGCTGTTACAATTGTTATAGGTATGAAAATGATGGGTGCACTGCTTATTTCGTCACTGATCATTTTCCCCACAGTTACTTCAATGAGGCTGTGCAAAAGCTTTAGGAGCGTTGTGCTGACAAGCTCGCTGACTTCGGTTCTGTGTTTTCTTGCAGGACTTCTTATTTCCATTAAATTTGAAGCTCCCACAGGTGCAAGTGTTGTTTGCGTCAACATAGCGCTTCTCGCTGTCTTTTCACTTGTTAAAGCAATATCGGGTCTTAATAAGCCCTCAGTGCTTAAACGCATACTTGTTGCGGCCGTGTGTGCCTTGTCACTTACAGCATTTGCCGCCGTAATGCTTGCAGGTGAGAGCTCGTCATATAAAAAAGAAAAGCCCACAGTTGTTGCCACTGCCTTCGCACAGTATGATTTTGCAAGACAAATTTCAGGCGACAGAGCTGAGGTAATTATGCTTCTCGCTCCCGGTGAGGAGAGCCACACCTATGAGCCGACACCTGAGGACATAATGAAAATTCAGCAGTGTGATGTTTTTGTCTACGGCGGCGGTGAAAGTGACAGATGGGCGGATAACATTCTGCAGACGGCACCCGAAAGTGTCAGGGTAATTAAAATGCTTGATTTAGTCGAGCTGCATAAGGCAAAGCACGGTCATACTCACGGTGACGGTCATGCTCACGAGGATGAGGAATATGATGAGCATGTGTGGACTTCACCTCTTAACGCTGCCGAAATAGTCAGTGCAATAAGCGAGGCTATTATTGAGGCTGATGGGGAAAATGCCGGATTTTACGAGGAAAACGCCAATAAGCTTATTGACGGGCTGCTCAGGCTTGACATTGAATTTGAAAAGCTTATAGCCGAAAACAGGGGCAAAAGCATAATTGTGGGTGACAGATTTCCTTTCAGGTACTTTGCGGAGAGATATTCTCTCAATTACTCTGCCGCCTTTCCCGGCTGCAGTGCACAGGCAGAAGCTAACCCTAAAACGATAGCAGATCTTATTGAAAAAGCCAAAGCAGAAAATATTGACACTGTCTTTAAGGTCGATTTATCCAAGGGCAATGTTGCTCACACAATAGCAGAAGGTGTCGGTGCAAGGGTTGAAACCCTTTATTCCTGTCATGTTATTTCGGCAGAGGACTATGAAAACGGTGAGAGCTATATCAGCCTTATGAGAAGAAATCTGGAGGCATTAAGACAAAGCTTTGAATAACCTTCTGTTGTTATGTCAGAATTTCCGAAAAAAATTCTTCGGTTTTTATTCCGCTTTCTCTGTTATATCTTCCAAGATTATAAAGTGAGTCCTTATTGCCTGCACACAGACGGTTTATCCTCTGCTCACAGGTGAAGCTGACTCTGAAGCCGAGCTTCTTAATTATTTGCGTTGTGTAATTGTCATAGGCGCCGTAAGGATAGGCAATTGCTGCGGGTACCGTCAGACTCTTATTTTCAAAGGCTTTCTGCAGCTTTATAAGGTCTGCGGAAATTACCCTTTCATATTCTGCATTGCTTTCGTTTTTCAGTCTGCTCATACCCTTTCTTTCACCTTTTTCGTTGTGGTGCAAATCATAGGTATGTGAATGCACTTCACAAAGAGGGGAGTCCTGCAGCTCCTTGATTGCCTGCCAGTTTAGGTTTGAATAGCTTATGTTGTGGTCACTGACCCTTGTGTATAAATCAGCGGCACTGCCTATGATAAAAACTGCACTTTTCATACTGTATTTTTCAAGTATGGGCAAAGCCAGAGCCTGATAGCTTTCAAACCCGTCATCAAAAGTGATAACTATGGGCTTTTCAGGCAGGGCTTCGGCATTATAAACATAGTCAATGAGCTGGCTGACCGATACGGCAGTGTACCCCTTTGAAGCTATATATTGAAGGTCTTTTTCAAACTCATCCGTTGTCACGGTGTAGCTTCCTGCCTTGTCTTTATTTTCGGTAATGTGATGATACATAAGAACAGGCACTTTCACATAAGCATCCGCCGAAACGGCAGTGTTTTTATTTTCGGCCTTCAGTGCAAAAAACATACTGATGCCGACAAGAGCTGTAACAAACAAAAAAGAATAGAATTTATCAAGCTTAATTATCAAGCAAAACATCTCCCGGAAATTACTGTTAAATTTATATGCTGACTCAGAATAAATTATTTACTTGACTTAAATTTGTGCTTCAGCAGTTGATTTTGCGTATTCGGTTGTAGTATAATAATCTGAATTACTGAAAAGGATGATAAAATTAATGGCATCAGGATTAATCTATAAATCAATACCCGTTATACCCCTCAGAGGAATTGTTGTCTTTCCGGAGCTTCGTTTTCACTTTGAGGTGGGCAGGGAAAAATCAATTGCAGCCGTTGATATTGCCATGGCAGACGATCAGCGTGTGCTGCTTCTCACTCAGAAGGATATTAAAATAGATGAGCCGACCATAAGTGACCTTTATAAAGTGGGCGTTATTGCGGTTATCAGACAGATTACAAAGGACAGTGAAACAGGCAGCTATAAAATTGTTGTCGAAACAGAAAACAGAGCTGTGATTTCTAAGGTTATTGCAACTGAGGAATGTTTTATCTGTGATGCAAAGCAGGCAAAAAGCCATATGCGTGATTGCAGTGATTATGAGCTTACAGCGGCTGTAAGAGCCGTTAAAGACAGCTTTGAGGATTATGTTGCCAACGCACCTGCAGACCTGCTGGAATATGCTCGCAGAGTCATTTTTAACGAAAACCCCTATAAGCTCTCTGATGAAATTGCAAACACGGTGCTGACCAAGTATGAGGACAGACAAACCGTACTCAGTGAGCTTGAGGTGCTCTCAAGGCTCGAAAAGCTCAATGTGCTTCTCAGAAAAGAATTGGAAATACTTCACTGTGAGATTGATATAGAAAACCGAACTCAGGCTCAGATGGATAAAAATCAGCGTGAATATTATCTCAGAGAAAAGATGAGAGCAATTTCAATTGAGCTTGGCGGTGAAGAAGAACCGGGCTTTGAAACACAGATATACAAAGAAAAAATCGAAGCACTTGCCTGTAGCGAAGATGTTAGAGAGAAGCTTCTTTACGAATGCTCAAAAATTGCAAAAATGCAATCAGGCGGAGCAGATGCTTCTGTTGTGAGAGTTTATCTTGACACTGCACTTGCCTTACCGTTCGGTGAGTACACTCCGGATAATTTCAATCTCAATAATGCAAGAAAACAGCTTGACAAAGATCATTTCGGTCTTGAAAAAATCAAGGAGCGTTTTATTGAAATGCTTGCCGTCAAGCAGCGAAGCGATGATATAAAGGGGCAGATAATCTGCCTTGTCGGCCCTCCCGGTGTGGGAAAAACCTCAATTGTGCGAAGCGTTGCAGAGGCTATGGGCAGAAAATATGTGCGTCTGGCCTTGGGCGGTGTCAATGACGAGGCAGAAATAAGAGGCCACAGAAAGACTTATATTGGTTCGATGCCGGGCAGAATTATCAATGCACTCACTCAGGCAAAGTCAATGAACCCCATTGTGCTGCTTGATGAGATAGACAAGCTCGGCACAAGCTATAAGGGAGACCCGGCTTCGGCTCTGCTTGAGGTTCTTGACCCTGAGCAGAATAATACCTTCAGGGATAATTATCTTGAGTTTCCCGTTGATTTGAGCAAGGTGCTGTTTATCACAACGGCAAACGATGCTTCTGCCATACCGTCACCGCTTTATGACAGAATGGAAATTATCGAGCTATCAAGCTACACTCCCGAAGAAAAGCTTGCAATTGCTAAGAAGCACCTCATAAAAAAACAGATGAAGCTGCATTCACTTACGGCTAAGGATGTGCGTTTCAGCGATAAAGCCATCAGATTTTTAATTGACGGCTATACTCGTGAGGCAGGCGTGCGCCGACTCGAGCAGGTCATTTCCTCGCTTCTTCGCAAGTGTGTTGTTCTGCTGAGTGAAGATGAAAAAACTGTCAGCCTCACCCCCGATAAAATCAAAGAGCTTCTCGGCCCCGAGAAATTTCTCCCCGAGCTAATTGAAAAGGATGACTTAGTCGGTGTTGTCAACGGGCTCGCCTATACAAGTGTGGGTGGCACAATCACTCAGATTGAGGTTGTCACTGTTCCGGGTACGGGCAAGCTTGAGCTGACGGGCAGCCTCGGCGATGTTATGAAGGAATCAGCTAAAACTGCACTGACCTATGTTCACAGCGTTGCTGACAAATACGGTGTTGACCCTGAGGTCTTCACAAAAAGAGACATACACATTCACGCACCCGAGGGCGCAGTGCCTAAAGACGGACCCTCTGCAGGTGTCACAATGGCAACGGCAATACTGTCGGCTCTCGGCAAAATCAAGGTTGACAGATTTGTCACTATGACAGGCGAAATTTCTCTGACGGGCAGAGTTATGAAAATCGGAGGCCTGCGTGAAAAGAGTATGGCGGCATATAAATCCGGTGCCAAGAAGGTAATTATTCCGAGAGATAATATGCCCGATTTATGGGAAATTGACGCTAAGGTGAGAGAAAGCCTTGAATTTATTCCCGTTTCTCAGGTTGAGGAGGTATTTACGCTTGCACTTAAAGGCAGCAAAACCTTCCATATGCCGACTGAATCTAAAATTAACATAACACGCAGAGGCTCTGCTGTTAAAGCACCTGTGCAGAATAAAAGGAGGAAGAGCAATGAAATTTGAAAACGCTGTTTTTGAAACCTCCTTCGGCAGGGCGGGGCAGCTCGGTGAATCTGATTTGCCTGAGATAGCCTTTTCAGGCAGGTCAAATGTGGGCAAAAGCTCACTGCTGAACAGACTTATGGGTAGAAAAAATCTTGCAAGAGTCAGCTCAATGCCGGGCAAAACCGTAACAATCAACTTCTTCAGGCTGCCTGAATGCAGGCTCGTTGACTTGCCGGGCTACGGCTATGCTAAGGTGTCGCACGATGAAAAAAGACGCTGGAGTGAGCTTATGGAAAGCTATTTTTCCTCAGGCAGAGATTTAAGGCTCGTCATTCAGCTTATTGATATGCGCCACGCTCCGAGTCAGCAGGATATCGATATGATAGAATATATGACCGAGTGCGGCATACCCTTTGCAGTGGCGCTGACAAAGTGTGACAAGCTGGGCAAAACCGAGAGAATGACTCAGCTTGAAAGCATCTGCGGTGTGCTTACAAAATACGGCAACATCAGCGTTGTGCCCTTTTCTGCAACAAAGGGTGACGGCACCGATGAACTCAGAGGACTTATTGAAAGAGCTTTGAAAGGTGAGATGTAAAATGAAAAATTTATTTACAGAAAAAATGAAAAAGAACCCGATTATTGCCGCTGTTAAGGATCTGGGAAAGCTTGATGCGGCACTTGGCTCTAATTGCAACATAATTTTCCTTTTATGCGGCAGCATTTTCAACATCAAAGATGTTGTGCAGAAGGTCAGAGAAAAGGGTAAAATGATTTTTATTCATATAGATTTGCTCGACGGCTTTTCAAAGGATGCGGTTGCTCTTAAATATATCAGTGAGGAAATCAGACCTGACGGAATTATCTCAACTAAAAACAGCCAGCTGAAGGCTGCAAAGAATATGGGACTTCTCACGGTACAAAGAATATTTATAATTGACTCACTGTCTATTGACACAGCTGTAAAGGCCTCACAGATGATTGAGCCCGATGCCATTGAAATTATGCCGGGCATTATGCCGAGAATAACAAAGCAGCTCAGCTCATCATTGACGGTACCCGTAATAGTCGGCGGTCTTGTGAGTGAAACCGTTGAGGTTGAAAATGCAATTAAAAGCGGCGCTTTGGGCGTTTCTTCATCATCAAAAGAAATATGGGAGATGAAATTATGATAAACATCAGAAAGTACCAACCTAAGGATAAGGAAAATTTAAGAAAAATCTGTATTGCTACATCTAAGCTGCCCAACGAAAAAAAAGTTGATCAGGATTTTCTCACCGTAACCTTTAACGATTATTACACGGAAAATGAGCCTGACAATATCTTTGTTGCGGTTAATGAGGATGACGAGGCTGTAGGCTACATAATCTGCAGTGAAAATTTCTATGATTTTTATGACACCATGAAGAAATTTTATCTGCCCGAAATAAGGGAGCTGGGCTTTAACTACTACACTATGGCGCTGAGCGAAATACTTACACACAAGGCTTTTTCCAAAAAGTACCCGGCACATCTGCATATTGATATTTTGGATGTCTGCCAGGGTCAGGGTGTGGGCACAAGGCTTATGAATGAGCTTAAGGCACACCTGAAGGCAAAAAGGATAAACAATGTTATGCTTTCGTGCGGAATGAGCAACAAGCAGGCTGTGAATTTTTATCTTAAGAACGATTTTAAAATCATAAAAAATATTTTCGGTTCTGCAATAATGGCATGCGAATTTTAAAATATTGAATAAAACGAAAAATTCGGCTCATAATATTTTCAAAAGGAGTTGAATTTTTATGCTTGACAAAATCGCATTGATTCTTGCAATTATAGGCGGCATAAACTGGGGGCTCATCGGCATCTTTCAGTTTGACCTTGTTGCCTGGATTTTCGGCGGACAGAGTGCCATTATAAGCAGAATTATCTATACACTTGTTGCCCTTGCGGCTATATGGTGCATTTCACTGCTTTTCAGCACAAGAGTTGACGAAGCTCCGAAAGCAAAAGAATAACTGCATATTAAAGCTTTTCAGGGGTACTCTGCCGAAGTGGGGAGCACTCCTGTTTTCTTGTTTAATAATGCAGGCGAAAATATTTTTTAATTTTTATGCAACCCTTTATCGACTTTTTCCGAGATAATTAGTAAACCCTGAATTATGCGAGGTAAAGAAAATGGAAGATAAAAAAATAATTGAACTGTTTTTTGCCCGGTCAGAAAAAGCCCTGACTGCCCTTGCCGATAAGTACGGCAAGCTGTGTATGAAGGTTGCTTTGCAGATACTCCATAGCCGTGAGGACAGCGAGGAATGTGTAAATGACTCTTATCTTGATGTGTGGAACACGGTACCGCCCAAGGAGCCTGACCCCCTTATGTCCTACATAGTTAAAATTGTGCGCTATAACTCCCTTGACTGCCTTGAGCACCGGTCGGCTAAAAAGCGCGGCGGCGGTGAGGCTACAGTTTCACTTGAAGATGTGGCGCTGTTTATCGGTGAGAGTGAAACCCCTGAGGATATAGTTGAGAGGCAGTTTATAACAGACTGTGTCAATGACTTTTTAAGAACCCTGACCCCTGCCGACAGAATACTTTTTGTGAGAAAATTCTGGTTTTTTGACACCTATGAGGAGCTGTCGGAAATTTCAGGTATAAAGGTGGGCACGCTTAAATCAAAAATCAGCCGCATAAAAGAGAGCCTGAGAGCTTATCTTTGTGAAAGGGGTGTTGCAGCGTGAAGGACCTTGAATTTTTATATGCCATAAACGGCATTGACGATGAGTTTATCACTGAAGCCGCCGATGACGAAAAGCTGAAAGAGGCTTTTTGTTCTGAGTGGGGTGAGGAAGACGAGAGTGAGCAGACGGAAAGTGACACTGCTGAGGAAGACGAAGCTAAAAAAGAAAAAGTAAAACGCATATGCAGAAAAAGCGCAAAGAGGCTGTTGCTTGTTGCTGTTATAAGTGCACTTGTTTTGGCTACGGGTATTGCAGTGTGTGGGAAGAAAATCAGTTCTTTTGATGTTATAAAAGGTTTTGGTGACAAACTTGATGAGATGTTTGTTGGTGAAAAAGTAAATAGTGAGGGGTTCGAAATAGTTAAAAAAGGAGTCGATCAAACCTATGGAACAATAAATGATTTTTTCGTAAAAACAGATTTTGATATTTTATATCCCGATAAACTACCGGATGGAATAGTAATTGAAAAGGTGAATGTTTCAAATTATGTCGATAATAACTTAAACCTTATTGAGGAATATAAACACATAATTTTTATTACAAACAAAATTGGTGAATATCAAATTTCTGTTGCAACATTATCTGAAGAAGATAGCTATGAGGGTTCGATTTATAAAAAAATAGGTGAATTTGATTGTCATATGGGAATAGATGAGAACATTGTTACGTGTGATTTCATATATAATAACAATTCTTATTATATCCATGCACCCACCTATGAAGATGTTGTAACCATTGTTTCAGGAATGAAAAAGTATGACGAATAAGAGAAAAGCCTATGTGACTTAGTTTTAAATGGGACTTTGTAAAATGCAAGATAAAACCACTTGAATATTTCTCTTAAAAATGATATACTATAAAAGTAATTTGAGTGAGGTGACGGTTATGCAATTTGTTGCAACTGAAAAAGCAATAGGTAATGCCCTTGCATCTGTTGAAATGGAAGGCTTTGTTATTTCTGCTGAATGTATTGATTGGTGCAAAATGCTTCTTAATAAAGAAATAACTATGGCTCAGTATATTGAATTGGTAAAAGCATCGGAAGGTGTGTAATAATGGGTTATAGTATCGAAGCAGGAACTGAAGGCTGTTATGAAGGAACAACTTGTTTAATTAACAAGTTTGATATAAGAGATGAAAAAAAGCTTTCGAATATTGAAGCGGCAATAACCTTTGCAAAAGCAAGTGAGCTCGAAAAAACACCTATTAAAGGTAAATTTGATTTGAAACATTATCTTGCAATTCATCGCTTCCTCTTTGAAGATATATACGACTGGGCAGGTGAGCTCAGAACAGTAGAAATATCGAAAAAAGGAACAACTTTTGCTAATACAGCAGAGCTCGAAACCCTTTGTATTAGTTGTTTTGAAAGATTAAAGAAGTTAAATTATTTTAAGGAGTTGGATTTTCCTGAGTTTGTTGAAAACATAGTTGATTTATATTGTGTAACCAATAAAATTCATCCTTTCCGTGAGGGAAACGGAAGAACTCAGCGTATTTTTATAAGTCAGCTTATCAGATATAACGGTTACGATATTGATTTTTCAAAGATTGATACCGATGAACTTATGATTGCAACCATACATTCTGCATCAGGAATACGAGATTACCTTACTGATATTTTTACTAAACATATAAAATAAAAACCTTTGTGTCATTCTGAACGGAGTGAAGAATCTTAAAGATCCTTTACAAAGCTCAGGATGACATTAATTTTTTTCTCTTTTTCTGCAACCATTTGCCACTTTTTTCCGAAATAATCTTTATCGGACAAATGTTCTAAACCGAATTCAGGCGAAAAGGAGATGATACGGAGAAAATATATGGATGAAAACCAAACCCACACGGGACGTCGTGGGCGCCGTCCCCTACAAAACACATTTTTATTAACCCAATCTGTAGGGGTTGACGCCTCGGCAACCCGTTAAAACAAACACAAAAACAACGGGAGGGGTGACCCCTCCCCTACGAAACCGCACACGGAAAATGCACCGTGTAGGGGAGGCGTTTCGCCTCCCGGAAAACTCCCTCCGTCACACTGCGTGTGCCACCTCCCTCTCACCGCAGTTTCACTGCTGAGGGAGGCTAAAGAGGCTCCCTCGCTGAGGGAGCTGTCACGAAGTGACTGAGGGAGTAATCGTTGAGCGAAGTCGAAACATCTTGAATGAGCAAAAATAGTATAGCAAGGGGGACACAAAATGATTGAACACAAAATGCCGGTGGCGCAAATGGACTGGGACAAGGTTATTGACATTGAAGACAGACGTGAA
>JAFQLV010000039.1 GCA_017396515.1 Clostridia bacterium | reverse complement strand
CTCAAGCCGCGGGGCTCATACTTTTACCGAGTGTGGTAAAGTATGCAAAAGCACGCTTTGGTGCCGGAGGGCCGAAGGACGAAAATTACCGTCTCAGTTAGGATGAGAATTTAAGCTTTTTACCCTTTTCTTCGCTATTAAGAAATATAAGGTTTCAGCTTATCGGTAATTGTTCGTATATCTGTTTTCTGCTTCAAGGGTAATTTTAGCCGAAGTGATTCATTTAAGGGTAAATACATCAACCTGACCGCTACTCTGAGCTGTTTTACAGAGTTTGTTCTCGTCTGCCTTGTATGGTTCTGCTTTACCCACTCTCTTCCCGACAGTCGTGAGTCGCTAATGAGTATGCTTTTTGTCAGTGATACTGTTGGAGGTTTTCGATGAAATTTTTATTTTCTTGTTTCGCCTGTGGCGGAACATATCGAATTTGCCTATGGCAAATATATCGAGTCCGCTTTAGCGGACATATCGAGTTTGCGTGAGCAAACATATCGAGTTACCTTTAGGCAACATATCGACCTTGCAGTGACTTTGGGTTTGTGGTTATTGATAAAATAGAAGGTCTTTTATTATTTCAACATCTCCTGTGCCTCTTTCATACAAACACACTTAGCATATCTGCCGTTCCACATAAAGTCATTATAATACCTGTAGGTTTTTTCCGCTGTCATAAATTCATTATCGAAAGTGCTGTTTGCATATTCGGGCACAATTATTTTAAACCCGTGTTCAAAACCGCACTTAACGGTTGCATCAATGCAATAATCTGTCTGCAAGCCCACAACCATTATTTCTGTTTCTCCTTTTTCCCTGAGATATTCTGATAATCCTGTGTCTTTGAATGCACTGTTTGCTCTTTTGTCAAATATGCGTTCATCCTTTACAGGGGCAAACTCATCATATATCTCAAAGCCCTCGGTACCTCTTGCCATTTCTTCATCCTCGTGCCTGACGTATATGACCTCTCTGCCACCCTCTCTTGCGGCAGAAATAAGTCTTTTCACATTTTCCTTAAACAATTTAAACTCATACAGACCTTTATTTGTAATAAGCCTTTGCGTATCAACTACCAACAGTACCATAATAGCACCCCTTTCAAGCAGATTATACCATATTTCATTTCAGCTCACAAGCAAAAAGACACAGAAGAAAAACCCTCTGTGCCTTAATTTTCAGTTTTGCTGAATTTTCCTCGGCGGGAAAATATCTGCCTCCGGCAGCATCTCCCCCGCGATTCATAATTCATAATTATTTGTCAATACCCAGATTCTTAACCTGAACTGCATATTCCTGCTGGAATGTCATATTGACCTTATTGATTTCATCAAGATTCTTTGCGGCAATGCCCTGATAGCCTGCAAGACCGCCTGTAATGAAGTTGTAAGCACCCTGAACAATGCTCTTTGCATAGTCGTTAGCCTGCTTCTTATATTCGTTGCAGTCAGCGGTTGTCTTTGCAATCATAGCCTGAACTGTCTTTTCAGTTTCAGCCTTGATTCTCTCAGACTCTTCTCTTGCCATTCTTGTGATGTTGTGCTCCTTAACAAGCTCTGCAGCCTGGTTGTTTGCACGGGCAATAATAGCCTCAGCATCAGCCTGAGCCTTCTTAACAACATCGTTGTAATAAGCCTGTGACTTAGCTGTTGTTTCGTTTTTGTAATTCTGAGCATCTGAAACGAGCTTATCTGCCTTATCGTTAGCGTCGGAGATAATGCTTGCCTCTCTGCCGATGATGTCCTTTGACTTAAGGAACTCCTCAGGGAATTTTTCCTGCATAAACTGAACAAGTGTGTCAACGTCACGGCCGTTAACTATTCTCTTGCTCTTTGAGAAGAAGAACTTCTTTGCATTGGAAACATAAAGTGACATCTGCTCAACGAGCTGCTCAAAGTCGAGATCCTTCCATCTTTCCTCTGCTTCGTCATGGTTGTAAGGACCGAATTCCCTTACTTCCTCATACTCCTCTTCTTCATAAGAATCATCCATGTAATCGTCTGAACCCTCTACGTCTTCTACTTCGAGATCTTCGATATCGTAAGTTGCCATATCTTTGTCATCCTTTCATTAATTTATCAATTATTTCCTTTGATACTTCCTTGGGGATAAAAGGTGTTACATCGCCGCCGAGCATACAAACCTGCTTAATCACGCTTGAGCTCAGGAACATATTCTCACTGCTTGCAGCCATGAATACCGTTTCGATTTCTCCGTTGAGTTTTTTGTTGATAAGTGCCTGCTGAAATTCGTCCTCAAAGTCTGAAACAGCTCTCAGACCCTTGACAACTGCAACTGCGCCCTGCTGCCTTGCATATTCTGCAAGCAGACCCATATATGAGTCCACGCTCACATTGTCAAGACCCTCGGTGCATTTCTTAACAAGCTCAACTCTTTCCTCAACGCTGAAAGCATGGGAGCCTGCCTTGCGGTAGTTAGACATAACAACCACAATAACCTTATCAAAAAGCTTCGCACTTCTCTTGATTATATCCAGGTGGCCTATGGTTATAGGGTCAAAGCTACCCGGATAAACAGCAATTCTTTCTTTCATAACTCAGTCCTCCTGAGTGTCCCTTCTGTAAAGGAACAGTCCTGTTTTGCCGTACCTGTACTTTTTCTGAAGCCTGAAGTCGCCTGCAATTTCGGGAAGCTCATCCTTAAAAGGAGCCTCGCAGATAATCACACCGCCTTCATTCATTATCGGCGCTGTCTTTTCCAGTGCTTTTTCAAGTATTCCCACTGAATAGGGCGGGTCAAGAAAAGCAATGTCATATTTTTCAGTTCTTCTTGACAAAAAGCTTAAGGCATCTGCACAGACAACAACAGCCTTTTTTGAAAAGCCCGTATGCTCAAGATTCTGATTTATAATCTCGATGCTCTTTCTGGACATATCAACAATAACTGCACTGTCTGCTCCTCTTGAAAGAGCCTCTATTGCAAGCTGACCGCTGCCGCCGAAAAGGTCAAGTACCCTTCTGCCTTCAATTTCAAACTGAATAATACTGAAAAGTGCTTCTTTAACTATGTCCGTTGTGGGTCTTACATCCTCACCCTCAAGGGTGATAAGCTTTCTGCCCCTGGCAGAACCCGTGATAACTCGCATATAATCCCTCCCTGACACAGTTAGTTACGATACATTATCACATTTTTTAAGAAAAAAATCAACACTATTTGCCTAATTTCTACTTTTTTACTTAAAATTACTATTTGTTATAGGATATTTTTACCTAATAATACAAGTGGTGATATATTTTTTTACTCCAAATCCGCCTTGGGAGCAACCTCTTTTCTGCCGTGGTTATAGAGCTTTCTGTTGTCAAGTGCCCACTGTCTCGGGGTGAATTCCCCTGTTTTTACATCACTGACTGCACTTGATATTTCATAAATTGTGGCATCAAGAGTGTCCAGCTGACTTAAAATTTCAGCCTCAAGGAACATAGGTCTGACAGCCGCACCGAAGTCAGGCTCTCCGTGGTGTGAAATAACCATATGCTGCAGAAGCATTGCCTTATCCTCGCTTATGCCAAGCTCCTTTGCCTTCATTTCAATTTTAACTGCTCCCATAACCAGATGACCGATAAGCTCGCCCTTAACGCTGTAGCCGGAAGCCAGACCTGCAGGGCTTATCTGAAATTCATCAATTTTGCAAAGGTCATGAACAATAATGCCGCACATAAGCAGATCCTTATCCACACAGGGATAAAGCTTGCACACACCCTGGGCAAGCCTGATAATCGACAGAGTGTGATAAAGCAGACCGCCTCTTATAGCGTGGTGCAGCTTAAAGGCTGCAGGCCAGAAAAGAAGCTCTTTTTCTCTGTCTTTAACAAGGGCGTATGTAAGCTGCTTCAATTCCTCGTCCTTGACCGAAGCAATAACATTCATAATCTGACCGAGCATCATTTCACCGCTGTACTCTGCCGTGGGAACAAAGTCTGTAACACTCACTGCGTCACTTTCGTTGACATGTCTTATCTTTTCAACCCTGAGCTGGTCATTGCCGTTGAACTGAGTGACACTGCCTCTGATTTTTACAAGTTCACCTGGTGCATATACTCCGTGCACAAGCTCACTGTAATCCCAGAGCTTGCCGTTTATTTCGCCTGTCTTGCTGCACAAAACCATATCAAGATAGGCGGCACCTTTTACATTAGCCTTTTTGTCGGCTGTTTTCACAAGCCAGAAACCGTCTGTTGTGTTTGCCATATATATCATCCTTTCTTAAAGTTAGGAGTTAGGAGTCAGGAGTTAGGAGTTGTGGGGAGCTTCGCTCCGATTATATCCGTTCCCGCCAAAGAAGAGTTATCCTTATATAGTCTATAATCGACGGGGCTTACCGTTTCGAGGTTTTCCCTCTGCGGACAGAGTATATAAGTTCAGCATCGGTTACCCCGCGACCACAACTCCTAACTCCTGACTCCTAACTCCTAACTGTAAAACGCCCTCAGGCGTTTTATCTGAACCCCTCTCCCATAACCTCACCGGCATCACAGATAACCGTAAATGCCTTCGGGTCATTCTGAGAGATAAGGCGTAAAATATTTCTTATCTGTATTTTCTTTGCGGCACACAATATAAGCTCTTTTTCCTTTTGTGTGTAACCGCCCTTGACAGGCAGCACCGTTGCACCTCTGCCTATTTCACCAAAAATTGCTGAAAGTATATCCTCACCCTTTTCCGTGATGATGAAAACTAACTTTGAGTGGTTACTGCCGTAAAGCACAGTATCTATCACCTTTGAGGATATAAATATAACAATAATTGCATACATCACACTCTCAAGCTCACCGTAAACCGCAAAGCTGAGCAGTACAACACCAAAATCAATAAGCAAAATTATTCTGCCTATTGACAGCCTCGGATTTTTCTTTCTGAGCAGCATTGCAATTATGTCAGTACCGCCCGTGGTGGCACCTGTCATAAACACAAGAGCCAGCCCTGTGCCTGAGAGCACACCGCAGAATATGCATCCTAAAAGCTTATCTCCCATATAGGGTGTGATAAAAACCGAGCCTAAATCAATAAACGCCGTGAACACTGCCGTAGCACAGAGGGTTCTTATAAGAAACCGGCCCCTGAGATATTTCCATGCCAATATAAAAAGCGGAATATTCATTATGAATATGGCTGTGCCTATGGGCAAAAGGGGCACAAGGTAATTTATCACCGTGCCCACACCTGTAAGCCCGCCCTGCACTATATTATTAGGTGCTGAAAACATGTTTACGGAAAGGCTGAAAACGGCACTGCCCGTTATCCACAAAAATATATCCCAGAGTTTTCGCCTGATTTTCAATCACATAACCACCTGAAAAGCGGGGATTACTCGGCAGTCATTGCCGAAAACAGCTCACGCAGACGGTCAATTTCACCCTTAAGATATAAATATCCGAAAAGGGCCTCCACCGCCGTTGCGTAGTGATAGTCTCCCTCACTTGCATTTTTAGCTTTGTGGTTAGTATGGGCATTTCTGCCCCGTTTAAATACACTCATTTCCTCTTCAGTGAGAAGGGGCAGAATTTTTTGTGCCGCCTCGGCCTGAGCCTGAGCCTTAACCATTTTCGTTGCCTCTTTGTGAAGCTTGTTGACAGGTCTGTTAGCCTGACAGACTAAGGTTTCCCTGACAAACAGGTCAAACACTGTGTCCCCCACAAAGGCAAGATTAAGGGGGCTGAGAAGCTTTGCATCACAGCATAAATCTAAAAATCTGTTCATTACATAAAATTCCTTTTATTTAGTTAGGAGTGTGGAGTTAGGAGTTAGGAGTTGTGGTCGCGGGGTAACCGCTGCTGACCTTATATGCTCTGTCCGCAGAGGGAAAACCTCGAAACGGTAAGCCCCGTCGATTATAGACTATATAAGGATAACTCCTCTTTGGCGGGAACGGACTGTTGAGGGTGCCGGTCACTACAACGGATATAATCGGAGCGAAGCTCCCCGCAACTCCTAACTCCTCACTCCTAACTCCTCACTCTTAACCGTAATCCTTTTATCAGTTTACAAACTCAAATTCATAATCATAAACGCTCACAATATCGCCTTCCTGAATACCCTTTTCACGCAGTGCATCAATAATGCCGCTTGAAATAAGCACTCTCTGGAAATACTGAAGTGATTCATAGTCGTCCAGGTCTGTGCGGCAGATAATCTTAATAAGCCAGGGAGCCTCAACAATATAAACATCGTCTTCAACAGTGATTTCAAAGCCCGTATTCTGCTTGCTGAGAAGGGTTTCAAGAGGAATTTCCTCACTCTCATATCTGCGCACGGGCGGCAGGGTACTGAGCATAGCTGCAACAGCATCTATAACCTCTTTTGTGCCCTCGGTAATAGGAGCACACATCTCGAAATATTTATAGCCCTGCTCCTCAATATAAGCTCTGAAGCGCTCACGCTGCTCATCAGTGGCAAGGTCAATTTTATTTGCAACCACAATCTGAGGTCTTTCGGCAAGCTCAGGATTGAAGCGTTCAAGCTCAAGGTTGATTTTTTCAAAATCCTCAATGGGGTCTCTGCCCTCACTGCCTGCAACATCCACAATGTGAACCAGCATACGGCAGCGGTCAACATGGCGAAGGAAGGCATGGCCGAGACCTACACCCTCACTTGCACCCTCTATAAGGCCGGGAATATCGGCAATGACAAATGAATTGCCCTCACCCATGGAAACAACGCCTAAAACCGGGGTGATGGTTGTGAAATGATAGTCGGCAATTATGGGCTTTGCCTGGCTGACAACGGAAATAAAGCTTGACTTGCCTACATTCGGAAAGCCTAAGAGACCCACATCGGCAAGAAGCTTCAGCTCAAGCACCACTTCCCACTCCTCACCGGGAGTGCCGCTTTTGGCAAATCGGGGAGTCTGTCTTGTGGGGGTTGCAAAGTGGCTGTTTCCCCAGCCGCCTCTGCCGCCCTTTGCGGCAATAAAGCTGTCGTCGTCTGACATATCAGCCATAAGGGTTCCGCTTTCTTTTTCTTTTATGATAGTGCCTCTCGGCACACGGATAATCAGGTCCTCGCCCTTTTTACCGTTTCGTCTGCCGCCCTGTCCGTCCATGCCGCCCGGTGCCTTATACTTTCTTTTATACTTAAAATCTGCAAGAGTTGACAGGTTATCGTCAACCATAAAGACAATATCACCGCCCTTGCCGCCGTCACCGCCGTCGGGACCGCCTGAAGCAACATATTTTTCCCTGTGAAAGGCAACAGCACCGTTACCGCCGTCACCTGCTTTAATTTTAATCACGGCTTTATCTATAAACATAGTCTCTACCTCCTAATCACACATAGTTTGGCATAATCAATTCATTATACTATATAAGATAAAAAAAATCAAATATATTTTGTACGCGTCGGAGCAAAACAAAAAGGCGAGCCGAAGCCCGCCGGGTGAGTTTATTTGATTTTCACACTTTTTGCACTGCTGAAAGAGCCGTATATTGTTTTGCCATCAGCCTTTTTATAGGCTCTGACTTTGAAATAATAGGTCTTGCCGCTTGTGAGTGATGAAACAGTTGCTTTAACGGTGTTGCCTGAATAAGTCTTATATTTTTTATATGTGCCGTCTTTGCTTTCTTTATAATAGACCTGAAAGCCTGTTTCACCGCTGACATTAGTCCAGCTTAAGATTGCTTTGCCCTTTGAGGTTGATGTAACGGTAAGGGTAGATTTTGCAGGCTTGGTAGCTGTTGTAAGCACCTCTGACATATCGCCCCATATTGTGCCATCATCTTTTGTGTAGGCTTTGACCGCATAATAATACTTCGTGCCGCTGTTTAAGTTTTTAACGGTGTAGGTTGTATCTTTTATGCTTGCTATTTTGGTGTATTTCTTTGTGGTTGGATTATAGGAATAAACTCTGTAGCCTGTTGCACCAACTGCCTTTTCCCACGAGAGGGTTATGCTGTTTTCTGTTTGTGTTGCTGTTGGCTTGGGTGAAGCGGGAGCTATGGTGAAATCTAAAACATCTTTGCCTGTTTCCCAAAAATATGCACCTGTAAAGACAACACTTACTTCATATCTGCCGGGTCCAATCATATGTTCAGGACATTCTACATAATAATCCTGCGCCCACCAATCGCCTGTGTCAACAAAATTTTCGCCATATCTTTCGTCTGTCAGAATATTTCCTAACCTGTCTTTAACCAGAACCTCCGGCTTTATACTTTCACCTGTATATGTCATCTTACTATTCACAAGACTTGAGCTGTCAGAGGTAAAGCCATAACGCTCTATACGAACAAAGCTATCATCACAATTTACACAAGTGCATAATACATTTCCGTCCCTTAAATATCCTGCAGAGCCTTCCCATTCGGAATCCAGCGTATAAATATGATCTAAGTTGGACACAACTACATCATGACCTTCGGTCCATGTTTTGCAATCCTGACAATAAACTCCTGCTCTGTAACCGTTTTCACCGCATGAGGCAGGTATGCCATAATCTTTTTCTGTTTTATGGCTGCTGAAATGAACCTTCATAACCCCTGAAGGATCATAAATATCCTTTTCTATCTGCTCCCACTGCTCCGGTGTGCCTGCATATCTGATAACCACCGGCTTTTCATAATATCTGCTAAAGCTCCAAACTATTTTTTCCGTGCTTTCAGGCACATTTATAAACCTTAAGCAAACACTGTCAAACCAGTCATCATCTATAATTTTCATACCTTCTTCATATGTAACCTCTTCCAAATTAGTGCAAAGTTCATACGGATTTACACGCGAATCAACCGTATCAATTGATGATGCAATAGTTATTTTTCTTACATGTCCCTGTTCATACCATTCGTGTCCTTTAAGCTCAATACCAAAAAAATATTTGATTTTTACACCGTCAATTTCGGAAGGGATATATACATCTTCATCGGCACCTATGTATTTTGCATATATGTCTCCATTGTCAAAAAAATCGCCATACATATACTCACCGTCAACGCTTTCTACCCACGAAGCCTCGGCTTGCATAACAAATCCAAATAAAAATATCATTGTCAGTGTTATAATATAAGTAAATCTTTTCATAATTTTGCTCCTTAATTCTCTGCTTTTTCCATATTCTACCACCTAAATGTGAAATCTGTATGAAATTCCCTCGGCGGCAAGGCAAAAAAAGAGACGCAGGCACTCACCCGCGTCCCGAAAATATTAACTTATTTATCAATGTGAGCTAAGAAGAACTCTTTTCTTTCGTCTGTGTTGATAACGGTTACAGGCTTAATCTGGTTAAGCACTCTGCCCTGCTTCTTCAGGTATTCTCTGTAATCGGCATAGGTGCCGTCCTTAAGAAGAACTACCTCAGGCTCAGCGAGCATGCCCCAACGGCGATACTTGAAATACTTCTCGTTGCTTTCATTGAGCTTTTCGTCAAGAATCTTGCTCATTTCAGCAAGCTTATCCTTACTGATTTCGCCCTCAGCCTCAACAAGAAGCATATAGCGTACGGGGTCATGGTCGTGGTCAGGATAGTAGCTGTAGCCTCTGAAGGTAACGCCTGACTCTCTCTGAAGCTCTGCAGCTGCCCAGTCAACCATCTGTGTGGTTGTCTTCTCATTGGCAATATTCATTGCAAGATTGTTTCTGTAAAGGAACTGCATCTTGGGAGTCTTTTTATAATAGCCTGTGATGCGCACAACATCTTCAATTCTGTAACGGTAAAGACCTGAACGGTTTGTAACAACAAGCTCGTAGTCCTTGCCTACCTCAACCTCCTCCATTGTCAGAGGTCTCTCACAGTCAGGGTCATCCATGGGGATAAACTCAAAGAATACTGACTGAGGAAGAAGAACGCAGTCCTGAGCGTTAAGCTCACAGGGAATAGCCATATAGCCCTCTGCAGCAGCATAACCCATGCTGTGAATGGGAGCATTGCCGATATGCTTGCGAAGTCTCTGAACATAGAATTCCAGGTTTGAGCTTACCATACCGTATGCCCATGCAAATTTAGGCCATATTCTGGGAGCGATGGGTGTGTCGAAGCCCTTTGCACACTCTTTTCTGATTTCTTCAGCTCTCTTGGGATTGGGCTTAAGCTTCTTTTCCCACTTTGCACGAAGCTCGGGGGGGCACTTGATGCTGGGGTCGATTGTGCCTTTTTCGATATCCTTACATACCATCTCCCAGTTAGCCTCAAGGAAGTCAAACATAGTTGTAAGCATTGTAACAACCATTGAGCCGAGATATGTAAGGTCGCGTCTCTGAAGAGCAAAACGAAGGTGGAAATATGTTGAGTTTACCGCATCCTCGTTTTCGGGGTACATAAAGTCATTGGGAGTTGTCATAAAGAACTTTGAAATAGGCTTGACATAGGTCAGAGGAACCTGACCGGCACCGTTTGACATCTTGCCGTCAGCCATTTTATGACCGGTGAGAATCATAACAACGGGGCCAACCTGCTTGGGGAACTTCATGCCGTTCTTTCTGAACCACTTTGAAGCACAGCCGGGAGTACCTGAAAGACCCATGCACTGCATAATCCACAGGTCTGTTGCACTTCTGGGAAGAATTTTGGGCTTGCCTACTGAGCCTGATGATGAACAGTAACGGATGTTGCGAGCCTTCATCATAAGGTTCTTTTCACCTGCAACCATACGGTCAACATAGTCTGAATAAGTGTCATAGTTTGAGAAGGGAACCTTTTCCTGGAACTCTCTGACTGAGTTGATTTCACCAAGACCGATCTTTTTGCCGTACTCGGTGTCCTTATTCTTTTTGAGGATACCCTTAAGTATTCTTTCCTGTGTTTCTATGGGGCGTGCGGTATAATAGTCTACCTTTGCCCATTCGCAATATCCGAGAAACACACCAATATCTGAAAATCCTGCCATGTTTTTACCTCACCTTAATTTTATTTGTCAATGTGTGAGAAGAAGAAATCTTTTCTCTCATCAGTATTGATAACGGTTACGGGCTTGATCTGATTGAGGACCTTGCCCTGCTTTTTAAGCATTTCTCTGTAATCTGCATAAGCACCCTTCTTAAGAAGATGCACCTTAGGATCACCGATCATGCCCCAACGGCGATATTTGAAATATTTTTCGTTGCTTTCATTGAGCCATTCATCAAGAGCCTTTTCAATTTCGGGAATCTTTTCAGCCGGGATATCTCCCTCAGGCTCTGCAAGAAGCATATAACGCACGGGGTCATTGTCTGTATCTGCATAGAAGCTGTAGCCCTTGAAGGAAATTCCGAGCTGCTCCTGAACCTTTGCAGCTGCCCAGTCAACCATCTGGGTTGTTGTCTTTTCGTTTGCAATATTCATTGCAAGGTTGTTTCTGTAAAGGAACTCAATTTTGGGAGTTTTGTTGTGATAGCCTGTTACACGCACAACGTCTTCAATCTGATAACGGTAAAGACCTGAGAAGTTTGTAACAACAACTTCATATTCCTTGCCCACTTCAATTTCACCGATTGTAAGAGGTCTCTCATAATCGGGGTCATCAAGAGGAATAAACTCGAAGAAAATTGAACGGGGAAGAAGAACATAGTCTGTAACATTAAGCTCAACAGGCATAGCCATATAGCCCTCTGCTGCTGCATAACCCATATTGTGAATGGGGGCATCACCGATGTGCTTACGAAGCTTCTGAACATAAAACTCAAGGTTTGAAGCTACCATACCGTATGACCACACGAAATCGGGCCATATTCTCTTTGCGATAGGTGTATCAAAGCCCTTTTCACATTCTCTTCTGATTTCTGCGGCACGCTTGGGATTGGGCTTGAATTTCTTTTCCCACTTTTTGCGAAGGTCATCGGGACACTTTACGCCGGGGTCAATTGTGCCCATTTCGATATCCTTGCAAATCATTTCCCAGTTAGCCTCAAGATAGTCAAACATTGATGTAAGAAGTGTAACAACCATTGAGCCGAGGAATGTGATGTCGCGTCTCTCAAGAGCAAAACGAAGATGGAAATAGGTTGAGTCAACGGCATCCTCATTTTCAGGGTACATAAAATCATTGGGAGTTGTCATAAAGAACTTGGAAATGGGCTTTAAGTATGTAAAGGGAACCTGACCGGCACCGTTACCCATTTTGCCGTCCTTCATTTTATGACCTGTGAGAATAATTGCAACGGGACCTATCTGCTTGGGGAACTTCATACCGTTTTTCTTAAACCAGAGAGAAGCACAGGCAGGTGTAGCCGCAAAGCCCATGCACTGCATATTCCAGAGATCCTTGCCTGATTTGGGCAGAACCTTGGGTTTGCCCACAGAGCCTGATGATGTGCAATATCTCTTGCACTTTCTTGCCATCATAAGATTTTCTTCACCGTCAAGCATACGGTCAACATAATCTGAATATGTGTCATAATTTGAAAGGGGAACAATTCTCTGGAAATCTTCAACTGAGTGAACATCCTTGAAGCCGATTTTCTTACCGTACTCAGTATCCTTGTTTTCATCCATTATCTGCATAAGAATTTTTTCCTGTGTTTCAACAGGAATTGTTGTAAAATGGTTCATTCCTTTAAATACCATCTTACCGAGCATTACGCCGATATCTGACATTGCCATAGTGTTTTACCTCTCTTTTTGTTAATTTTCTTGGTTCTCCTTGGCATAAAATATGCCTGTATCTTTTTTATAATAACATTTTTATACTAACCGTGTCAACTGTGCTTTGTAGTTTTATTAATATTTTATAAATTTGAAAGAAGCTGTTATTTCCACTGAATAGTCCATGTCTCATCTATATAGCCTACCACTGTGCCGCCGCCGGTCATACCGATTGCCGCAGCCTCACCCGTACCGATAATATCAAGTCTCTCATAATAGCCCACAACCTTGCCGTTTTTATCAAGGGTGATGCCCACCGTTGCACCGGGATATTCAAGGTCTGCCTTGGTTATTTCGCCTATGGGCAAATTGAAGGATGACAGGTCAAGGGTGTCGCAGGCAGTTTCGTGATACTGCGTCTTCGGGTTGTCTTTGGTGCTTTTTTCAGGCTTGAGCTTAACTCTGTAAACCGTGTTTTCGCCCTGCTGCTCCTTTGTGGCCTCGGCAACACCGTCAATCGTCAGGCTGAAATTTTTGCCCACGGGAGGGAAGGTTTCCATAGTGGTCGTTTCCACTTTGTTTTCCGGGTCCATACCCTTGCCGTTGGTAAAATCAAAATCGTAAATTTCCGTTTCGATAAACATTTCCATAACCTTGTTGACAATGCCTGCAAAGCCGGGCACCGTGCACTCCGTCAGCTCCATATCAAGCACCTGCTCCTTGTGACCCTTAAAGGATGCATCAGAGGCTTTCAGGGTGTTAATGCCCTCGGTGATAACATCCAATATTTCCTGCTTTTCGTCCTTTTGCGGCAGGGTACTGCTCTGCTCTGTGCTGCCCTTATCGTCTTCCTTTTTATCCGTTGTTTCCTGCTCCGGTGCAGTCGGAAGGGTTGTTGTTATATCCTGAGTGAGGGGCTGTGTGGTTGTCTGTGCAGCGGTTGTGGTGCTGTGTGATACATCCGCGCCCTCGTCGGGCTCACTGCCTGCCATAAGAGATATGAAATTGACCGCAAGAAAAATTGCAACAACCGCCAGCAAAGCAACAAAAGCTATGCCTTTTTTATCAGCCTTGCTCATTCTGGGCTTCTGAGCCTTCTCAGCTTTTTTCATTGCCTTTTTTTCTTTGCGTGAAAGTTTCTCCTTATCCTTGTTTTCCATAGTCATTCTCCTTAAGCTATATTCCGGTTAATTATAGCATTTTTCTGTTATTCTTTCAAGTATAGGAGACGATTTGGGACACTTTATTTCCATTTTATTCATCACTTTGCAGTGTTTGTGTTGCATTTCGGTTAAAACAATAAACTCTCGTTCCGCAGAAAACGGAACATATCGAATTTGCTATGGCAAATATATCGGGTTCACTTTAGCGGACATGTCGAGTTTGCGTGAGCAAACATATCGACTGAGCAGAGGCTTACCTTTTGTTCTTGCTTATAATGAGAAAGGAATTTAAGATTTGGCGGACACGGCACGCTGTGTCCCTACAGATGTGATAATGAAAAAAACATCCGCCTGAGGTTAATCAGACGGATGTATTTTTTATGAATTGCTCGTGCCTTAAACCGAAGCTGACGCTTCATTATCTCTGCGGGCAGGTAACAGCCTTCAGGGAAGTCTCACCCGCCGTTCTGCGTTCTGCACTCTGCGTTCTGCACTTTCTTTTACCAGATAACTCTTGTTTCGATTTCTTCCTTTATAAGCTTTATGAAATCCTCTGCTGCCATTGAGCCCTGGTCGCCGTGGCCGCGCTTTCTGACTGAAACAGTGCCCTCCTCAGCTTCCTTATCACCGATAACAAGCATATAGGGTACCTTTTCAAGCTGTGCTTCACGGAGCTTGTAACCAAGCTTTTCGCTTCTGATGTCAACATCAACATCGTCAATACCTGCCTCAAAAAGAGCCTTCTTAACAGCATAAGCCGCATCCTGATGACGGTCTGCAATGGGGAGAATGCGAACCTTTTCCGGTGCAAGCCATACAGGGAATGCGCCTGCATACTTTTCAATAAGAAGTGCGAGAGTTCTCTCATAGCAGCCGATTGATGTTCTGTGAATGATATAGGGATTTTTCTTTGTGCCATCCTTATCCACATATTCCATACCGAACTTTTCGGCAAGCATCTGGTCAATCTGAATTGTGATAAGAGTGTCTTCCTTACCGTGAACATTCTTAATCTGAATGTCAAGCTTCGGACCGTAGAATGCAGCTTCACCGATACCGATAACATAGGGAATTTCAAGATTATCAAGAATCTTCTTCATCATGCCCTGAGCTTCGTCCCACTGTTCAGGAGTGCCGATGTATTTTTCACTGTCATCAGGATCCCACTGTGAGAAACGGTATGAAACATCTTCCTTAAGACCAAGCGTATCAAGCATGAAGTTTGTAAGTTCAAGACATCTTTTGAATTCGTCCTCAAGCTGTTCTGGTGTACACATAAGATG
>JAFQLV010000038.1 GCA_017396515.1 Clostridia bacterium | reverse complement strand
CTTCTGACCCACTCTGACGGTTATTGAGCCGGGGTACATATGAGCATAGCGTGTCTTTATGCCGTTGCCGTGGTCAATAACAACAGTGTGTCCGTAGCCTCGCCAACCGCTGTAAGCAGTTACAACGGTGCCGGAAGCGGAAGCCACAACGGGTATGCCCGCCGAGCTGCCGTAGCCGAGAACTATGTCAAGACCGCCGTGATATGACCAACCTGAGATGCTTGCACTTCTGTAGCCGTAGTAAGAGGAAATGGAGTAAGCACCTCTTGTGGGCCAGATGAAGCTTCTTGAGGGAGCATAAGAGGAGGCGGAGGAGTTTGATTTAGTGCCGATGAGAACGATTTCATCGACGGGTTCTTTTATGATAACCTCTGAGACCACACCCGTGTACGCCTTTTGTGAATCTATATATGTGGTCAGCTCGGTTATTTCAACCTTGCCGTTTTTGCCCTTCTGAGTTGTCTTTTTGGTGCCCTTATAGAGGGTAGAGGAGTTTTTCTTTATTGTTTCATACTTTAGTGTCTGCGTTTTTGTGTGGGTTTTCATAACCTTGACTCTGACAGGTGAATTTTCTTCACTAAGGCAGTCTTTAAGCCTTGCACTGTCCCACACATTGTCGCTGTCCTCAGGATAGTATCCCTGAACATATTCAATTTCCTCAACAAAGCCGACGGTGGTGTTGCTGTCCGCTTTTTTTTCATAGGGCTCAAGCATTGAGTCGAAAACGCTCAGAGCATCGCTTTCATTGGGTATTGCACATAAAAAAGCACCGTCAATAAAAATTCCGCAGGCTCTTTTGTAGCCGTAAGAGGAGCAGGCGAGTATAGCTTCGCTTATCATATCGGCACTGCTCAGTGAAGCAACATCAACTCTTTCCAACGAAAAGGTTATGCCGTCAAGAAGCTCTTTGCAGCCGTTTTCGTCAGAAAGCATATTATAGATTATATCCTTGCTTTGGTTATATACGCTTTGATTTTCCACATAGCCTACGGTGGTGTCGCCCTGCATAACCTTAATGGCAAAAACACTGTTGCTTCCCAGAATGCTCAGAGTAATCACTGCAAGCACTGTCAGAGGGAAGGCATAGTTGAAAACAGTTTTCATAATCTGCTTTTCCTCAGGCAGAGAGTCTATGATATACCTGCTCAGTGACCTGAAGAAATAGGCACTTTTATTTTCATCCTCTTGCTTGAGCGTCATAAGGTGAATGTGCTTTATGTCCTGTTTTAGCTGTGAGGAGGTGTTTATTCGCTTTCGCAGCTCCTTATCCTTCCATTTACCCAGAGAAGCATATATTATACGCAGTGCCTTGAAAGTATAGGTCAGGGGTAAAATGAAAACGGGGAGAATTTTTTTCAGTGCAGAGCTGAAAACAGAAACATATAATGCACCTAAGTCTTCACTGAAGTCGAGAAAGCTTTCAAGGAGCAAGGACAGAGAAAGACCTTTTTCCTGCTTATGCTTTTTGGTGAAGGAAAGGTTTATTTCTGTGGGTATAATAACCTCAGCGGCATCCTGTCCGTCATATTCTTTATATTCAACCTTCAGTGGCAGATATTCGCCGAAAAAATCCTTTTCCACAGCCCTTCCTCCTTTCTCTCGGTGTTAAAGCACAGGAGGTTTTCCTGTGCCGTAAGCTTTATTTTGTGGGATAAATGAGCTTTTCTTCACTCCAGCCTTCCAGTACCTCACACATTGCGGCTGCCTCAGCCTTTGCACCCTCAAGGTTATGGTCGCGGTAATTTCCGCATTCCTTTGCAGAGACACCGGGTACCTCGCCGTCAAAATCGGCACAAAAGCGCAGGGCGTTTTTTGTCAGAGCAATTGCCCGGGCTTTTGAGAGTGTGTCAAGTGTTATAAAATAAAAGCCTGTTCTGCAGCCCATAGGGCCGAAATATACTATTTTATCCGAAACATCTGAGTTTCTGACATAGGTGGCAAAAAGGTGCTCAAGGGTGTGAATTGCACCGTTTTCCATAACATCTTCAACATTGGGGCGTCTTGTTCTTATGTCATAGGTTACAGTATTGGCATCCACTCTTGAAAGATACATACCTTTGGGAAGAATGGTGTGGTCGATTGTAAAGCTTGCAATTTTTTCCATAAAATCTATCCTTTCTCAGTTTAAGCTGATGTGCTTGTTTTTATCGTAAAAGAGTCTTCTCACTGCTAATCGCAGACCGAGATTTTCCTCTTTTTTAAGCATGGGGTCATCCTTGAGTATTGCCTCGGAGGCTTCGGCTGTCTCTCTGACTATATCCATATTTTCTGTCAGTGAGGCGATTTTAAGCTCTGGCAGACCGTGCTGACGCTCACCGAAAAAGTCACCGGGGCCGCGAAGCTCAAGGTCTTTATCAGCAATAGCAAAGCCGTCATTAGTTCTGCACATAATATCAAGTCGGCTTTTAACGCCTTCACTCATATTGTCGCTTATGAGTACGCAATAGGATTTTGCTATGCCTCTGCCGACTCTGCCGCGAAGCTGATGAAGCTGTGACAGACCGAAGCTTTCGGCATTTTCTATAACCATAACAGCCGCATTAGGCACATCTACACCAACCTCAATAACCGTAGTGGAAACGAGAAGCTGAATTTCACCTGAGGCAAAGTCAGACATAACGGCCTCCTTGTCTTTGCCTTTCATTTTGCCGTGAAGCAGACCTACCTTGTAGTCTGCAAATTCTTTTTTGCTCAGCTCCTCGGCATATTGCACAGCAGAAGCAACTCCGTTTTCGCTCTCTTCAACGGCAGGGCAGACTATATAAGCCTGAAGCCCCGTATCAAGGTGTTTTTTTATAAAAGCATAAATCCTTTTTCTGTAGGAGGTATCAACGGCATAGGTTGAAATTTTCTGCCGTCCCTTGGGCAATTCGTCAATTATGCTGATATCAAGGTCGCCGTATATTATAAGTGAAAGTGTGCGGGGAATGGGGGTGGCACTCATAACAAGGGTGTGAGGGTTACTGCCCTTAGAGGAGAGCGTGCCTCTCTGGTTAACACCGAAGCGGTGCTGTTCGTCAGTGACAATAAGTCCCAGCCTCTGAAATTCCGTGTCATCTGTAAGTAAGGCATGGGTACCGACAACAAGCTGTGAGGCTCCGCTTTTAAGCCTTTCCTTTATTTCCCGTTTGTTTTTTGCAGTTACGGAGCCTGTGAGAAGCTCAATGCCTATTTCCGAGCCCTCTGTAAGCTTTGTCAGTGTTTCATAGTGCTGACGGGCAAGAATTTCTGTTGGTGCCATAAGTGCACTTTGCATACCGTTTTTAGCGGCAGTGAAAATCAGTGCGGCAGCCACAACGGTTTTGCCGCTGCCCACATCACCCTGAACGAGTCTGTTCATGGGTCTGTCACTCTGCATATCCCTGATACACTCACTGATAACTCTTTCCTGTGCCTTTGTCAGAGTAAAGGGGAGTGATGAAATAAATTCACCGCTGAAGTCATCCTGTATTTTAAGTGAGGCTTTGCCTCGCGAGTGGCTTTTAAGTCGGCGCATACCTGTCTGCAGGGTGAGAAGCTCCTCGAAGATAAGGCTTCTTTTTGCCACTGCAAGGTCTCCTGCATTTTTAGGTGAGTGCACTGTTCTCAGGGCAAACTGCTCGTGAGCGAGGTTATACCGTGTGCGCACACTGTCCGGAACGGGGGCAGGAATATTCTGCTCAAAATAAACCGTAAGGGCATTCGCCATAATTTTAGAGAGTATCTTTGAGGTGAGCCCTGCAGTCAGAGGATAAACAGGCCTCATACCGCAGTCACTTTCGGCTGCCTCCACTATAGGGTTAGCCATTTCAAGAGAGCCGTTCTGGGCGGTTACCTTGCCGTAAAAAATATATTCCTGACCCTGCTTTAAGCTGTCGGCAAGATATTTGCTGTTAAAAATAGTTATATGTACCCCTGCTATGCCGTCAGTGGCAATAGTTTTATAAAGCGTCATACCTTTTCTGATTTTGTGCTCAATCGGGTCATAGCCAACGACCGCACTGAAAGCACAGACTGTGTCCGGTACAATGGAAACAATATCTGTCAGAGAAGAAAAATCAAGATATGTTCTGGGATAAAAATGCACAAGCTCATAAAGAGAGGTAATGCCGAGCTTTTTCAGCAGTAACTCTCTTTTTTCGCCAACGCCTTTTATATATTTCAGGGGTACCGGATAGTTTTTCAATTCATTACACTCCAAGAATAAATATTTCGGAAGGGTTCATATTCGTTTATGGTGTCTTCATAGGTCAGCTCTCTTGAATAATAAGCAATGCCCTCTCTGAAAAGCAGGGGGATAAAGGGCTTTTCAAGGGAGAAAACCTGAATGAAGGTGGTTATATCTATTTTTCCTGCAAGAAAATCGTAGTAGGCCTTAGCTGTGGCTGAGGAGGTGTCAATGCCGTAATTCACACTGCCCTTTTCACTGAAAAAGGGCGTAAGACTCATATCGGGAGTCAGCTTTATTTCGCCTATATAAAGGTCATAGTCACCCTTTCCGAGGGCAGATATATATTCCTCATAGGTCAGCTTTTGCAGTCTGACATCAATGCCGATTGCTCTGAGGCTTTTGGCTATGGCCTCGGCGCACCTTACCTTAGGTGTGCTTTCGCTGTTGACTATTAATGTCAGAGCCAGAAACTCGAAATTCTTTGAGCGGTATTTGTTGGTGCTGTATTCATATTTATATCCTGCACTTGTGAGAAGCTCTTCCGCCTTCATGGTGCTTGTTTCGCAGATATCAGCTTCAACTGACGAAACCGCCTGCCATGAGGGGTTAAAGGGAATGTCACTTGCCGTGGCAATGCCGTTGTATGCCGAATCGCAAAGGGAGCTTTTATCAAGAGCATGGCAGATTGCCTGCTTCACCTTTTTACTTCTGAGGGCGTTGGTGCTTTTGTTGAGCCCGAGATAAACCATATTGTTAAGGGGTACTCTCACAGTATTTGCCCTGATTTTTGTATATTCACCGTCACTTAAATCGTCAAAGAAGTAGGTAAGGTCGCCTGTCTGCAGAAGATAAAGCTCACCCTTATCTGAGGTTATGGGCACAAGAGAAAGGGTGGGTGTTGCCATTTCCTCTTGTCTTACACTGTTTTCGTTTGCAATGAGCTTATATTGCCCGCTTTTTTTCACTAAGGTGTATCTGCCGCTTCCCGTAGGAACGGATTTTTCTGCAGTGCCCTCCTTGACAATGGGGAAGGTAAGGCAGTTTTCCGCATAAATATCGGGGGTAACAAGAGTGAAGGTCACACTGTCAACACCTGCCGAGGCAGAGGAAAAATTCTGAAGTCTGCTGGAGTAATGAGCACTGTCCTTGGCATTGTTGAAGGAGTAGACAACATCATGCGGGGTGATATAGCTGCCGTCTGAAAACACAGCTTCGCTGTCGAGAGTGACCGTAAGCATCTTTTCGTTATTGGTGAAGGACACGGCTATAAGAGGCTCAGCAGTATAGTTTTCACCCGGCAGGAACAAAGGGTCATAGACAAGTGTCATAAGATTTTTATTTGTGGGGCTTTCGGTCTTAAAGGGGTTGAGAGATTTGCCCTTATAATAGCCGAGAACAATTTTTCTTTCGGGCAGGGGCTGGGCCGTTGTTGTCTGCTCGGCAGTTGTTTCGGCAGGGTCCGTCACATCTTCATTTCCCCCGCAGGAGGAAAATATCCCCACAAGCAGTGAAAGGCATATTAAAAGACATATAAGCTTTTTCATAAACTTTCTCCTATTCAAAGCGTACCGCTTCGGTTGCGGTGCATTTGCCTGTTTTTTCATCTACGGTAAAAATACATCCGTTAATCATGCATTTGCCTTTTGCGTGGTCAAAGCGTGCAGGCATATTGTTTCTGAATTTATTTATGACAATTTCCTTTTCAACGCCCAGCACACTGTCAATAACGCCGCACATACCTGCATCACCTATATAGCCTGTTCCGCCGCTGAGCACCCTGTCGTCATTTGTCAGCACATGGGTGTGAGTGCCGAAAAAGGCACTGACTCTGCCGTCGAGATAATAGGCAAGCGCCTGCTTTTCAGAGGTTGCCTCGGCGTGAAAATCCACAAGAATGATATTTGTTTCTTTTTCTAATTCTTTGATTGCTCTGTCGGCAGCAGTGAAGGGATTTTCAAGAGCCTCCATATACATAGTACCCATAAGGTTGAGTATGCCTATTTTATAAAAGCCTGTGTCAACAACTGCATAACCTCTGCCCGGATTTGAGGGGCTGTAGTTATATGGCCTTATGATGTTTTCGTTATCGTCAAGGAAGTCAAAGATTTCCTTTCGTCTGTAAACATGGTTGCCTGTTGTTATAAAGTCAACTCCGCTTGTGAAAAGGTGCTCGGCAGAGAAAGGTGTAATGCCGTTGCCTGCTGATGAGTTTTCGCCGTTTGCAACCGTAAAATCTATAGCCTTGAGCTTTTTGAAGGCAGGCAGCTTTTTTCTTATAAACTCACAGCCTGAGTCACTGACAACATCGCCTAAAACAAGTATGTTCATCTTAAAGTCTCTTTTCTTTTAATCGTATAAGTATTCACTGACATCAAAATCGTCATCGTCGGGGTAATAGTCCCAGCCGTCATAATAATTACCTGAGGTTTCCTCACCCATAATCTCGGGTATTTCCTTTACTACCTCAATTTTTCTGCCCTGCATCCAGAGAAAGTGGCTGACTCTGAGAGTGTAGCCGCAACCGGGAGGTGTGAGCCAATCGCTCACCGAGGCCTCGGGCAGACCGAAATTAGAGAGTATTGTTGAAATAACTCCGCCGTGAGTGACAATAACAAGGTCTTCGGTGCCTGTTTTTATAACACCGTCAACTATCTTTTCAAAGGTGGTGCAGACTCTTTTTGCAAAGTCCTCATTACTTTCGCCAAAGGGAGGTCTTATGCCCGGCTCACCCTTGAGCCAAGGCTCAAAATTAGGCTGCTTTTTCTGCAGCTCCTCTGCGGTTTTGCCTTCAAACTCTCCGAAGTTATATTCCGTGAGTCCCTCGATGACCACGGGCTTGAGTGCAGGATAAATAATTTCAGCTGTTTCAAGGCATCTCTTAAGAGGCGATGAAAAAACAAACTGTGCACCGGGATATGTATATTCCTCAGCCATTTTTACAAGCTGTTCTTTTCCCTCCTGACAAAGGGGAGTATCTGTAATGCCGCAGTAAACGCCTTCGAGATTGTCTTTTGTGAAGCCGTGGCGGATCAAATGTATACGGTAAGTTTTCATTTTTATAAAAAACCTCCTTGCAAAGTACCAATATTGTCTGTCAACTCTATATTATATATTAAATATAAAGGAAATTCAATCATTATAATTGAAAAAATGGATAAAGTCAGTTATAATAACGGCAGATAATCTTCAAAGGAGTCAGCTATGCTTAATTTTATTATCGGTGTTAAAAACAGCGGCAAAACAAAAAAAGCACATGAGGTACTGGGTGAGTCTGCGGCAAAGGGCGAAGGTGCAATGATAATTGTGCCCAAGCAGTTTACCTTTGACACAGACAAAGGCTTGCTTTCACTTTTAGGTCCGAAAACTGCCTGTGAAATAGAGGTGCTGTCTTTTTCGAGACTTTGTCATGTTGCCGTGAGCACCTACGGCGGAATAAAAAAAGACATTGCAGGTCAGGGTATGCGTGAGATATTTATGTCAAATACCCTTGAGGCTCTCAGAGACAGACTGACGGTTTTTGCAAAGCAGAAAAATGAAATAGCTCTTGTAACAAAGCTGCTCAGCGCAGTTGACGAAATGAAAAACAGCGGTGTCACGGCAGATATGCTTGAGGAAAGTGCTCAAAAAACAGCCGACAGAATGCTCAGAAGCAAGCTGACGGAAACAGCACTGATTTACCGTACCTATGAGGCGGAAATTTCACAGAGTCATTTTGATGACGGTGATATGCTCGAAAAAGTGTATGAAATCCTCGCTCCGACCTCATTTTTTGAGGGGAAAACTGTTGTAATAGACGGCTTTAAAAGCTTCACTCACCCTGAGTATAAGCTCATTGAGCTGATGCTGAGAAAGGCAAAGGATGTCTATATAACTCTGTGCTGTGAGGATATAGGCAGCACAAGCGATCTGAGTGCCTTTGCCTATATAAACAAAACCGCAAGAAAGCTGAGACTTCTTGCAGGCAATTCAGGTGTGGGTACGGGTAAAATTATAACCTGTCTCAGAAACTCTGCAGACTTTTCTGAGGAGATGCTGCACCTTGAAAGAAACCTTTATAAAACCGACATTGAGGTTTACGATAAGCCCACTGACAAGGTGAGTATAATTGAGGCTGACACAGTTGAGAGTGAGTGCGATGCGGTATCAAGGTGCATAAAGGCTCTCATAAGAGAAGAAAAGTATCGCTGCAGAGATATTGCAGTGGTTTACAGAAGCGATGAAAAATATGAAAAGGGCATAAGAGCATCTCTGAAAAAATACGGTCTGCCTTTGTTTGAGGATAAAAGACAGCCCGTAAAAAATCAGCCTCTTATATGCTATGTGAGAAATCTTCTGCTCATTATGAGTGAGGGCTTTAACTCGGACTATATTTTCAGACTCATTAAGACCGGGCTTTGCTCCTTTGAGCAGGAGGAAATATCAGAGCTCGAAAACTATGCCTTCACATGGGATATCTCGGGCAAAAAATGGCTCAGTGACTTTACAGGCAACCCGGAGGGCTTCTCTGACATATTCGGTGAAAAAGAAAGGGCTCGCCTTGAAAGCATAAATGAAACAAGAAGAAAAACCGTGGAGCTCCTTTGCACACTCAGAGAAAGCTTTTCTGATGTTTCGGGCAAAAAGGCGGCAGAGCTTATATATCGCCACTTAAGAGAAAATGCCGTTGACGAGGCACTGAAAGGTTATGCCCTGGGCCTGCAGGAAAAGGGACTCAGTGAGCTTGCTATTGAGCAGGAGCAGGTATGGGATATCCTTATGCAGGTGCTTGATGAAATGGCTTCGGCTCTTTCAGACAGACTTGTCAGTGCAAAGCGTTTTGCAGAGCTGTTTGAGCTCGTAATTGCAGGAAAATCCTTAGGTAAGCTTCCCGACGGCTATGATGAGGTCTTTGTCTGCAGTGCCGACAGAATACTCACCAAATCAGCAAAGGCTGTTTTTGCCGTGGGCATGAACAGCGGAGTTTTCCCCCTTGAGCAAAAGAGTGAAGGCCTTTTTTCCGATTTTGAAAAGAAAAAGCTGCTTGAAGCTCAGCTCGAAATAGGAGAGGACATAAAGGAAATGACCCTCAGTGAAAGGTTTGTCTGCTACAGTGCCCTGTCTGGTGCCTCCCGGCTGCTTTGTCTTTCTTACAGCACCTCATCGGGTGCATCGGGAAAGCTGACGGAAAGTGAGTGCGTGCAGGCAGTCACAGAGCTTTTTCCGCAGTGCAAAAAGATTAATGTTCTCAGCCAGAGCCTCCCTGAGCTTATTGAAAGTGAGGAGTCTGCCTTTGAGCTTATGGCAAAGCTGTGGCAAAACGGCGGTGACGGCTTTGAAAGCCTCAGGGCATATTTCAGCGAAAATGAAAACTATAAAGACAGACTTGCCGCAGTTTCAAGGGCAGTGTCTGAGGAGGATTTTGCCTTTAAGGATAAAAGCATATCCAAAAAGCTTTTTGGCGAAAAGATGTATTTTTCCGCCTCGCAGCTCGAGGTTTATTCAAAATGTCCCTTTATGTACTTCTGCCGTTATGGTGTGAAGGCAAAAACAAGACCCAAGGCAAGGCTTGATGCGGCTATGGGCGGCAATGTGGTGCATTATGTGCTGGAAATGATACTGAAGGCTCACAGGGGCAAAGATTTTCTAAGCCTGAGCGCCGAAGAAATTGACAGCGAAATCAGATATTATTTAGGTGAATATATGCGCCTTAATATGGGCAACGGTGAGGATATGGGGCTTCGCTTCAATTATCTTTACGGCAGAATGTATAAGATTCTCAGGCACCTTTTTGACAGACTCGTTGCCGAGTTTTGCGACAGTGACTTTGAGCCCTGTGATTTTGAGCTTGCCATAGGCAGAGATGAACCGGTGAGGCCCTTTAAGGTACCCCTCAGAGAGGGCAGTGTGGAGCTTATAGGCAAAATTGACCGTGTGGATAAAATGGACCTTGACGGCAAGCGCTATATAAGAATAGTGGACTATAAAACAGGTATAAAGGAGTTTAATTTAAGCGATGTCTTTTACGGCATAAATATGCAGATGCTTCTTTATCTTGTGAGCATATGGCGCGGCGGCACGGAATTTTATGAAAGCATTACACCCTCGGGCATACTTTATTTTCCGGCAAGGCTTTCCGCCTGCAATGTGGAAAGAGATGACAGTGAGGAAACAAGGATAAAAAAGCGTATGCTCACGGGAAAAATGAGCGGTATGCTTGTGCTTGACGGTGACAGTGCTTCAGCTATGGATAAAAGCAGAACATCGATTTTTATACCTGTGAAATTTGACAGTAAAACGGGTGAGGTTAAGGGCAATTTCATAACCTTGAAACAGCTGGAAAAGCTGGGAAAAATGATGGACTCGATAATTGAGAATATGGGTAACAGCCTTCACGAGGGAATTGTGCCTGCAAGGCCTGTTTTCGGCCCGGGACACGGGGAAACCTGCACATGGTGCGATTATCGTGATGTCTGCCTTAAGGATAAGCCCACAGTACGCTATGCGGAAAAAATGAGTCACGATGAATGTATAAGAAAGCTTATGGGAGGTGAAGACAGTGTCGAGGAAGTGGACACCACAGCAGAATGATGCAATAAACGCTCTTGACGGCAGTGTGCTTGTTTCGGCGGCGGCAGGCTCAGGTAAAACGGCGGTTCTCACGCAGCGCGTTATAGGCCGCCTGACTGACAGTGAAAACCCTGTCAGTGCCGACAGACTGCTTATCGTTACCTTTACAAGAGCTGCTGCAAGTGAAATGCGTGAGAGGATAAGCGGGGCACTTACTTCCCTTATAAGAAAAGACCCGACAAACAGAAATCTCATTAATCAGCAGATGCTTCTGCCCTCGGCAAAAATCTGCACCATAGACAGCTTCTGTCTTGACCTTGTAAAGGAAAACTTTCAGCATTTGTCTGTTTCGCCTGATTTTAAAATAGGTGATGAGGGCGAAATTGCCCTGCTTGCAAAAGAGGCAATGGATATAACCATGGAGCAGCTTTATGAGGGTGATGAAGGCGGCAGCTTCAAAAATCTCACGGAGCTTTTATTTGCCGGCAGAGATGACAGTAATCTCTGTGATATGATTGAAAAGCTTTACACGGCATCTATGTCCTTTCCCTTCCCCGAAAGGTGGCTTGACAGCCTTGCAGAAAGCTTCAGTGAAAAGAAAGGCATAACAGAAAGCGTTTACGGTGAAATTATTCTTTCACACATAAAAAGGGTCCTCGATTACTCAAGAGACCTGATAAACAATATGCTGCTGACGGTGGCAGACAGTGAGGCTCTGCAAAAGGCATATCTCAGTGCCCTTTCTTCAGACAGAGCACAGATAGAATATATTGCCGATGCCATAGAAAGGCAGTGCGGCTGGGATGAAATAAGAAGGTCCGTCTATGCCTTCAAGGCTGAAAGGCTCGGCAGAGTACCTGCTGAAATGAAAGAGGACTTTGCTGTCAGAGCTCTGAAGGAAAACCGCGACACGGTTAAAAAAGAGCTGAAAAAGCTTGCGGAAATTATGTGCTGCAGCGAAGATGAATATGAAAGCGATATGGCATATCTTCTGCCTATGGTGCAGGCACTTGTTTTAGCCGTAAAGCTTTACGGCAAAAACTTTGACCTTGTTAAAAAAGAAAAGAAAACTGCCGATTTCAGCGATATTACGCATATGGCTATTTCACTTCTTGCCGTGCAGGAGGGGGACTCATGGAAAAGCACACCTCTGGCTGAAAGCCTCAGAGGCAATTTCCGTGAAATTCTCATTGACGAGTATCAGGATACAAATGCGGCCCAGGATATGCTTTTTACAGCTATTTCAGACAACAACCTTTTCAGAGTGGGCGATGTCAAGCAGAGCATTTATCGTTTCAGACAGGCAAACCCGGATATTTTTATTTCACTTAAAAACAGCTATGAGGCCTATGACAGAGAAAAAAACAGCTACCCTGCAAAAATAATTCTCGGCAATAACTTCAGAAGCCGCAGGGGAGTAACGGATATAATCAACTTTGTTTTTTCACAGATAATGAGTGCTCAGTGCGGTGATATCGATTACACTGATGAGGAAAGGCTTGTAGCAAGTGCTTCATATGAAGAAAGACCTCAGGCAGACACAGAGCTGCATCTCATTGAAACAAAAGATGCCGACACCTTTTTCGGCAATGTGAGCAACGAGGCTCAGGCAAGGCATATTGCAAGCTATATCAGGAAGCTGATGGCTGAGGGCTATACCGTTAAAGACGGTGACGGGGAGCGACCTGTGCAGTATAAGGATTTTGCCGTATTGCTCCGAGCAACGGGTGGTGGCAAGGGCCTTGAATATGCCGATGTTTTCAGAAGTGAGGGCATTCCCTGCTTTACTGAGGTACCCGGCAAGTTTCTGCAGTCAAGTGAAATAAGCCTCGTTATTAACATTCTCAGAGTTATTGACAATCCCAAGCAGGATATCCCTTTGCTGAGTGTGATGATGTCGCCAGTTTTCGGCTTCACGCCTGACGATGTGGCAAAAATCAGGCTTCTGGGCAAGCACGACAGCCTTTATGCCTGCATACTGAAAAATGAAAGTGATGTTAAAACCGCTCACTTTCTTGACACGGTGAAGCGATGGCGAGATATAGGTGTCTGTCTTCCGACAAACGAGCTGCTCAGTGAAATATATAACTCTACGGCATTGCCTGCAATATTTGATGCAGTTGACCCCTCAGGCACAAAAAAAGCAAACCTTATGCTTCTTTGTGACTATGCCGTTACCTATGAAAGCCTCGGATACAGCGGTGTTTCGGGCTTTATAGGCTTTATTGACAGACTCAGCTCAAAGCAGCGGGATATTTCGGGCTCAGTGGGTGCTGTCAGTGACAGCAACTCTGTCAAAATTATGACAATCCATAAGTCAAAGGGTCTCGAGTTCCCCGTTTGTTTTATTGCCTCTTGTGCTACGGAATTTAACCGTATGGATGAAATAGACAATCTTATTATCAGCCAGAAGCACGGCCTGGGTATAGTCAGACGGGACATTGACACCTTTGAGCAGTACCCCACCCTTTGCCACAAGGCAATAAAGCTGTCCCTTCGCAAGGATAATATCAGCGAAGAAATGAGAGTGCTTTATGTTGCAATGACCAGAGCCAAGGAAAAGCTCATCATGGTTTATGCCAAGGATAATATAGACAATATACTCAGAAAGTACGCCTCAAAAATACCTGCAGTCAGCGACAGATTTTCTGCCTTTGCCGTGTCAACTGCAAACGGCTACGGTGAATGGCTGCTGTCTGCGCTTCTGCGCCACCCTGACGGCAGGGCGCTGCGTGAGACGGCAGGCATAAGCGATGATATAGTGCTGAAATGTGATGCTCCGCTTAAAGTGGTGATGACAGAGTTCTGCGGCACAGAAGCTGAAAAGTCACGGGAAAAGCCAAAAGGCAAGGTGGACAGTGAGCTTCTTTCGCTTATCAAAGAGCGTTCACAGTTCAGGTATAAATACGAGGCTCTCAGCGGAGTTATGACCAAACGTGCTGCCTCCGAGGCGGATAAGAATTTCGTTGACAGAGATTACTTTGCTTCTTCGGCACCTGCATTTTTAAGTGAAGGCGGTCTTACGGGTGCTGCAAGAGGTGTTGCCACTCATACCTTCATTCAGTTTGCAGACTATGAAAAAGCAAGCAAAAGCGTTAAGGACGAAATAAACCGTCTTTATGATATGGGTGTACTCAGCGAGGCTCAGGCAAAATCCATAAATATAAAAGCGGCAGAGGTTTTTTTTGAAAGCAGGCTTCTCAAAAGGATACTTGCAAGTGAGAAGGTTATGCGTGAAAAGAAGTTTACCGTTGAGGTACCCATAAGCGAGATATATGGGGAGCTTTCACAATACACTGATGAAATGATGATGATTCAGGGTATAGCCGACTGTGCCTTCCTTGAAGACGGAAGGCTGGTTGTTGTGGACTATAAGACGGACTCACTTAAAACCGAGCAGGAATTTATAGATAAATATGCCTCACAGGTGCTTTTATATAAAAAGGCTTTATCGCAGTGCACGGGCTATGAGGTTAAGGAAACGCTGCTTTACTCCTTCAATTTAGGCAGAGAAATAGCGGTAAAATGAGCCCTGAAAAAATAAATTTAAGAAATTTCAAAAAAATGTTGATTTTTGATTTAGTGTGTGATACAATACTATCCGTTAAATAATGTAAAGAACCGAAATGAGGTGAAATCAATGCAGAAGGATATTCATCCTAAGTATGAACAGACACAGGTAAGATGTGCTTGCGGCGCTGTTATCGAAACAGGCTCAACAAAGAAAGATATGCGTGTAGATATTTGCTCAAACTGCCACCCCTTCTTCACAGGTAAGCAGAAGCTCGTTGATACAGGCGGACGTGTTGACAGATTCAACAAGCGTTTCAATCTTGCTAAGAACAAATAAGTTTCCAAAAAAAGTAGACGGTACAACAAGCGTGCCGTCTTATTTTTCATTTGAGGAGGTGTGACATTGCCAAGCTACAGAACAATCAAAAAAGAAAGCAGTGACGAATTTATCGAAAAGAAGTCACGGTTTATAGGCTATGTGCGCCCTGTTAAAACTCAGCAGGAGGCACTTGATTTTATATCTGAAATAAAGTCAAAGCATTGGGATGCCACACACAATGTTTATGCCTATGTGCTGCGTGAGGGCGGTGTCAGGCGCTTCAGCGATGACGGTGAGCCTCAGGGTACGGCTGGCATACCCTCACTTGATGTGCTTTTAAAAGAGAATGTAACAGACTGCTGTGTAGTCGTCACCCGTTATTTCGGCGGCATAATGCTCGGTGCCGGTGGACTCGTCAGAGCCTATTCCCACGGTGCAAAAATTGCCTTGACAGCAGGCGGCATTATAACCATGTCCCTTTGCAAAATTGTCAGAGTGAAAAGTGATTATAATTTTTACGGCAGGCTGGTACCGCTTATCTGTGAGGAAGGCGGAATAGTCGAAGATACGCAGTTTACAGATAATGTTGAGGTTATATTCAGAATACCCGAAGAAAAGGTGTCTCATTTTGAAAGCAGGCTTATTGATATTTCCTGCGGCAAGTTTCACAGTGAGGTAATTGACGAAAAATATTGCGAAATATAAAATATTCCTTTTAAAATTTTTAGGGGAAAAAGAAATTTTTTTGCGTATAAATATATAGAAGTGTAAAAAAGGGGTGAAGATATGTCCGATATAAGACTGCGTACATTGGAAAACGAAAGAAAAACCATAAGTGAATACGGCTTCCTCTGCTGCAACACAAAAGGCAGACTGGTTCCCGAGGCTGAATGTCCCGTAAGAACAGCCTTTCAGAGAGACAGAGACAGAATAATTCACTGCAGTGCTTTCAGACGCCTCAAGCACAAAACACAGGTTTTCCTTTCACCGGACAGTGACCATTACAGAACAAGACTCACCCACACCTTAGAGGTGTCACAGATAGCAAGAACCATTGCAATGGGTCTCGGTCTTAACGAAACTCTGACAGAGGCTATTGCTTTGGGTCACGATTTAGGCCACACTCCCTTCGGCCACGCGGGGGAGAGAGCCTTAAACGAGGTCTTTCCCGAAGGCTTCAAGCACTATCAGCAAAGCCTGAGAGTTGTTGACCTCTTAGAGGATAAGGGCAAGGGTCTTAACCTGACCTACGAGGTTAGAAACGGCATCGTCTGCCACACGAGAGGCGAAGAGGCATGCACTCTTGAGGGCAGAATAGTAAAGCTTGCCGATAAAATTGCCTATATCAACCACGATATTGACGATGCCATAAGAGGGGGAGTAATAAGCGAGGGCAATATCCCCATTGAAGCCAGACGCTATCTGGGCGAAACAAAAAGCCAGAGAATAAACACCCTTGTTATGTCAGCTATCAACAACACTACGGACACAGTCTGCCTTGACAGCAATGTGCAGAGTGCCTTTGATATACTTCACGATTTCATGTTTGACAGGGTTTATACCAATCCTGTCTGCAAGGGCGAGGAAAGCAAGGCAATTGCCCTTATACAGAAGCTTTATGAGTTTTTCTCCACCCACCCGGACGAGCTTCCCAATGAGTATATAGCAATTGCATGGAAGGACGGAGCTGAGCGTGCGGCGGCAGATTACATAGCAGGCATGACAGACGGCTATGCCCTGAAGGTTTTCAGTGACTACTTTATTCCAAGCGGCTGGAACGGATGATAAGAATGCAAAGTGCAAAATGCAAAATTGCGGGGAGCTTCGCTCCGATTATATCCGTTTGCAGTCTTAACAATTTTTCGAGCGATATCCCGCCAAGGTAATAGGATATTGAATTGAATTTTTACAATCGACGGTACTTGTCGTTAGTGAGCATTATTTTTGCGGGTGGTGCATTAAGGTTGGTCGGTGGTTGACCCGCGACCACAATTCTGCATTTTACATTTTGCATTTTGCATTTAATAAAGAAAGGGCGGTGATTTTATGGCAGGCAGATTTCCAGATGAGTTCCTTATGGAGCTGAGAATGAGATGCGATATTGAGCAGACTATATCTATGTATGTTCCTCTTAAAAGACGCGGCAAAAATCTTGTGGGACTTTGCCCCTTCCATAATGAGAAAACACCGTCGTTTACGGTTTATCCCGATTCACAGAGCTTTTATTGCTTTGGTTGCGGTGCAGGCGGTGAGGTTATCAGCTTCATAAGACGGGCTGAAAATCTTGACTTCAGTGAAGCGGTAAGATTTCTTGCCGACAGAGCCGGTATGGTTATGCCGAGTGAAGGCTATGACAATTCCATGGCTGAAAAAAGAAGACGGATGTATGAAATAAACAAGGAAGCGGCACGCTTTTTTAACAGCTGTCTTTTCAGTGAAGAAGGCAAAGAGGGTCTTGAATATTTCAAGGCAAGAGGTATGAAAAAGAGTACCATCACCCGTTTCGGTCTGGGCTATGCACCAAACAAATGGGATGCCCTATTAAAGCATATGAGAGAAAAGGGCTATTCGTGGGAAGAACTCTATGAAGCAAATCTTGCCAACAAAAGCGAAAAAGACGGCAGAGTACGGTTTTATGATGCTTTTAGAAACAGAGTGATGGTGCCAATTATTGATGTACGGGGCAATGTGGTGGCTTTCGGCGGCAGAGTGCTCGATGACAGCAAGCCTAAATATATCAACTCCTCAGACACTCTTGTTTATAAAAAGAGTCTGGGTGTTTTCGGTCTGAACTTTGCCAAAAACTCAGGTGAGAAGAGTCTCATTTTAGTTGAGGGCTATATGGATGCCATTTCCCTTCATCAGGCAGGCTTTACAAATGTTATTGCCTGTCTCGGCACTGCATTTACGGGTGAAATGGCACATCTGCTTTCACGCTACGCAGATGAAATACTGCTGTGCTATGACAGCGACGAGGCAGGTCAGAAGGCAACCTCAAGGGCTTTGGGCGTGCTGGGTTCCATCGGTATGAAGGTGAGAGTTATTCATCTCAGCGGCGGCAAGGACCCTGACGAAATTCTTCGCAAATACGGCCCTGAAAGGATAAGAAGTCTTATTGACGGTGCGGCAAACGATATTGAGTTTGAGCTTCTCAGAGCAAGAAAGGAGCTTGACCTTGAAACCAGTGACGGCAAGATGAAATATCTTGATGCAGCTGCCGAGGTGCTTGCAAGAACTAAAAATAAAATAGCTCAGGATATTTATTCCTCACGCCTTGCAGAGGAGCTGAATGTGGATAAAAAATCAATTATCACGAGAATTGAGCAAATCGGCAGAAAGAGTGCAAGAATTGAAAACAAAAACCGTTTCAAAAACATACAGCAGACCTCTATGAGCGAAAATGCCAAGGCGGCACTGCAGAATTCCACGAATATTAAGGTAATAAAAGCGGAAGAATTATTAATAGCCTGTATTTATCATAATCCTGATTTTTTGCGGAATTTGGCTGAGGTAATAACTGCCGAGGATTTCTCCGTCAGTGACAACAGAACAATCTTCACGGCAATATGTGAAAGAATAAAAGACGGCGAAAGCCTTGAATATACATTTTTCTCACAGGTGCTCACACCTGAGCAGATGAGCACATTTGTCAGAATAACAAAGAAAAATGAAAATCTTACCTCTACCTTCAAAACCTGCACAGACTGCATAGATGTTATAAAGCGCAGCCGGGAAAAAGGCAGCACTGCAGCGGCAGGTCAGCTCAGTGATGAGGAATTTCTCAGACTTTTCAGTAAAAAAGGCACAAATAACTGATAAAAGCTATTGCTAAAATTGAGTTAATAGATTATAATAAACCAAATCAGAAAGGCAAGGAAGTAATACTATGGATAATCATGAGAAGGAACTACTTTTAAAGGCTCTTATTGACAGAGGCGTTGCAAACGGCAAAATCAATTCATCTGAAATTGATGCTGTTATCGTTGAAGCTGATGTTGATATGGAAAAAATGGATGAGATATATTCCAAGCTGGAAAGCAAGGGTGTTGAAATTATCGACGATTTCAGCGGTGATTCAATTGATGACATCACTGTTGATATTGATATGCCCAAGGATTATGACAGTGTTGCAGTAACAAACATTGATGCAAAAAGTGTTATTGATGACCCTGTTAAGGTTTATCTCAAGGATATCGGCAGAGTACCGCTGCTGTCACCTGAAGAAGAAATTGAACTTGCCATAAGAATTGAAAACAATGACAAGGAAGCAAAGGAAATTCTCACAAAGGCTAACCTTCGTCTTGTTGTAAGCATTGCAAAGAAATATGTGGGCAGAGGCATGATGTTCCTTGACCTTATTCAGGAGGGTAACCTGGGCCTTATCAAGGCTGTTGACAAGTTTGACCACTCAAAGGGCTTCAAGTTTTCAACCTATGCCACATGGTGGATAAGACAGTCAATCACAAGAGCTATTGCCGATCAGGGCAGAACCATCCGTATCCCCGTTCATATGGTGGAAACCATCAACAAGGTTAAGAAGGCAAGCAATATGCTTCTGCACCGTGACGGCAAGGAGCCTACTCCCGAGGATATTGCCAAGGAGCTTGGCCTGAGTGTTGATAAGGTGCGTGAAATCCTTCGCATTTCACAGGAGCCCGTTTCACTTGAAACTCCCATCGGTGAAGAGGAAGACAGCCATCTCGGCGATTTCATCCCCGATGAAGATGCTCTTTCACCTGCTGATGCAGCTGCAATGACCTTCCTTAAAACAAAGGTTAATGAGGTTCTCGAAACTCTCACTCCCAGAGAGGCAGAGGTTCTTCGTCTTCGCTTCGGTCTCGGTGAGGGTACTCCTCAGACTCTTGAAGAGGTCGGCAAGGCATTCAATGTTACAAGAGAGCGTATAAGACAAATTGAAGCCAAGGCTCTCAGAAAGCTTCGTCACCCCAGCAGAAGCAAGCATCTTAAGGATTTATAATCAGAAGCCTCTCAGCAGGAAGGAGTAAAGACCTTCCTGCTGTTTTTTTGCGCCTCTTATAAGTAAACAATGTGACTAAAAATGTGCATTATAAACAAAAAGAAGGATGTATATTTGTTTAAAATGAGCAAGTCTACAAAATTCACCGCAGGCAAAAAAAATATTGACAAAATAAGGCACTTGAGATATAATACTTAGGCATGCGATTATAAGCATTCAATATTTAAGGAAAGGAGATGCTACGATTGCCTACCTTTAACCAGTTAGTTCGCAGCGGTAGAGAAACACTCGTTAAGAAGCCGAAGGCTCCTGCTCTTCTTAAGGGTCTCAACTCAAAGAAGAATGTGATGACAGACCACAGCTCACCTCAGAAGCGTGGCGTTTGCACAGCAGTTAAGACAGCTACACCGAAAAAGCCGAACTCAGCTCTTCGTAAGATCGCCAGAGTACGTCTTACAAACGGAAT
>JAFQLV010000037.1 GCA_017396515.1 Clostridia bacterium | reverse complement strand
GGGTCAGAAGGTTTATCAGGGTCAGCAGATAGGCCGCATAGGCTCAACGGGCAACTCCACAGGCCCGCATCTGCATTTTGAGGTGCTGGTCAACGGCTATAAGGTCAACCCGTTGCCCTATATAAGATAATGCGGAATGCGGAATTGCGGGGAAGCTTTAATAAATATTTAAGTTTGTGCCCACCTACAAAATCACATAAAAGTCAATCTAAAAATATCCGTCTGTTCCAAACGGTTCAGACGGATATAGCTTTTATTTTCCATTAATTTGACCCAAGGGTCGTAAGGTTAAATTACCCCTGCGGGTAACAGCTGTCCGTTGGCAGTTTTTTCGTCGCAATTCCGAATTTTTCCATTCCCCTCTTGACAAAGAAAAAAAGTGGGGTATAATATGTTTTAGCACTCATAAGTTGCGAGTGCTAATTTTTAGCAATATTAATTGAAGGAGTAATAATCATGGACAAAAGACAATTTAAAGCTGAAAGCAAAAAGCTTATGGATATGATGATTAACTCAATCTATACCCATAAAGACATTTTCCTTCGTGAGCTTATCTCAAATGCAAGCGATGCTCTTGACAAACGTTATTACAACGCTATGGCAAACGGTGAAGGCGGAGCAAGCCGTGAGGAATACCGAATTGAGCTGACAATTGACAAGGATAACCGCACCCTCACCGTAAGTGACAACGGCTGCGGTATGACAGAGGATGAGCTTGAAAATAACCTTGGTACCATTGCCAAAAGCGGCTCTCTTGATTTCAAGAGCGACCTTCAGAAGGACAGCGATGTTGAAATTATCGGTCAGTTCGGTGTAGGCTTCTACTCGGCATTTATGGTCAGCGACAAGGTAAGCGTACTCTCAAAGGCTCAGGGTAATGATAAGGCATATCTCTGGGAAAGCGAGGGTGTTGACGGCTACACAATTACGGAAGCTGAAAAGGACACTGCCGGTACCGTTATCACACTTAAAATCAAAGACAACACAGAAAATGAAAACTATGATCAGTACCTTGATCAGTATGCACTCAAAGACATTGTAGGCAAATATTCAGACTACATCCGCTACCCCATTATGCTTGATATGACAACAACAGCACTTAAAGAGGGCACAGAGGATGAATACGAAACGGTAACTGAAAACACACAGCTCAACTCAATGGTACCCCTGTGGAGAAAATCAAAGAGTGAAATCAAGGAAGAAGAATATAACGAATTTTATCAGTCAAAGTTTTATGATTTTCAGGCACCCCTTAAGACAATTCACTCAAAAACAGAGGGTCAGATAAGCTATGATGCCCTGCTTTATATCCCCGCAAGAGCACCCTTTGATTTCTATTCAAAGGACTATGAAAAGGGCTTGCAGCTTTACTGCAACGGTGTGCTGATTATGGATAAATGTGCCGAGCTTTTACCCGACTATTTCAGCTTTGTCAAGGGTCTTGTGGACTCTGCCGATCTTTCTCTGAACATTTCAAGAGAGACACTTCAGCATGACCATATACTCAAGATAATTGCAAAGAACATAGAAAAGAAAATTAAAAACGAGCTTGCAAAGCTTCTTAAGGATGACCGTGAGGCTTATGAAAAATTCTACAGCACCTTCGGCTTACAGCTCAAATACGGCATTTACAGCGATTACGGTGCACATAAGGAAACTCTGCAGGATTTGGTTATGTTCTACTCCTCAAGTGAAAAGAAGCTTGTAACACTCGGTGAATATACGGATAGAATGAAGCAGGAGCAGAAAACTATCTACTATGCCTGCGGTGAGACCACAGACAAAATCGATATGCTTCCGCAGAGCGATGCCGTAAAGGCAAAGGGCTATGAAATACTCTATCTCACAGACGATGTTGATGAGTTTGCGCTGCAGATGCTTATGCAGTATAAAGAGAAAACCTTCACCAATATCTGTGCAGGCAACCTTGACTTAGACAATGAAGCCGAAAAGGAAGCTATGCAGAAGGAAAACGAGGAAACCAAAGAGCTTCGTGACTTCCTGAAAGACAGCATCGGCGGTGCAGTCAACGAGGTACGCTTCACAACCAAGCTGCAAAAGCACCCTGTATGTCTGACAAGTGAAGGCATGCTTTCCCTTGAAATGGAAAAGGTGCTCTCTGCAATGCCCGGAGCAAACGGTGCAAAGGCTACGCTGGTGCTTGAAATAAACAAAAACCACCCTGTTGCCGACAAATTAAAGGCTCTTTATGACAGCGACAAAGACACCGCAGCCAAGTACGCAAAGATTCTTTATGCTCAGGGCTGTCTTATTGCAGGCAAGGCAGTTGAAAGTCCCACAGAGCTTTGCGACATGATTTGCGAGCTTATGTAAAATATTGCAGAAAAGCTCTTGACAAACACCTGCTATGGTGATATATATTACTCATAAAGTATAACACCGAAAGGAGCGAAACAGGAATGATTTATATCTGTGATGTGTGCGGTTGGGAATACGACGAAGACGAAGGCTTCCCCGAGCTCGGCATTGAGCCCGGCACAGCATTTGAGGATTTGCCCGACGATTTCGAGTGCCCTCACTGCGCAGTAGGAAAAGAAAACTTTTCGCTCAGCGAATAAAAAATGATAAAATGAGAAATGACGGCTTCATAAGAGGCCGTCATTGTTTGTTTTTTGCAGAGCTGTGAAAGCTTTAATGAAAAGCCTTACTCTTCCTTTTTCTTTTCTTCTATAGTGTTTTCCTGTCCCTTATAAACCACAAACTTGCAGAAAAGGTATTCAAGCACCATGTTTGAAAGCATTGTAACAGCAAGAACGATGTATTCGTTGACACCCTTGCCCGTTGCCATATTGCCCAGCAATGTGGAAACAGGTGTAAACACCAGATAGAAGCCAAAGACCTTAGCCATAGCAATAGGGATATTTGCCGCTGACTTGAAGGTGAAACGGCGGTTGAATGTGAAGTTCCATAAAACGGAAAGAGTAAGTGCGATAAGATAGCACACACCGTATTCGGAGCTGAGAATAGCCATAATCTTTTCATTCCCAATGTGAATATTAGGCAGCACAAGCTCATTGAGAAGTGTGAATGAAGCCACCTGAATGATGCCTGCCGAAGCAGAGAACAGGGCAAACTTTATCGCCTGAAGTGCATTGTTGTTTTTCATATTTTCTTCCTCCTTTTTCTTTGATTATACTACCATTTTTGTTAAAAAGCAAGTGCAGAAGTATTAAACCTCTGCACTGTTTCTTGTTGTTATGCGCTCGCCGCGCGGGCATACTTTTCTTGCAAGAAAAGTATCAAAAGAGCTTTACTTATTATTTCTTAAGGCTTATTCCCTTTGCTTCAAGGTCAGCAATAATGCCGCCGACAACATCCATAACCTCATCCTTGGTCAGAGTCTTTTCAGGATGTGCAAAGGTAATTCTTGAGGTGATTGACTTGCCGTTTTCGTCTTCGTAGGTGTCAACAACCTCTGTCTTTTTGATAAGAGGACAGTTGGCTGCCTCAATAGCCTTGCCGATAGGTGCAAACTTATTGCTTACAAATGAAAGGTCAATTTCAATGCCCGGGAACTTTGAGGGCTCTTCATATCTGATAGCCTGCACCTGAGCTTCAGCAAAATCTCTGACATCAATTTCGGCATAAACAATATTAGCCTTTTTGTCAATCTTCTTTGATACAGTGGGATGTACTATACCGATTTCACCGATAGCCTTGCCGCCGAGAATAACAGCGTTGAGGTTTTTCGGGTGCTGATAGCAATGTGCGGCCTCAATTGTTTCATATGAAAGTGAAAGATGCTTGATATCGAGAGCAAGAGTTGCAAGCATATCACGAAGCTCAAAATAGAGAGCTTCCATTGACTTTGTCTTTGAGAAAAGTGTGATAGCAAGCTTTTTCTTTTCATTGCAAAGGCCGTCTTCCTTAAGGCCCTCAACTACTCTGCCCACCTCAAAAATGCCGAATGAGGGTGCATAGGTGTTATTTATCTTAGCCTGACAAAGCTGTGTGGGTACTATTGACTTTCTGATAACCTCAATGTTGGGGTTAGTTGCATTGACAAGCCTGATGTTATCTTCTATTTCAATGCCTAAATCCTTGCATTCATCATAATACATCCAGACATAGGAGTGCATTTCGTGCAGTGAGAAACGCTTGACAAGAATATCCTTGATTTTATCTTCAACGGTTTTTTCTGTGTCGGGGCGTACGGGATAAAGAGGAGTTTCTGTGGTGTGTATGTCAAAATTATCATAGCCGTAAATTCTTGTGATTTCCTCAATAATATCGGCCTTGATGGTTACATCCTTGGTTGCTCTCCATGAGGGTACCGCAACAGTGAAGCTGTCATTTTCCAGCTCCACACCGAAGCCCAGACTTTCAAGAGTCTTGACAATTGTGTCATTGTCAATTTCAATGCCTGTGTAACGGTCAACAAACTTCTTATCAAAGGTGAGGCTTATCTTGTCGTACTCGAAGGCTCTTTCATCTGTGAGAGCTGAAACAACATTAACACCGCTGTCAACATCCTGAAGAAGCTTAACGAAACGTGCAATAGCAGGCACTGTCATTTCAGGATCAAGACACTTTTCATATCTCATTGAAGCGTCTGTTCTGTGTGCAAGTCTTACGGTTGACTTACGGATTGAAACAGCATCGAAGGTAGCACTTTCAAGAGTGAGTGTGGTTGTGTCATCAACAATTTCACTCTCAAGACCGCCCATAATGCCTGCAATAGCAACAGGAGTGTCACCGTTACAGATCATAAGGGTGTTTTCATCAATATTTCTCTGTGCACCGTCAAGAGTTGTGAAGGTGAAGCTTTCGTCGAAGCGCTTGATGCGGAGCTTCTCAACCTTTCTTGAGTCGAAAGCGTGCATAGGCTGACCCATTTCAAGCATAAGGTAGTTTGTAAGGTCAGCAAGCAGATTAATGCTTCTCATTCCGCAATAGAAAAGTCTGATTCTCATATTTACGGGGCTGACACTCTTTGTGATATTTTCAACCTGCAGGCAGGAATATCTCTGACAAAGGCTGTCTTCAATTTTCATATCAACCTTGGGAAGACTGTCATATTCTGAAAGGTCAACACTGTCAAGAGGCTTAAGAGGTCTGCCTGCAAGCGCAGCAAACTCTCTTGCAATGCCGTAATGACCCCAGAGATCGGGGCGGTTTGTCAGAGACTTGTTGTCAACCTCAAAAACAATATCGTCAACCTCATAAGCATCTTTGATTTCAGTGCCGTTTGCAATATCGTCTGTGATATCCATAATGCCGCTGTTATCGTCGCTGATGCCTATTTCCTTTTCGCTGCAGCACATACCGTAGGAGGTGTAGCCTGCAAGAGCACGGGGAGTAATTTCAATTTCGCCTATCTTTGCACCGACCTTAGCAAAAGCGGTTTTCATACCTACTCTTACATTCGGAGCACCGCAGACAACATCTGTGAGCTTGCCGTCACCTGCATCAACCTTTAAAAGGTGAAGCTTCTTTGATTCGGGGTGATCAGCTATTTCCTTTATCTCAGCTACAACGATACCGCTGATATCGCTGCCCTTGAAGAATATTTCATTTTCAACTTCAGCAGTTGACAGTGAGAAGCGGTGGATAAGGTCAAGCTTATCAAGACCCTCAAGGTCAACAAAATCTGAAATCCAATTCATTGATAAAAACATAAGTTGCTCTCTCCTTTCCTCTTATTCGTCATCTGTGAACTGTGTGAGTGTTTTGAGTGAACCGCCGTTCAGATCACGTATATCTTTAATGCCGTATTTCATCATTACAAGTCTTGTAAGGCCGAGACCGAAGGCGAAGCCTGTGTATTCATCGGGATCAATGCCGCCTGCCTTAAGCACCTCGGGATGAATCATGCCGCAGGGGCAAAGCTCAAGCCAACCGCTGTGCTTGCATGAGGGACAGCCCTCGCCGCCGCAGATAAGGCAGCTGATGTCAAGCTCAAAGCCGGGTTCAACAAAGGGGAAGAAGCCGGGGCGCAGTCTTACCTTCAGATCCTTTTGGAAAACCTCTGAAAGCATTGTCTTCATAAAGTAAATAAGGTTTGAAATTGAGATATCCTTGTCAACCATAACGCCTTCCATCTGGAAGAAGGTGTTTTCGTGGCAAGCATCAGTTGCTTCGTTTCTGAAACAGCGACCCGGGAAAATAGCCTTTATGGGCACACCGTCATTTACAAGTGCATCCTTATACTTCTTGTAAATTGCGTTCTGTGTAGCTGATGTGTGGCTCTTGAGAAGCTGTCCGTTATCAAGATAATAGGTATCCTGCATAT
>JAFQLV010000036.1 GCA_017396515.1 Clostridia bacterium | reverse complement strand
CAACGTTGCTGACGAAATCGCAAACAAGATCGTTATGCCTCTCTAATTTGAGAAAATGAAGACCCACCCATAAGGGTGGGTTTTTGTTTTTGTGACCTCTCAGTCCTTCGGACAGCTTTTCTTCCAGAAACGGACACCCTTTTGTCTGCTTCGCCAGTCAGCCTCTCCTGAAAGGAGAGGTGGATGCGACCTTACGGGAGCAGACGGAGAGGTACCTCACGATCCGCTTGAAAAACCGCCGTCGATAACAATCGAAGTGCCTGTGATATACTGAGCCATATCGCTTGCAAGGAATAAAACTGAACCTGCTATGTCCTCAGGCTGTGCAAGACGGCGCATAGGTGTGCGCATATTCATATAGCCCAGCCACTTTTCATTGGCAAGGTTGTCTTTTATAAGAGGTGTTTCAACAAAGCCGGGACAAACACTGTTAACCGTGATGCCAAAGCGTGCCCACTCGCCTGCAAGTGACTTGGTCATCTGCATAATTCCGCCCTTGCTGGCACTGTAAGCCACTGCAGAGGGAATGCCCATAATGCCGCTGAGAGAGCACATATTAACTATTTTACCCTTTTTCTGAGGAATCATAAATGCATTGGCTACAGCCTGGCTGACAAAGAAATGGCTGGTAAGATTAAGCGCAATAACCTTGTCCCAATCCTCTTTCTTTTCGTGCATGCTATAGGCTGAGTGTGACATGCCTGCGTTGTTGACAAGTATATCGAGACTGCCTGTATTTGCCTTGACAGCCTCAAGCATTTTTGCAACACCTTCTTCGGCGGTGATGTCTGACACTATTGCCGCAACCTTACCCGCGTACTCTGCCGAAAGAGCCTCGGCCTGTGCCTTGAGGGCAGCTTCGTTATAGTCTGCCATATAAACAAAAGCACCGCAGGAAAGAAAAGCCTTTGCACTTTCAAGGCCGATGCCGCTTGCCGCACCGGTGATAAGCACTGTTTTGCCTGTAAAATCAAGTTGATAATTCATAATAGGTTCTCCTTTTAATTTAGTTTTCCCGTTAATTATAGCCTACATTTGTCAAATATTCAACAGTTTGTCTGAAATTAAAAAGTTGACATTCTCTGCTTTTTATTATATAATCACCTCGTAAAAGGCAAGTGCTTACCATACGGTAAATCAGGGCGGTTATGTCATTCTCTCACCATATTGCTATGGAAAGGCGGATGATGCTTATGGAACTCATAATAGTTTACATAATAGCACTCACAGTGTTAGTTATAGTTTCTTCAAAATCCATAAAAAAATAACGCCCGTGTCTGCTAAACTCGGCGTTATTTTCTTATAACTCGTTTTGGCATAACCGACTTTGATGAGTTACTGCCTTTTACACCCTTATTATATAACACATTTTAATATTTGTCAATATTGATTTTAAAAAGGAACTGCAGCTCAGTGCAGTTCCTTTTGCCAATATTATTTATTTGATTTCTTCGGCTAAAGCTTCAAAAGCACTCATAAGTGTTGAGGCTGTGTTTTTGCCGAGTGAAAGCGTTTCGTGATAGTGACCGAAGGCAAGGCACATGCAGTAGTCATTATCGGGCACGATATAGCCTACAGCATCGTTTGCAAGGCCGAAAACAACTGTGTCTTCACCGAAAATCTCAGTGACTGTCTTGCCTGTGAAGGCTTCACCGCTGATGCTTGCTTCGGCTGTGAGTGAGCTGCCGCCGTTCCACAGGTCAGCACAGAACTCGCCGGGTACAAAGGCAATCTGCATGCTGTCACCGATTTCCATATAGCCGATTTCTGTTGTTACCTTGTATTCTCTCTTTATGAGACCTGAACACTTAATTGTGTAATTGACAACACCCAGCTTACCAGCTGCCTTGATTACGGGATTGGTTACGGGAACCTCAACTGTCTTGAGCTTAAGGTTGAGAACAGGCTCAACTGTCTCTTCCTTTGCAGGTACCCAGCCCTCATACCAGGGTGTGTAGCTGTGACCTGCTGTCTGCTCCTGGGTGAAATTAAGGCTCATAAGATATTCGTCAGCCTTGATTTCTTCTTCGCTCATTGTCATGCCCAAAACCATTTTGCCGATTTCAGTGCCGTAGTTGTCTGCTGTGTCAACTCGTCTGGGAGCTTCAACATCGATGCCGCCGATATATATGCCTGCAATTGCACCGTTGAAGAACATAAAGTCATAGCCTGCACCGTTTAAGGTTTCGCCTATGTAATAGACATAGTCGCCTGATACGCCGTGGCCCTTAACAGGGTCATCTGCTGTTGCAAGACCTGCAACATCAGGGTGTGAGGACATATTGAGAATAATTGTGGGGCGTGATGATTTGTTTGCAGGATAGAAGGTGAGTCTTCTGAGTGATGAGTCAAGACCGTCTGCTGAGGGTCTGTTTTTATTGTTGAAGTATTTCGCACCGATATCCTTTTCGGCATAGGTCATCATACCTGCTTCCATATTGTCAACAGCAGTTTTAATAGCAGTTGCAACTGTGTTATAAAGGAAGTCCATATATTCGGGGTCTGTGCCCTGCTCTGTTTCACCTATGCGTGTGAAGGCACTTAAAATATTCTTGGGCCACTTGCGGAAGATTTCTGTCCAGAGACCCTGAGTGTCAATGCCTGAATGAGTGTGTGTTGAGAAAATGTTGATTGAATTGATGTTGTTTTTCTTTGCAAACTCGCTGAGCATTGCTCTGATAATTCTTGCGTCGCCGTTAGCAATACCTATTGAGTCAATTGTTGCAAAAACTGATGTGCCTCTGCCTGAACCGTCGTCCATAGCAATAACACGAACCTTCATATCATCGAGAATTTCACGAACATCGTTTGTGAAAAGGTTCTGCTCGCTGATAAAGCCGCCGAGATAAAGGTCATATTTTTCATCCTGCCAATCCTCGGGTACCAGGCTTGCCTCAGCCTGACCTAATGACCATGTGGCACCGGGCTTAGCTTCTGAGATGAATTCGCCTGTGCCCTCATAGAAATTGTCATAGACGTATTCATCTTCCTCAACGAACTTGTCATTTTCGCCCATGAAAGCATTGAGCACTGTAACAAGACCTGTGAAAACTGTGCCTAATGCCTTGCCGAGCACCTTTGTTATGGGCTCACTTGCCGACTCAAAGTCAATTGCCGAAGCAGGCAGTGTTGTTGCTGAAAAAAGCATTACGATTGATAAAACTAATGCAATGGCTTTCTTTTTCATTATTGTTTTTCCTCCTTACGGTTTATGAAAAAAACCGTTTAATATGTCTTAATAATAATGACACATTTAAACGGTTTTATATTTCTGTTTTAGCATTATGAGCCTTTTTTATAAATTTTTAACTCTTTTATATACAGCAGCAGCCTTTATCGGTCACTGAATGATAATCATTCGCACAGCTGTCAGTCCTGCAGGGTAGGTTTCCTCCACCAGCTCACTGCAGATTACACTTATCCTTTTCCCCTTGAAATAATCGGCAGCACAGTCCACCACATACTCTCCGTCCTCTACCACGGTTACACTGTCACTGTAGCCTATATAAAACTTGTCACTTATGCTGCTTTCCTCTGTTTCAAAGGTCATAAGGTTTGAGCTGACCTTTGTCACCTTGCCTGTGAGCATCATTTCACCCTCATTGAGCTTTGTCACTGCCTGACCCGGATTATTTACACAGCCTGCCAAGGATAAAATAAGCAGCACTGCAAAAACAGCTGCAATCATTTTTCTCATAAAAATCACCTCTGCCATATTAGATGATAAATATGTCAGAGGTGTTGCATATATATTAAGTTTAATTTTTACATCAGTATTATGCCGTCAGTGCCTGCCACAGCAAACACACTGCCGAAAAACAAAACAGCTGAAATTATAATTGCTGTTATTCTTGATAATCTTCTCATTGCCTGAGCCTCCTTCCTTCCTCTAATAATACACTTAAAGAATATTATGTCAACACTCTGCCTTTAATGTTAACCGAAAATTTATACACAGGACAAATATACATAAGTACCGCAAAGCAATATGAAGAAAAAAATCTGAAAAAATATGCTAAAAGTCTGTCACAAATAAGGAAAAAGCACTTGCAATAAAAACAATATTATTGTATACTTATTAGGTATATGTAAAGTGGGGTTAGTGCCTCACTTAATCTGAAAAAACACGGAGGAATCACCGATGGCAGAAATCGAAAAGAGTAACAGCTTTATCGCCATGGAACACCAAATTCTGAAGTTCTGGGAAGATAACAACTGCTATGAAAAGCGTAAAGAAAAAAATCAGGGTAAGGAGCGTTTCCGCTTCATTGACGGCCCAATTACCGCCAACAATCCTATGGGTATCCACCACGCATGGGGTCGTACCCTTAAAGATACTTTTATAAGATATAAGTCTATGAACGGCTATGACTGCCGCTGTCAGAACGGCTTTGACTCACAAGGCCTCTGGGTTGAGGTAGGCGTTGAAAAGACCTTGGCTTTGAAAGCAAAAAGGATATCGAGGATTACGGTATCGACAAATTCACAAGAAAGTGTGTTGACAGAGTTAAGCAGTATTCAGGTGTTATCACCGAACAGTCAAAGAGACTCGGTCAGTGGATGCAGTGGGATAATTCCTACTACACCAACACAGACAAAAACATCACAAGCATCTGGCACTTCCTTAAGACCTGCGACGACAACGGCTGGATTCAGAGAGAATATAAGCCCATGCCCTGGTGTCCCCGTTGCGGCACATCACTTTCAGAGCATGAAATGACAGGTTCATATAAAACAGTTACACATAACTCAGTTTTCTTCAAGCTTCCCGTTGAGGGCCTTGACAGCAAAATCATTGTGTGGACAACCACACCCTGGACTCTTTCATCAAACGTAGCCCTTGCAGTTAACCCTGAAATCGACTATGTTGAGGTTAAGGTAAAGAGCGACGAGCAGACACTTATCCTTGCTAAGAATGCCATCAAATATCTCGGCGACGATAAGCTTGAGGTGCTGCGTATGTTCAAGGGTGACGAGCTTGTGGGCAGAAAGTTTGAAACCTGCTTCCCCGAGCTTAAGGCTCAGCAGGGCTTTGAGCATAAGATTGTAGCTTGGGAAGATGTTGACGCCGAAGAAGGTACAGGCGTTGTTCACATTGCTCCCGGCTGCGGTGCAGAGGATAACGAGCTCGGCAAGAGACTCGGCCTTCCCGAAATTATGCCCGTTGACGATATGGGCATCTTCCTCAAGGGCTTCGGCTTCTTCTCAGGCAAAAACAGCAAGACTATTGCCGACGAGGTTTTTGAGGAGCTGAAAAAGAGAAACAAGCTCTATCTTGTTAAGCCTCACGAGCACAGCTACCCCGTATGCTGGAGATGTAAAGAAGAGCTTATCTACCGTCTCGTACCCTCATGGTTTATCACAACTGAGGAGCTTAAGCCCCGCCTTATCAAAAATGCACTCAGCGTTAAGTGGGAGCCCGAATCAAACGGCAAGCGTATGATTGACTGGCTCAACAATATGGGCAACTGGAATATTTCCCGTAAGCGTTATTACGGTATGCCTCTCCCCTTCTATGTATGTGAGGACTGCGGCAATGTTCATGTTGTAGGCTCAATTGACGAACTCAGAGAGCTTGCAGTTGACCCTGCAAAGGTCGACGCCCTCCCCGAGCTTCACAGACCCTGGATTGACGAAGTTGAAATCAAGTGTCCCAAGTGCGGCAAGGCTACAAAGCGTATCACCGATGTTGGTGACGTATGGCTTGATGCAGGTATCGTTCCCTTCTCAACCACAGGATATTTTGACGATAAAGAAGAATGGAGAAAGAATTTCCCCGCTGAATGGGTTGTTGAAATGCGTGAGCAGGTTCGTCTCTGGTTCTATTCACTTCTGTTTATGAGCACAGTGCTTGAAGACAGAGCACCTTATGAAAGGGTACTTTGCCACTCAAGCGTTAT
>JAFQLV010000035.1 GCA_017396515.1 Clostridia bacterium | reverse complement strand
GGACATCCGTATTACCTCTCATTTTTAACACTTACACCTTTGGTGGTGAGTAAGTGCGCTGTTAAAATTTATTTTTCTTCGCTTCTTTAATTGTGTAGTACTTATTACATTGATTACAATAAAGCTCAATATGCGTAAATTTCATATCACCTTTTACAAACACATCTGCAACCTCAAAATCATAATTTTCAGATTCGGGTGATTCGGAATTGACAATTTCTGAAACTTTTCTTTTAGATAATTCAGCATTGCAAACAGGACAATAATGCTTTTTAAACATCTGAAATATGTTTTCAATTTTAAAACTGCATCCCTTTATCATTACACCCCTCCTATGAGTGATTAGCTTTGATTGTTTTCAATGAAGAAATAAGCATTCTTCTGATTGTTCCGCAATCATTATGTAACTTTTTATAATTTTCTTCAGATAAACAGTCAGTTTCAAAAAGAAGTTCTAACCAATACTCTGTTTCATAGCACTCTTTTTGTGCTATCTCTAATTTTGATATAAAATCTTTGGTTCCCTGTGCATATTGTGCTTCGTGTATATTTGCACCGATAGAAGTTGCTGAGCGAAGAAGCTGATTTATCAGGACAGATTCTTTTTTATTATTTTTCATATCTCGGCAAGCAAAAACTATTTCTTTTGCAAACTCTTTAGCTTTATCCCGCAAAATACTATCCGCCATAAATACCACCTCTATATAAATTATACATAAAACGGAAAAGATTTTCAAGTGTTATTCTGCCTTGCGGCAGAGTGATATTATTGTCCCCGGACAATAGTGTTATTGAATCCTTCGGATTCAGTGTTATTTTATTCGCAACGAACTCGCGAAGCGAATAACACTGTGCGAAGCACAATAAAACTGCGAAGCAATACAACTCGCCGTATGGCGAATAAAACTGGCGTTGTATCCTTACGGGTACAACGCCTTACATCCTCTGATTTTTTATTGATTATACAAGTGCAGCAAGGCTCTCGTCAATCATCTTTATTTTTTCTGTCAGCTTTTCAGCATCAGCCTTCTGAGTGTCAATAACATTCTGAGGTGCCTTTGCAAGGAAACCGGGATTTGAAAGCTTGCCGTTAATCTGCTGAAGCTTCTTTTCAGCAGTCTCCTTCTCTTTGAGAAGCCTCTTTCTCTCAGCCTCGAAATCAACAAGGTCGCCCATAGGAATATAGATCTTTGCATCGGCAGTTACAATGCTTACACTGCCCTCAATATTGAAGCTGTCGCCTACGGTTACCTCTGAGGCAGAAGCGAGCTTCTGCATAAACACAGCTGAAAGTGAGAAGATGTCCTTCTTTTCCGTGGCAATGTAAACATGAGCCTTTCTTGAGGGCGGTACATTCATTTCACCGCGTCTGTTACGGATAGCTCTGATGGCATCCATAATAACATTCATTTTTTCCTCATCTTCAGCAAAAACAAGCTCGTCACTGAATACGGGCCACTGCGACTTCATAATTGTCTCACCGTCGTGAGGAAGAGTCAGCCAGATTTCTTCTGTGATGAAGGGCATAAAGGGATGAAGAAGCTTGAGAGTCTCACTCATAACATAAACGAGAACTGCTCTTGCAGTTGCAGCTTCGTCGCCACCCTTCTGAAGTCTTATCTTAGCAAGCTCAATATACCAATCGCAGAAAACATCCCAGATGAAGTCATAAAGCTTCTGCACAGCAACACCAAGCTCAAACTTATCAAGGTTGTCTGTAACCTCCTTGGTAAGTCTGTTGTACTGTGAAAGAATCCATTTATCCTCGAGTGCAAGATTTTCTGGAATGTGAGGAGCAGCTTCATCCTCGGGCAGATTCATAAGAATAAATCTTGCCGCATTCCATATCTTGTTGCAGAAGTTACGGGATGCTTCAACCTTCTTTTCGCTGTAACGCATATCATTTCCGGGGCTGTTACCTGTTGCAAGTGTGAGTCTGAGTGCATCGGCACCGTACTGCTCAATAACAACAAGAGGGTCAATGCCGTTACCGAGGGATTTTGACATCTTTCTTCCAAGCTCGTCACGGACAATACCGTGAATAAATACAGTGTCAAAGGGTACTTCGCCCATCTGCTCACAAGCGGAGAAGATCATTCTTGCAACCCAGAAGAAGATAATATCATAGCCTGTTACAAGAGTGCTTGTGGGATAATAGTGCATAAGCTCAGGTGTCTTATCAGGCCAGCCGAGAGTTGAGAAGGGCCAGAGAGCTGATGAGAACCATGTATCAAGGGTATCGGGATCCTGAGTAATTTTTGTGCTGCCGCACTTACAGCACTTTGTTGCCTCTTCCTTTGAAACTGTGATTTCGCCGCATTCCTCACAGTACCATGCAGGGATTCTGTGACCCCACCAGAGCTGACGGGAAATGCACCAGTCACGGATATTTTCCATCCAGTTATAATAAATCTTGTCAAAGCGCTCGGGGATAAACTTAACCTTGCCCTGACGAACAACATCAATAGCAGGCTTAGCAAGAGGCTCCATTTTAACAAACCACTGCTTTGAAACACGGGGCTCCACAGCGGTATGGCAGCGGTAGCAAGTGCCCACCTCATGCTTTGTGGGCTCAATTTTAACAAGAGCACCTGCTGCTTCCATATCAGCAACAATAGCCTTACGGCACTGCATAAGATCCATGCCTGAATACTTGCCTGCAGCCTCATTCATAAAGCCGTCATCGGTCATTACATTGAGCACGGGAAGATCACATCTGAGACCGACCTCAAAGTCGTTGGGGTCGTGAGCAGGTGTAATTTTAACGGCACCTGTTCCCTTATCCATCTTAGCATAGCTGTCTGCAACAATGGGGATTTCTCTGCCGATAACAGGGATAATAACCGTTTTGCCTACAATTGCCTTATATCTTTCGTCGTCGGGATGAACTGCAACACCGGTATCGCCGGGGATAGTTTCGGGACGAGTTGTAGCAACCTCAATATAACCGGTACCGTCAGCAAAGGGATATCTCAGATGCCAGAAGCTACCGTCCTTTTCCTCGTGCTCAACCTCGGCATCGGAAATTGATGTCTTGCAGTGAGTGCACCAGTTAATCATTCTTTCGCCACGGTAAATGAGACCCTTTTCATAGAGATTTACAAAAACCTCTTTAACTGCCTTTGAGCAGCCCTCGTCAAGAGTGAAACGCTCTCTGTCCCAGTCGCAGGAGGAGCCCATTTTCTTAAGCTGTTCGATAATTCTGCCGCCGTACTGTGCCTTCCAGTCCCAGGCTCTCTCAAGGAAGCCTTCTCTGCCGAGATCCTCCTTTGAAATGCCTTCAGCCTTCATTGCCTCAACAATTTTAGCTTCAGTTGCAATTGAAGCGTGGTCTGTGCCGGGGAGCCACAGTGTGTCAAAGCCCTGCATTCTTCTGAAACGGATAAGAATATCCTGAAGGGTATTATCAAGAGCATGACCCATATGAAGCTGACCTGTAATGTTTGGAGGGGGAATTACGATTGTGTAGGGTTTCTTGTTTTCATCAACCTCGGCATGGAAATACTTTCCGTCAAGCCAGGTCTTGTAAATACGGTCCTCAACATTTTTCGGATCGTACTGTTTTGCAAGTTCTTTTGCCATAACTTTCACCTCAATATGTTAATAAATGAATTACAAAATAAAAAACTCCGTCCCGTAATCAGGACGGAGAAAATTCCGCGGTACCACCTGAATTCAGCACCGAAGCACTGCACTCAACATCTTTAACGGGGACTGACCGTCGGGTTCTACTTGGCATTCTGCCTTTCTTCCCGAAGCTCACAAGCTACCTTCACAAGACTGCACTTAAAGGCTCGCACCAACCGCCTTTTCTCTGAAAAGCTTATCTTGCTACTCCTCTTGGTCAAAGCTGATTAACTTATTGCAAAGATTTTAGCATAATAACTAAAATAAGTCAAGAGTTAAACTCTTAATTTACATAAAACAAAAGGAAGGTCTTAGCCTTCCTCTTATTTGCCTTTTGATCAGCCGATCTTTTCCTTAACCTTAGCTGACTTACCAACTCTGTCACGAAGGTAGTAGAGCTTGCTTCTGCGAACTTTACCGTTTCTGATAACTTCAACCTTAGCAACATTGGGTGAATGAACAGGGAATACTCTTTCAACACCAACACCGTAGGAAACACGGCGAACTGTGAATGTTGATGAGATACCGCTGCCCTTAAGAGCGATGATTGTGCCCTCAAAAACCTGAATTCTTTCTCTTTCACCTTCGCGAATCTTAACGTGAACGCGAACAGTGCTACCGATGTTGAGTTCAGGAGCTTCAGCCTTAAGGCTTGCGTCTGAGATGAGTCTGAGTTTGTCCATTGGTTTTTATCCTCCTAAATTCTGCCACGTTCATGCCGAAAACTCTGCCGACAGAGGACCGCTTGCTGTTATACTGACTGAATTCAGCCGGCACCAACCACATAACTGTGATACAAATGCCTGAATATATTATCACAACCGGATATAAAAGTCAAGGGTTTTTGCGAGATTTTTTGAGGTTTTTGGTACGCGGTGCAAATCTTTCAAATTATTGACATTCAAATCCGCCAAAAAGGTTAGTGTGCTACCCCACACTCACAGACTTTATTTTTACCAAACAACTTTTGGAAGAAATTAACAAGTCGGAAGAAGAATGCCTTTATGCCACCTGCATGGCAGTTGCAATCACAATTTTCTGATGGGTCGGATGGAATATCAGGCCCAACGGATACCAATTTCATTGAACACATATCACATTCAAAATCACCATCGGCATCAGTATGCATAATTTTAGGCAACTCTTCACTCTCTATGTAATGACAAGTATCACAAACCTTTATTTTTACACCTCTTTCTTTACAAGTAGGAGCCAACAAGGTTGACCAGCCGTTAATGAAGTTGTGACCTGTAGCTGAGATGGTTTCGGTGTAGTTATCGCCACAAGCACAAGTGTAGAGAGTGTAACCGTTTTGCGTACAGGTTGGGGAAATGACAATAGGAGCATAAGTGTGCATGAGCATATCAACATAATTACCAATATAACTGTCTCCACATTTGCAAGTATAGGTGGTATAACCTTGGTTTGTGCAACTAGGAAGTATTACAACTGTATCATAAGTGTGAGAAAGCTTGTCCATAGATGTTATATCAACCTTCTCATCACAATAAAAACAATGGCGTGATTTTGAGCCAATACTTGTGCAGGTAGGCTCAATGTCAATTGTCCACTTGTCACTGAAAGAGTGCCCTCCTTTTTCGGGTATGGAGTCAATTGCATCACAGTAATAACACTTGGCAATCATAAAGCCATCAGTTGTGCAGTTTGCTTTACCATCAGAGATGTAGTTGATAAAGGTATGACCAAACTCACAGTTTTTATTATCGCAGCTCAAGAAATCAAAATTTACTATATTGTTGCAACTGAACCCGACATCAGCCGTATAAGTGAAGAACGAGTAAGCGAATTTAAGATTACTGATATTGACATCTATATTCATATCATATTTCATATCGGTTACTTTGCCTGTTACCTTATTAACAGAAACTGTAATTGAGCTGTCATAATAGCGCTGTGCAAATAAGTCATAGGTAATCTTCATATCATCACTGCTGTTGTTTATGACGTTCAGAACATTTGAAATATATGAGCTTGTGAGGATATCAAAAACCTTACCATGCCTCGTGTTAAGACCTGATGTAGGCAGATATGTAAAGCTTTCTTCTTCAAGAGTAAGCTTAAGGTCATAGGTATAAGAGCCCTTGTCAATAAAAACAATGCTCTCGATGTCACTCATTGAAAGCCCCTCAACAATTGTCGTATATTGACCTTTTACAGGCACATTTGCCATATAATTTTCTAAATCTTCTGTTGAGTCTAAGGTAACCGCCTTCTGGTTGAAGGTCTTGGGTGTTGCAAGGTCTGAAAACATTACATAGAGGTCATCTTCATTTAACACATCATCATATGACCCTTTATTGACAAGGGAAATGTTAGTAAAATAGGAAGCATCATTACGGACAAACCCTGGAAGAATATCACTTGTCTTTATGGAGTCAGCCATTTCTTTAATCAGGTTAAAAAGTTGCAGCTTTGAGGTTGAGGGACTTGTGAATGAATCTGTAGTAAACCATATTTCTTTATAATTGACAGAGTCAATATTGGTCATAACTATAATTTTTGCGCTGCCGTTTTTAAGCATTTTAACATTACCATTTGAATCGACAGTTGCAATTGACGTATCTGTTGAAGCAAATCTTACTGTCTCTCCGTCGCCACCAGGTTGAAGAGTTGCGTTAATTTGATAAGGAGTGTCGACTTTACAGTTTTCAAAATAGTCCTTTTCAACATTTATAACACTTCTGCAATAAATCTGGAATGAACCACTATAAACATAGTCGTATGTGTAAGCTGTAATTGTTACAGTGCCCTTACCCTTGACAGTAACAGTACCATCGGAAGAAGCTGTTGCAATTGAGGTGTCGCTTGATTCAAAACATATATCTGAGTTAGAATATTTTGAGGTAATTGAGTCATCTAAGGTAGCCGTAAGTTTAGCGCTGTTGCCGTAGTACCACGGAGAATCGTCACCCATATATGTCAGACTCAACATTTTTTTCATTACTGTCACACGCACTTCAGCTGTCTCACCTGAAGCCATAAATCTAACAGTAAGGGTGAAAGCGAAGGTCTTTTTTGTCTGTGGCTCAATAGTTGCTTTAAGTCCTTTGATCATGCCGTTGGGACCAATTGAAATATAATCGCTAATCTTGCAGGTATCTGTTTTCGTCTGTTGAAAGATTGCGCCAGACTTATAGCTATAGGTGTGATCTGTACCTGTTACAGTAAATTCCTTATTCGATGTATCTGTAGAAGAAAAGGTTGGATTGAGTGAAGTCACTTCACCCACAAATATAGTGATTTGAGAGGGAAGTGAAATAGATGTTGCGTGAACAACACTTATCCCACCTGAAAACCACTTAATTCCTGGTAAATCAATTCCAATAAAACCGCTGAGAAGTGTGCTTATCATACACATAACCACAACAAGCAGTGAACATAAGATTTTTTTGAATGTCAATGCCATTTTTCTTTCCTCCAAAACAATAAAGTGCGCCTGCAAATGAGACGCACTGCAAAAACGGTTCTCATTTGCTACCACACAAATTATAACATTTAGCCCACATAGGATACAGTTAATCAAGAGAACACATCTTTACCGATGTTTTCTCCTATGAGAGCTATAAATATTCAAATGTTATAAATATGTGGTACTTTTAGTTTACCACTTTTTTAAATAAAAATCAATATAAATCACACAAAAAAGACACAGCCGAAGCTGTGTCACTTTAAATATTGTTTATTTTGCGGGAACGGACCGTCGGGGACGCCGATCCCTGTAACGCGTACCAAATATTATCTGAATATTTCCATATTCTCCGTCATAAGCTTTTTTCTGACAATTGTGTAGCTTATATCGCCTGCATTTCTCACGATTTCGTCAGCAAGAAGTGAAGGGTTAACATTGGTTGTGGAGCCTGCAGGCAGAGTAATTGTCAGCTTCACTCTCTCACCCATGGCCGACACACTGTAGCTTTTGATGAATTCAATAAGATTGATATCCTTGAGCACCTTGTGTCTGCCCTTTTTGCCCAGCTTCTGCACAATAAGCTCATCCTGAGCGAGCATATCTTCAATGAGAGCTTTGACACTTTCTGCCTTTTTGTCACAGTCAAAGAAAACATCAAACTCGCCGTAGCAGATATATTTCTGATCGTACACAGGCTCGTCCACACTGATAATCTCAATACCGGGAGGCATTGAGCCCTTGAGCATATCAAAGATTTCTTCGTTGGTGCTCTCCCCTTCAATTCTTATGTCCATGCTCTCACAGAGGCTTTCCATACCAAGTGAAAGAGGCAAAGAAAATGTCATATAGGGGTGAGGGTTATATCCCTCGGTGTACCAAAGGGGCACCTTTGCACGCCTTATAGCTCTTGTCATTGCTCTCATAAGGTCAAGGTGAGACACATAGCGGCTCATGCCCATTTTTTTAAACCATATTCTGACACAGCGCATCGCATTTACCTCCGTTAAGTCTGTTGGTTCCGCAGCCTGCACACTTGATGCGGCAGTGAGGTGTTGTTGCAGCCTCAAGAGCCTTTTCGTTCTCATCAATAAGAAACTGCTTCCTTATACCGTAATCCAGGTGATCCCAAGGAAGAATTTCGGTGTATTCACGCTTTCGGCTTGTGTAAAACAGCGGGTCAACACCGCACTCCACAAAAGCCTGCATCCACACATCGAAAAGGAAGCTGTCATCCCATGAGTCAAATTTGCAGCCGTGTCTCCATGCATACTCAACAACATTGCAGAGCTTTCTGTCACCTCTTGCAAAAACGCCCTCAAGGAAGCTTATGTTTACCTTATGATAGCTGACGGAAATCTTCTTTGTTTTAACACTTGACAGAAGATGATTCTGCTTATTAATAAGCTCGTCTATGGTATCCTGTGCCGCCCATTGGAAGGGAGTGAAGGGCTTTGGCACAAATGAAGCAACGCTGATATTGACCTGAACACCCTTGCCCTTGGGTCTGTCGGGATTTGTGTAAAACTCCCCTACAACCTTCTGAGCAAGTTCGGCTATGCCCGCAACATCATCATAGGTTTCCGTGGGCAGACCAAGCATAAAATAGAGCTTAACGCTTGACCAGCCGCCGCTGAAGGCATTGCGTGCCGTTCTGAGCATTTCTTCCTCTGTTACATTTTTGTTGATTGCATCACGAAGCCTCTGCGTGCCTGCCTCAGGAGCAAAGGTAAGGCCGCTTCTTCTCACCTTCTTCAGATGCTCCATAAGCTGCTCAGAGAAATTGTCAACACGAAGTGAGGGCAACGCAATGTTAACCTTATAATCTTCAGTCCACTCTAAAAGCTTGCCCATGAGCTCCTCGAGATGGGTGTAATCACTTGTACTCAGGGATGAAAGCGAGATTTCGTCATAGCCCGTGCTTTCGCAAAGGCGTTTGCACTGCTCATTTATCGTGTGTGCACTCTTTTCTCTTATGGGTCTGTAAATGAAGCCTGCCTGACAGAAACGGCAGCCTCTTATGCAGCCGCGGAGTATTTCATGCACAACTCTGTCGTGTACCACTTCAACAAAGGGTACAACGAATTTATCGGGATAATGCACACTGTCAAGATCACTTATAATTCGCTTTGTTACCCTTTCAGGAGCGTTTTCTTTTGCAACCACGCTTTTTACGGTACCGTCGGCATTATAGGCTATATCATAAAGTGAAGGCACATATACACCGCCGATTTGCGCAGCACGCTTTAAAAACTCACCTTTAGTTGTGCCCTCTTTTTTGCATCGGATAAGAAGGTCCATAACCTCATTGGTTACTTCCTCACCGTCACCGAGCATAAAAAGGTCAAAGAAATCTGCCATAGGCTCAGGATTGCAGACGCAGGGTCCGCCGCCGACAATTATCGGTGTGAGGCCTTCTCTATCACTGCTTCTCACAGGTATACCCGCAAGGTCAAGCATATTGAGCACATTGGTGTAGGACAGCTCATACTGCAAAGTAAAGCCTATCATATCAAACTCCGTCAGTGCATCACCGCTTTCGAGGGCAAACAGAGGTATATTTCTTTTTCTCATCTCAGCTTCCATATCGTGCCAGGGTGCAAAAACCCTCTCGCACCAGACATCATCTCTTGCATTGGCAAGGGAATAGAGTATTTTAATTCCGAGATGTGACATGCCTATCTCATAGCTGTCAGGAAAGCAAAAGGCATAACGAAGGTCAACCTTTGTTTTATCCTTTACAACACTGTTAAGCTCACCGCCGGTGTATCTGCCCGGCTTCTGCACAAGAGGTAGAATTTTCTGAACTTCTTTACTGATCATTTATTTTAACTCCATTTCTCAAAGAGAGTAATTACATACAGATAGAGTGTAACCGCAATAAGGCTCGGGTTAACACAAATAAAAGCACTGTATAACACACAGACAGCAGCCAGAGCATTTACGCAGATAAGAGAAAGCACCCGTAGCTTTTTATCTGTGCGGGCTTCGTCATATTTCAGCATAAGCAAACACCTGAGAGCCCTGCCCATATCAAGTATATTCAGCGGAATACAGTTAAACAAGGCTATAAACAGGGTTATAAGCGAAAACATCAGTGCCGTCTGACTCTTCATAAAATAATAATACATTATCGCAGGAAAAGCAAGAACTAAATTTACGATAATTCCGCCAAGGGCAATTATGCACTCCTTTTTATAAGATAAATTAGCCTTGCTTCTTCTTTCAATTCTGACACCGAAGGCACCGAAATCAATGCTTATTATTCTTTCTGCAAAGAGCTTCATAAATAAGAGGTGCCCCAGCTCATGCATAACCGATGCACAAACGCACATTATTACAATGCTTTCCTGACACAAAGCCATCATAAGAGTCAGCACAAAAGCAAAGGAAAAGCTAAGTCTTACCTCGGTACCCCTGATATTAACTGTCATTTTCAAGAACGAATATCGGGTTATATCTTATGTTGTTTTTTCTAATTTCAAAGTGAAGATGCGGACCTGTTGACCAGCCCGTTGAACCGACCCTTGCAATGGTTTCACCTTGCCGTATAACAGCACCTTCTTGGGCTAAAATCTCACTGCAATGGCAATAAAATGTAACAAAACTGTCATCGTGAGATAAAAAGATATATTTTCCTGCCCTGCTGTCTTCACCGACTTTTGTAACAACACCTGAATATGCGGCTCTTATCTTACTGCCCTGCACCGCCGCAATATCAAGCCCCGTATGAAAGGAAAACTCGTCGGTTATGGGGTTGATACGGTAGCCGAAATATGAGGTGTATCTGCCGCCTTCTACAGGCTTTACAGCAGGTACGGTTGTTCTGATTTCGGCAAAGCTTGTGTTGTCTGCCGCCTCATACACCGTCAGGTCATCTCCGCCGGTACCGCTTAGCTCCGTGGTACCGACAGCATCTGTTTGGTCTTCGTCAGCTTCATTCTGCACTGTAGTTTGCGTTTTTTCTTCAAGTGTAGTTTCTTCTTCATCGGTATATAACACACTGTCACCGAAAACAGCCCATGCACCGTCAGTGCTCAAATACTGCTTCAAAGCCGAAACCATGTCAGCTGTGTCAAAAAGCTCACGGCTCATATAGCTGTTAAATTCACTTTTTACACCCTCTGAAGAAGCAATAAAGAAAAAATAAACAGCAAAAAGCAACAGTGCGCAAATTATCTGACAAACCGTTACAGGTGTGTAATAATCCTTTTTCTTTTTTTCTTCGTTTCTTTTCTTGTTTTCGTCTTGCATAAATATCACCGATTAAGTATATGATGATATTTAAAAATTAATTACGCAAACTCAGTTTAAACAGCCGTGCTTATTATAACATAAATATCTCCTTTGTCAAAGAAATTTCAACTTGATTACAATTATTTGTTGACTAATTTCTTAACAGGTGATATTATTATATTTAATATAACTTCACATTTTTGTGGGGTGTAAATTTGAAAGCGGAGGTAAATAAAATGTTTTCAGACTTCAAATCAGACGGTTTTATGTATCTGATAATTCTTGCCGTAATTATTTTTGTTTGCGCTCAGGCTCTTTTCTTTATGAAGAAGGCTTGGGGTAGAGGTAAGGAATTAGGCATAACAACCGACAAGCTCAAAAACGCAGTGACATCAAGTGCTATTTTCTCATTTGCACCTGCAATCGGCATTGCCGTTACTGTTATCACTCTTTCAGTAGCTCTCGGCTATATTCTCCCCTGGATAAGACTTACGGTTATCGGTGCTATCCAGTACGAAACAACAGCTGCAATTGCTGCTCTTGAGGCAGCCGGCATGACAGGCGGCATCTCACAGCCCATCACCGACCCCGAGATTTTTTCAGCCATTGCCTGGGTTATGACAATAGGCAGTATTCTTCCCCTCATTCTCATTCCCATTATTCTTAAGAAAATCCAGAAGGGTGTTTCCGACGTAGCCTCCAAAAACTCAAAGTGGATGGATGTTATGACTGCAGCTGCTTTCATCGGTCTTATCGCTGCCTTCATCGGCAGAGGTCTTGCAGGTAAGGGTAGTTCTAAGGAAGCTATCATAGGCGACGGCGCCGGTGTGCTTTCACTCACAGCTCTTATCGCTTCAATAGGCTTTATGCTTATTTTCACTCTTATTAACAAAAAGCTCAAGAAAAACTGGATCGATGCTCTTGCAATGCCCTTGAGCATGGTTCTTGCAATGGTAGTGGTTGTTCTTATCAACAGCTTCCTGCCTGAAATTGCCGCTATTGAATGGCGTTATTAAAAGAAAGGAGATGCAACAATGAATAAAACTTATTTTGATAAAGTACATACTTGGGGCAGAATCTGGTGTATCGCAGCACTAATTTTCTTCCTTTGCATTCCCCTTGCAATAAGCCTTCACCTGAAGGTGTGGCCTGATCCCGCAATTGTTGGTAAGGGACTTGCATCAATTGCATTCTTCTTTGTAACAGGTATTATTGAGGTAGTTGCTTACTCACCCATGCTCGGTGCAGGCGGCACATATCTTTCATTTGTTACCGGTAACATTATGAACCTTAAAATGCCCTGTGCCCTTAACGCTATGGAAAATGCCAAGGTTAAGGCTAACACAGAAGAAGGTGAAGTTATAACAACAATTGCTATCTGCGCTTCAATTATTACAACAACAATTGTAATTGCAGTGTTTGTTATAATCTTTGCTCTTAACCCTCAGTTCTCAGAAATTATGTCAAGTGACACCTTTGCTCCCGCATTCCAGCAGGTTACATACACTATCTTCGGTTCACTTGCAGCAACATATTTCGTCAAGCACTGGAAGATCTCCATATTCCCCATTGCAGCTATCACACTTCTTCTTGTGTTTGTTGACCCCGGCATCGGCGTACTCATTCCCGTAGGCGTTGTTCTCTCAATGCTCGGTGCTCATGTTATGTATAAGAAAAAGCTTATCTGATAACAATTAAAATTTTTCACCCTGTTCACTGAACAGGGTGATATTTTTATGCATAAATTCTTACATCACAAAGCACGGGGTTACCCCTTGACTGTGTCGGTACTATTAAGATTTCATCTGTATCGACAGCTTGCTTCAGCCTTGCAATCTTTCGCGAGCCTATAACGGTACCGCTGTAAATCTCATAATAACTGCCGTCTGCTGAGTCTTTAGCATAGATACTGAATTTTTCTATACGCTGACCGAAACGAAGATTTTCTTTTAATGATATCAGTGAAACCCTCTCTTTTTGCGAAAAACGCACATTCAAGCCGGCTTCATCTCCCGCAAGCTCAAACTCATTACCCTGAGCTTCCCGCTCCGAATTGTCAATTCTGAGAACAGAAACAGCCTTGCCTTTGACTTCCTTTTCAAAGGGCTCAGTTATAAGACGGGTGAACTCTTTGAGAGTTCTTATTTCTCTTTTACTGATAAGTCCGTGTTTATCAGGCGGAACATTGAGCAGCATTGATGCGTTGCCGCCCACAGAATTGAAATATATCTCGGCAAGATCCTTTGCGGTTCTGTTTTTCTTGAAAAGATAATATATATCAGGATGATAAAACCACCCGAGATTTATTGAAACATCGGCCTCAGCAGGTTTGAAAACAAGGTCTCTGTATTTGCTGAGGAGCTCGCGGGAGCCTAAATCCTCATCTCTGTCAGTGGTTACGGCAAGCTCCTTTGCCTGAGCCTCAGTCTGCTGTGATGCATTCATAATCTTGTCATTGGAGGCATTGCCGCAAGGGATGACACTCCATTCACTTTTTCTTACTCTGCCGCCTTCGTTGCCTATCCAGCGCACATCAGGTCCGCAAACAGATATAACAGCTTTCGGCTGAAGCTCTCTGATAACGGCATAATATCTATCCCAGTCATAGACCTGCTTTTTGCCGTTTGCACCCTCACCGCAGGCACCGTCAAACCACAGGCAGAAAAGCTCACCGTAATTCGTGCAAAGCTCCCTGAGCTGACCGACAAAGTAATCGTTATATTCATCTGTGCCATATGTGCTCTCGTGTCTGTCCCAGGGTGAAAGATAGATGCCAAGCTTCATATCATATTTCTTACAGCTTTCACTGAGCAGCCTTACTATATCCTTACCGAAGGGCGTATTCATAACATTGTGCTTGGTATATGCCGTGTCAAACAGACAAAATCCGTCATGGTGCTTTGCTGTGATAATTACACCTTTGCTACCCGTACTTTTAAGCACACTGCACCATTGGTCAGTATCGAGCCTTGCAGGACAAAATCTGCTTATATCCTCTTTACCGTCGCCCCATTCTCTGCCGTAAAAGGTATTTATGCCGAAGTGTACGAAATTATAGTATTCCATTTTCATAAACTCAAGCTGCCTTTCCGAAGGCAAAACAGAATTTAATCTTTCGGTTTCATCATCAGATATTGCATAGCCGTTATTTTTAACGCACCAGGAGTTATTAAGTATGTCCATAAATTTTTCCTCCAAAAAAGCCCTTGATATTGCTACCAAGGGCCTTGAATTATAAATCACAGTCTTATTTTATCAAGTCCAGAAGAATGAAATGTCAAGACCGTTTGTGGTGTAGAAGTTGCCTTCAGCCTTAACAACCTCTGCAAGATTCTTCAGGTCAGCCTTAATGAAGCCCTGCTCCCTGAATGCTGCCTCACAGGCGGCAAGCATTGCATAGTCACGCATTGTAATTCTTGCATAAAGTCTCAGGTCTGTATCATAACGGGCATTAGCCATCATATTACCTAAAACGAAGCCGGTATGCCACCACTGTCTCTGATAAGGACGGGAGAAGGTCTTAACCCATGTGTCAACACCGAGAATCTGTGTCTTTTCATAAAGGGTCATTTCCATCTGAAGCATATCTTCGTCAGTTGCACAGTCATAGTGCTCAAGAGTTCTGTCCTTGGGCTTGTTATAGATACCGATTTCAGCACCGTAAAGGATGAAGCCGTAGTTACCCTTCCAGAGCTGAATCATCCAGTCTCTGTCGTCATATTCAAACTTAAGACGGCATGTTTCGATAATGATAGCAACAAGGCTTGCACTCTGGTCATAAATTTCATTATAACCGAAGTTTCTCTGCCAGGGGTCATCTGCTGTATAGAAGCACTTTGCTTCGGGGTCATAGAGGTAACCGATGATACCTGTGTTATCCCAATCATCGGGATATACAGTCTCAGGCTCTTCAATGGGTACATAATAAAGAGAAACAACCTCACCGAAGTTACCGTAAATCTTGCTGTCGGAAGCACCGATGTAAGGACGGACCTTATATTCATATGTCTTCTTCTCAGTAAGGTTTGCGTGTGAGAAGTGGTTGTTGTGAGTTGTACCTACTGATTTCCAGTTACCGTTTTCTTCACGGCAATAAACCTCGTAACCTGCAGCATTGTCTGAATAGTCCCATGTAATTGAGATACCGTTATCTGTGTTAGCAGCAAGCTTAAGATTAACGGGAGCCTTGGGAATGGTACCGCCAACGATTTCTTCTGACCATTTACCGTAATCATACTTATCGTTAACCTTAACAAAGGTTCTGAGCATATATCTGTCTGAACCGCCCTTTTCAAGGCCTGTTACTGTATAGGAGGTCTCTTTTGTCTCGTTGAGAACAACCTTCCATTCCTTATCTTCTTTGCTGTATTTGCCGAGCTGGAAGCCGTCAACGCTTTCGTCAGCGGACCAGGTCAGTGTATATGATGTGCTTGTGCTCTTTGAAAGCTTGAAATTCTGAGCATCAGCAGGCTTTGTTTTAACTGTGAAAACAGGTGAAAATTCACCGTAAACAACACCCTTAAGCTTGTGATATGCTCTTATCTTGAAGGAATATTCGGTAAGAGGCTTAAGATTTTTAACGGTGTACTTATTCTTTGAGGTGTTGGCAATTCTCTTATATTTGCCTGTTGCAGCGTTAAGCTGATAAACCTGATAAGCCTTTGCACCTGAAGCACTGTTCCAGGCGAGAGTGAGGCTTGTACCGCTTAAATCTGTGGTCTTGATACCTGAAACCTTATTCGGGTCAGTAATAGCCTTTACGGTCTTTGAATATTCGCCGTAAATTCTGTTGCCGTTAACATCAATCTTGTCACCGAAAATACCCTGCTCAAGCTTATAGGCACGAACCTTGTAGTAGTAAACAGTACCCGGGCTTGCATCCTTGTCTGTGAGAGTTCTGTCGGAGGTTTTACCTACGCTTTCCCATTCTTCACTGTCGGGGCTTGTAGCTCTGTAAAGAACATAACCCTTAACGCCATCAACGGCTCTCCATCTTACCTCTACTGTTGTAGCGGTAACATTGCCGATAACAATATTGCCGGACTTACCGACTTGGTCTGCCGCAAATGCAACTGTCACGCTTGAGAATACCATTGTCAAGCACAGAAGAAGCACTGCAAATGTGTTAAATACTCTTTTCATGATGAGTTCTCCTTTTTATCAGTTTATTTATGTATTTAATATATTTCAACGCCGCCAAAGGGTCTGATTGCAAGCACATAGCAGGCATCATCACCGAAGATTTTCTTCATTGCACCTGTGTACTCCTCAATCATATCATTGGGCACGAACGCCTGAATTGTGCCGGCAAAGCCACCGCCGTGTACTCTCCACGCACCCTTGCCTGAAAGAATCTGCTCGCTTACGGCAAGTGCAAGTGAAAGTGGCTGATTTTTCGGTGCCTTGCAGGTATAAACATTCTGATTATACATATATGATGATCTTCCGCTGGCAATAATAAGCTCCATAAAGGCTTTGAAGTCACCCTTTGAAAGCGCATCCGCCTGCAAAAGAACCTTTTCATTTTCACCGTAGAAATGAAGTGCTCTTAGTACGGCTCTTTCGCCGAATTTTTCAGCTAAAGCACCGGCATTTGCCAGAACATCCTTCTTTTCTACCTCTCTTAAGACATCCTTACCGAAGAAGGAGGCAACAGCTTCCATTTCACTTCTTACCGCGGCGTACTCATCAGTAAGGTCAGAGTGGCTGCCCTTTGTGTCAACAATGCAAAGGCTGTAGCCTGATTTGCCGAAATCGAAATCAATCTTTTCAATTACCGGCTTGCTTGTGTCTGCAAAATCGATTTTAACGAAGCCGCCTACAGAGCATGCCATCTGATCAAGAAGTCCGCAAGGCTTGCCGAAGTAGACATTTTCGCTGTACTGTGAAATCTTGGCAATTTCAACAGGGTCTACCTTGCCGTCATTATAAAGGTAGTTGAGCATTGTGCACACGAGAACCTCAAATGCAGCTGAGGAAGAAAGCCCTGAGCCTGAAAGCACCTGAGAAGCGGTGGTTGCATCAAAGCCGCCGACATTATAACCGAGCGCCTTAAAGCGGGCAACTATTCCTCTGATAATTGACTGGCTCTTGCCTGTTTCATTTTCTTTTACATCCAGCTCACTGCAGCTTACGGTATCCATAGGATAGCCTGCAGATTTAATGCGGATTATGCCCTCGTCATTTTTTGCAGCAACGGCAATTGCGTCGAGGCTTATACCGCCTGCAAGCACAAGGCCGTGATTATGGTCTGTGTGATTACCGCCGATTTCTGTTCTGCCGGGAGCAGAGAAAAGAGCAACATCACGCTTTTCATCCTTGTCAAACAGCTCTTTAAAGGCTTCCAGCACCTCGAGAAATCTCAGATACTGACTGTCGAAATTTTCCTTGAGATAAACCTTTGAAAAGCTATCATCAAGACCCTTGTTTTCAAGGAGCTTTTTAATTTCAGTAAAGCTTGTCATTTCAGCCAACCTTTCTTATCTTTTTGTTGTTAAGCTTCTTATTCCGAAAGCACCGCTAAGTGTCAGCAGCACCATGCCTGAGAATATCAGCAGAATTATGAACGGTACAACAAAGCTTGCTGATGCCGGGTCGAAAACGTTTCTGCCGATAATCGTATAAGAAAACAGTTTATAGGTAAAGCCCAGAACGGATAAAACAATATATTTTAAATATGAAATATTTGTCGTTCCGTAAAGGCAGCTCACAGAATTGACGGGAGCGCAGGGCACAAAACGAAGCACAAAAAGCACAAGCCGTGACCCTAACTTACTGCTGTCGATAAAATTATGTGCCGCATCAAATTTTTCAAGGATTTTTTCAGCGTTACCTCCGCCGAATTTTCTGCCCCAGAAAAACTTGATTGTAAACAGCAGCGTCATGCCTGCAAGATTAATAAGAATTGCATAGTACCACTCAAAAAGCACACCGCTCACCACGCACAGGCAAGCAATGGGAAACCACGGGATAAGGGCCTTAAGTGCAAAATTCACCAAAATGGAAACAACAGAAATCCATGTGGCACCGTAGGTCTGCATCCATATTTCAAAGGAGGCAAGAGTGTCAATATATCTGTCATACCATTGCAAAAAGCCTTCAAGCCTGAAAACCCTGAGAAGAACTATGAGAGCAAGAGCGAGAAGAAAGCACAAAAATGCCATTGTGTTAAGCATATAAATTCTGCTTTTACTCTTGTTCAAAAAATCCATCTCCCTAAACTGTTTGTGAGTATAATACAAGCTATATTATTTTATAACAAATCTGTCATAAGGTCAACATATTTTTTGAATTTTAATGGAAATAAATACAACTTTACAAATAATACACAAAAATATCAAGAGATTATTTAATTTTTTTTCAAAGATAATGACATAACTTTACACTTATGATATAATATGAATGTGAAATCTATATGTAATGGAGGTTAAAAAATGAAACTTGTTATTTTAGATGCTTATGCAGAAAATCCGGGCGACCTTTCATGGGATTGGCTTAAGGCTCTGGTTGACGAATATGATATTTACGATATCACTCCCCCTGAAAAGGTGCTTGAGCGAAGTGCAGGTGCCGATATTCTCGTCACAAATAAAACCGTGCTTACCGCCGATATTCTTGAAAAGTTGCCTGAGCTTAAATATATTTCCACACTTGCCACAGGCTATAATGTTATTGACACAGCGTACGCGCGTGAGAAAGGCATAGCTGTTTCAAACATCCCCGCCTACAGCACAGACGGTGTTGCACAGCTTGTTTTTGCTTTTATTCTTGAGCTTACAAATCAGGTTGCTCTTCATAATGAAAGCGTAAAAAAGGGTGATTGGTGCAAAAGCGAGCATTTCTGCTATTGGAAAACACCCATAACCGAAATAGCCCATAAAACTCTCGGCATCGTTGGCTTCGGCAAAATCGGCAGTGCAGTGGCACAGATAGCCAATGCCTTCGGCATGAAGGTTATAGCCTACTCCCCCAACACAAGAAGCTACAGTGGCTTCGGCAGTGTTGATTTTGTTTCACTTGATGAAGTGATAACCCAGTCGGATATAATTTCACTTCACTGCCCTCTCACTGCAGAAACCACCGGCCTTGTTAATTATGAGTTCCTGAGCAAAATGAAAAAGACTGCCCTTCTCATCAACACCTCAAGAGGACCTGTAATAAACGAAGCAGATTTAAAGAAAGCTCTTGATGAGGGTTTAATTGCGGGTGCCGGCGTTGATGTGCTTTCCGTTGAGCCTGCAAGGGAAGACAATCCCCTGCTCACTTGCGAAAAATGTCTTATCACTCCCCATATTGCATGGGCAAGCTTTGAGGCAAGAAGCAGACTTATGAACATTTTCAGAAGTAATGTTGAAGGCTTTGTCAAAGGCGAACCGGTAAATGTAGTAAACTGAAAACAGCGAAGCGGTCGGTAATCACCGACCGCTGAAATTTTATATCCTTTTAAGCCTGATTATTTTTGACCTGAGTGTTCCGCCAATTTCAAAATCGAGACCAACATTCATAAGATATGCGCCACCGTATATTTCTTCTTTATCGTCATAGGTAAGCTTATATGTGCCTTCACTGTCAAGACCTTCAAAGAAAATATGATAGAACTTATCATTGAAGAAGCTGTTGACACTTGTGCAAAGGAAGATTACGCTCTCACTACCGAGAACATATTGTGTAGCATAAATTCTATCCTCAGCATAATTTGCAAGGCGGTAAAAGGCACCGAACTGCACCGTGTTTCTTATCTCTTTATAAAGAGTAATATATTTTCTGTGAATTTCAAGCTCTTCCTCACTGTATTTTGTAAGATTGCCGCCGATTGAAAGGGAGCCCTGCATCGTGACATTAAATCTGAAATCAAAATCATTTTTGCGGGAATATCTATTTGTGTCCGTTACCCATGCGCGCATACACTTAATAGGATAAAGCAGTGAAAATCCGTGCTGAATTTCAAGTCTGTCAACAGGATCGGTGTTGTCACTGGTCAACAACATAGAAAAGTGAGACATAGCTCCAAGGTCTGCCCTGCCGCCACCCGAAGCACAGCACTCAATCTGCAAATCGGGATATTTCGCTTTAAGGCGGTCAGCTATTTCGTACACTGCCGCAGTGTGGCGATACCACAGCTCCTGAGGATTTTCCAGATTTTCAGCACCCGTTTCGGAATACGCTCTGTTCATATCCCATTTTATATAACTTATGTCATATTCGGCGAGCATTTTATCCATAACACCGAAAACAAATTCTTTCACATCGTCTCTTGTTAAATTCAGCACAAGCTGCTGACGAAGCAGAGACGCCTTTCTTGTTTTATAGTGATATGTCCATTCGGGATGTGCTCTGTATAAATCACTGTCAGGGTTGACCATTTCAGGCTCAAACCAAAGTCCGAAACGCATACCCAATGACTTGACCTTATCTATAAGCGGTTTTAACCCCTCAGGGAACTTATCCTTATTAACATACCAATCACCAAGGCCTGCCCAATCATCCTTACGCTGACCGAACCAGCCATCATCCATAACAAAAAGCTCACATCCGATGTCAGCGGCAATTTCTGCAATTTTCTGCTGTGATTCAGAGCTGACATCAAAGAAGGTGGCCTCCCAGCTGTTATAAAGCACAGGCAAAGGCTCTTTTGCAAAACGCTTCGGCAATATGTTTTCCACCGCATAGGCATTCATCTGATTACTCATTCCGCCGTAGCCGACAGCATAACCGCAATAAACCGACGGTGTAATAAACTCCTCACCGGGGCGAAGGTTATAAGAAAAATCAAAATCGTTAATGCCGATAACAGCTCTTGTAACGCCTGCAAAATCACGGTTGATTTCCACTTTGAAATTACCGCTCCATGCAAGAGCACCGAAGTAAACATCACCCTGCTTTTCATCTGCATTCTGCGACAGAATGAACCATGGATTCAATGTATGGTCACTGCCGCCTTTTCTGCTGTCATATAAGAGAGTTCCGTTTTTGACCTCAGTTTTTTCAATTCTGAATTCACCGCCCCACGAGCCGTTTGTGTTTGTGGAAAGGTAGGGCCTTTTTGAGGGCAGATTAAACTCACCCGACGCAATTTTACTAAGAAGTACGGCACTGTCGGATTTATTTTTAATCTTAGTGTATCTTTCGATAACATCCGTGTTTTCTCTGAGCTTGTAGCACAAGGTAACTGCAAGGCTGTAGGGCTTATCCGACAGCTCAATTTCAAGAAGAATGTAGTCCTCCCCTTCAGAAATTTTGTGGCTGTCATAAGTAAGAACCGTTTCTCTGCAGCCGTCACCGTGCTTTGCCACAAATGCCACGGGGCGGTAAACACTGCCGCAGTAAGGAAGATACTCGGTTTTACAGCAATCTCTTGCCGAATGATTTGAGTTTCTTTCCCAAGGCTTATAAACCGATTTATAGTCGTCAATCTTACAAGGCTTTCCCCAATGAAGGTGATTTATGACACCTTCACAGTCAACAGCCATAGCGTAATGGGTGTTCTGTGTTTCGAGAACGAAAACACCGTTATTCTCATAAATTTTCATATTAGCCTCCCGTATTTTCGTTGTTTATCTCAAATATTACACTTTCTTTTCCCTTGAGCAGCACCGTCATACAATCTTTTTCTGCAATGAACTTTTCACCACTGATGAGATTATAAACTGAGCATTCATCATAAGGAAGTCTCAGTGTTCTGACCTTAGGCAAAGCCGAATAATTCATAAGTGCAATGTAAGTTTTATTATTCCTCTCAAGGGTAAAAGTCTCAGCGGCATGTTCGCAGTGGGCACTCAGCTGACCCTCAAAAGGTTCAGCGAGTTTAAGCACCTCAATAAGTTTCTCATTGCCAAAGAGCTTTTTATAACGCTGATGCGCCTTATCCTGATTTTTTGCAGGTGAAACAAAGTTATCACCGGTGAGGAAGCTGCCTCCGGTTACTATACCCGAAATCAGACGGCTGACAGCTTCGTTCTCGCCTGCATTGCCATCCTTACCCCAAACAACAATATGGTCAGGGTCAATCCAGTCATAAAGCTCACTCTGCCAAAAGCCGTAAGTGAGAGAATTCATCATGTATTCGGTTTCGTCTATGCCATAATAAGTGTCACAGCAAAGGCGCCTGCCATTGGCATAATTATATGGGAACAGCGGTGCCATTGAGAGATTTATGAAAACATCATCGCCCACAATATCGCAAATCTTTTGCATTGCATAGTTATAAGCCTCAATACCAGTCTTAATGCTGTTATCATAAAAATCGCCTTCAAGTGAGCCGTGAACAAGAAAATCGAGCTTGATATATTTAAAGCCGCAATTCATAAGTCGCTCAATCTGAGTCTTAAAATAAGAATATGTGGCAGGGTGTGTAACATCAAGTGGGAAACATCCGTCAATGTCATTACCGTAATATGTACCGTCAGCCTTCTTAAGGCGAATGTCATTATAGGTGTAAGAGGTGCCCGCAACATAATTGTTTTTCATTCCCTCTTCATCCCACCAGGAAACAAAGGGGCTGAAATAAACGCCTGCAACCTGATTGTTGCTTTCACAGTGTCTGACAAAGCTTCTGAGTTCATCATCATTCATATTATCCCAATAGGAATCAAGGTTTATGTAAACAGGCTCATTCTCACTTTGCCAGATATGCTGAAAGTTCTCTTTGATATAATTAGAAGTAGCTGTTGCGTTTTCATAGTTTAAATCTGTCTGAATTGAGCCCCAGCTGTTCCAGCCTATTGGATTAATATTAGTAACACACTCTCTTTTGGGTGCAAAGGTTGTGTTTGTCTTTGCGTACTCTCTCATACCGTCTTTCCAGTTATCATAAAAACCGACAAAGAAAACAGGCGAAGACACGCTGTTTCCTCTTACAGTGCCGTGAGGAGACTGATCTCTGGTAAGGGCTGTATTTGCACCGCAGTAAACCTTTAATTCATCAACCTTGCCCATTTTACTCTCATACTCAACGGCTGATTTCCAAATGTTATGTGTAAGAGACCCGATAATAAAGCCGCTACCGCTGTCCGGGGTAAAAAATGCACCCACCTCATGGCTGAGACCGTCCTGACAAAGGTTGCGTGTTTCAAAAGTCACCCACCCATCATTGTCAAAAGGCACCTCAAGAAAATGTGTCCAACGCGGATTTGCATTCTGAATGTTTTTATCCTTTATAACTATAGGGGCAATATAATTTGTGGCGACTACGCTATCTGAAACAAGCTCAGCCATTACTGTAAAATAAGCAGAGTCATCATAAAAAGTAAAGCTTTGTTTTAAATCAGGCAAGCTGTCAGAGGTCGACACAATGCTTATGAGTGTACCGTGCCCTCTGCCGTCATTGACAGGCTCTGTCACGATGTTATATGAAGTGTAGATGTCACTTGATACTGTTTCATCCTGAAACAAATATTCTGTAGTTGCATCCTTAAAAACGGCAACACCGTTCATCCCGAGAGAAAATCTGCCCTCGTGAAATGAAAAAGTGAAGCGGACATTTTCATATATGATATTACTTTCAATTTTATCAAGTTCTACCCTGAACGGCACTGACAACGGCAATATTCCTATTGCCGTTGTCAATGAAAAGTATAAACTAAGAAATAAACTTAAAATTTTAGTCATAATACTCATACTGTTATACCTGTTAATCCATTAAATTTTCGTTTTGCGCGCGGAGTTCAAGCACTCTTTCATGAACCTCTTCTTTAGCCTTGCCTGTCAGCTTATAGAAGAAGAAGGGCACGCCTGCAAGAAGCATCATTATGCCGTGAACTATTGTGTAGAAGAACAGAAGAGTTACCTTTGTGTCAAAGCTCTGCACAGGTGTCGGCACAAGGTCAGTAGGCTGAATATAGCCGATTACCGAGCCGTCACCGTAAAGCAGCAGCGGAGCGACCGCACTTGCAATAGTACCGCTTATAAGTGTACCTATGCCTATAACAAAGGGGAATGATGCGTCAAATCGCTTACCTGTCTTTGCTTCGATATCCTCAAGCACATCGGCCTGGAACATTGATGGGAGAAGATTTGATGCACCGAACTGCAGACCGATAAGGAACAGGAAAACTATGAAAATCACCTGCAGAATTGCTGTTCCCGTTTTGAAGTAAGCATAGCCTACACCGAACGCAATGCAGTTTGCACAAACAGAATAGATGCCGCTTGCAATATAGAGCTGTCTTGCATCGAACTTTTTAAGCAAGAAGTTTATTACAAGCATACCCACAGCCGTGCCTATGCCAACAGGCAGCACAAAAAGGATTTTCTTTGAGATATCACCGAGAACTGCCGCTGCAATAAAGGCCTCCATATATGTTGAAATGCCTCTGAAGCTCTTGAGAAACTCGGAAAGAATTATTGTCCATGCATATTTATTTTTAATAATATCGATAAATCCGATGAGAGGATTTTTCTTTTCTGCTGTATAAACCGTTCTTTCGCGAACCAATTTCATACCGAATAAAACGGTTATAACACCCACAACTCCGCAAAAGCCCGCCGAGATTATGTACTGCAGACCCTCCACACTGCGTATGCTTGTGCCTGTAACTGCATCAATGAGCACACTGTTATCTTTATTCCATATCAGACCCACAACAAGCACAATAACAACAGGTGCAGAATTGCCCACGGCACTTGAAATCGAACGGAAGGACAGCACATGGTCACGCTCCTTAAGATTCGGCGTCATAACATTGGCAACCATATTAATTGAATTGCCGAAGGTGCAGAAGACTGCCCAGAGCACTGCCAGAGTGACAACATAAATCATCAATACGGTGCCTGAAAGGCCCTTAGGTGCCCAGAATGAAAGCATCATTACTATTGCCATAGGTACGGCAACAAGCATTGCAACGGGTCTGAACTTTCCGCTTTTGCCCATTTTTCTGCCGTCAATATACATAACAATAAAGAAATTAAGTATAAAAGGAATAACTGAGGTGAGGATATTAAAAAGGGATGTCTGCTCCTCGGGCAATCTAAGAACATTGACAAGATACGCATTTCTGTTGCCGCCGACCATACCTGTCATAGTCGTGTAAAAAAATACACCCATAAGGTACATAATAAATTCCTTTGTGCTGACAAATTTGGTCTTGTCGTTTTCATGGGGTTTAATTTTGTTTTCCATCATTAAATCTCCTTTGCCTTTATAAGTTTAAGTATAACACTCGGCACCGTATTTTTTCAATTGATGAATTAAATGAAAAAAAGTACCCCTTTTTAGGCAACATTTCATAAGTTAATGTTATATTTAAAATAATCTTGCCAATCGGCTGCAAATGGTGTATTATTATATAAAAAGCAAAAGGAGATTATATATGGTACATTACATTGAAAATGAATATCTCACCTTAGGTGTAAAAAGCTTCGGCTGTGAAATAACAAGTCTTATTTCAAAAGAAACGGGCTATGAATTTATGTGGCAGGGCAACCCGGACATCTGGTCGGGGCAGGCTCCCATTCTTTTCCCCATAATCGGCAGACTCATTGACGATAAATATACTCTCAGCGGCAAGGAATACACCCTCGAAAAGCACGGTTTTGCAAGAAGACTTGAATGGGAATTTCTCGGCAGTGAAGGCTCTTCAATGGCTTTCAGACTCACCGAAAATGACGATACACTTACCATGTACCCCTATAGCTTTGAGGTGATTGTAAGGTACAGCCTGCACGGCAAAACACTTAGAGTAAATCACGAGGTTATAAACAAAAATGACGGTACTATGTACTTTTCACTGGGTGCTCACCCTGCCTTCAACTGCGAAATCGGTGACAAGATAACCTTTAATGTTGAGGAGAAGTTTTTAACTGAAAAAATCGACCTTGTCCGTTCTCTTCGCCTGCCCGAAAAAGTGGCTGTAGAGCAAGACGGTGCAACCATCACAATAACCAATGATATTTTCAACGAGGATGCTCTTATACTCAGCAATTTCAAATCGGAATATCTGACTATTCACAGCAATAATAACCGAAGGAAAATCAAATTCACCCTTGGCGGTGCGCCTTATCTCGGCATATGGGCAAAGCCCGGTGCACCCTATGTTTGCATTGAGCCCTGGTACGGCGTGAATGACTCAACAGAGAAGAAAGCTGACTTTTCACAAAAGGATGCAATCAATGCTTTGGGCAAAGGTGAAACTTTCATCTTTGAATGGACAGCAGAGTTTACAGAATAAAAGCAATAGGGACTGCAAAGCGCAGTCCCGTTTTTTGTGATTATAACTCAGATTCTTGTTTTTTATATGCACCAAAGAATAAAGATAAAGAGCAAATAAGATAATGCAAAACGGCAACACCGTAAAATATAACGGAGTTATCTGTCACCCTCGCATTAAATGCCTCACCCCATACGGCAGCAGGATATTGTATTAACATCGAAATAACAGGTACACCCACTATGGACAAGGCGAACAAAACAGCAAAAACAATTATGGGAAGTAACACGATTGAAACAAAGCCCATGCCTTTAGCATAATGCAGTTTTGTTCCGATAAAATATCCCAAAAACAGCAATGCACCGAACACAAGCACCATAACAACACCTGCAAAGGATTTAAATAGTTCTATGATTGAAAATCCTGCAAAAGTAAAGATAAGGCTCATAAGAATAAGAGTCAAAAATGAACATAATGTATTTGTAATAAATCTTTTTAACATTGTTACTACCTCCTTTAAGCTGATGTCGGAGTAATGCATAGATATAATTATCTGTCGAACAAGGCATTGATTCTCTGCTGATATTCACCGTCAATCACATAATAATAGCTCGAAAAAGCACATGCAGTCGGTTTTATTGCAATTTCTTCTTCAGGCAAATCATAGCTTGAAAGAATATGCTTCATAACATCAACGCTTACGCTTTCATTATTGTAAATAATCTTATCGGGAAGGTCGGCATCCTTGCCACTGACAAGGGCACACTGATAATTGGTGTCGCTCATCTGCCAGACATAAACAGCGAGACCGTCTTCGGTGGGCAGGTCAAAATAGAAGGGATATCTGCCACGAAGCTCATTAAGATAATCCAAATCAGCTGAGCCACTAAATTCAGCCCAAGTGGATTCTATGCCCTGCTCACCCCAATAAGCAACACTATTTCCGTCAGAAGATAAACGGATATTTTCTTTGTCCGCATCTTCATAAACGCTCACATTATATAGTGCTAATATCCTGCTTGTGTCAAGACTTTGTCCACGCCCCCTGACCTGAAGTGTATTACTGTCAGGGTCAATTTCAAAGCACAGATTCATAGATGCTCCGGGTGCAAAAATATTAAAATACTCAAGCTTTCCGTTTTCAAAGGCTTTGAAGCAAAATGTAAATATGCCGGAGGTGGGTCCGCAGCTCAGATAACAGTTTTCAACTATCATATCACCGTCAATATCAAAGTTAATTTTATCAATATAGCTGTAATAATCATCCGGTAGATTTTCAAACAAGTCAGTTGTGAAGTGGCCGAGGATATCCGAAGCCTTATCATAGCACTCTATTCTCAGCTTTTTCATCGTTGCCGCATCGTCATAACCGGGCACATTGTAAAGATATTTCATAAAATCGTCAGGCATACCGTGCGGCTTAGGGTTTGGTTGAACATATTTTTTCAGCTTATACTGTCCATCATTCGTTATTTTAAATACAATTTTAACAGGGCTTGCCTGTGCTGACACCTGCTCAACATTACCCTCGGGATATCTGATATATTCCTCATAAAGCATCTGAGCATAAACTGTCCAAGTGTTGTCCATATCGCTTTTCATATAGTGAATAATATCGTGACTTTCAACAGCAGCAGTTTTCATTCCGTCACCTACGGTGTCAAGTGAACTCAGATAAAAAGAATTTTTATTTTTATCAAGTATTACACTGCCGACTGCATTTTCAAGACTGTCAAGTCCGCTCTCAAAATTTTTGTCAAATGAATCAACCTCATAAAGTCTGAAAACTGCTAACACCGAACCGTTTTTATGGATATTTGCCCTGTAAAATTCACCGGTGTCAGTGACAAAGAAGACAAAGCTTGAATCAAATCCGACACTGTCTTTTGTTTTTAGCTCATAGGCTTTAGCCACAGAGCCTATACTAAAGTCCCCAAGTTTGTCTGCTTCAATTCCGCCATAAAGCTTTTGCTTTGTGAAATCACATTCGGATAATGTGCCATATTTAACGATATGGTCATTATGCTTTACTTCAAGCTCACCGTCGTCACCTATATCACAAATGCCCATGTCTATTGTTCCGCCACCGGAAAAATTAATTGAAGTGTAGACTAAATCACCCTTGAAAGATTTCCCGAGAATGTCGCCGCTGTTTGAATCCTTCGGGTCAGTCATAAAACCTACCGCCGCCGCAATGCTGAGCAGTACGGCAATAATAATGAGCCACAAAGCAGGCTTTTTATAGCTGAGCACTGACTTTATTCTGCCCTTTACTCCTGTTTCACCGAAGGCAACAGGGCAAGCGGTTATAAGCTTTCTCGGCACACTGCAGTTAATCAGCGCCTCGGCATAGGGCTTTTTGATTTCAGCACCCATATTGTTTATGACTTTTTCATCGCAGGCGAGCTCAATATCACGGCAAAGCAAAATGTAAGCGAGCCATAAAACAGGGTTGAACCAATATACTGTCAGCAGCAAAAAGCCAAGTGGCTTCCATAGATGGTCTCTGCGTTTGATGTGGGCCTTTTCATGAGCTATAACATATGCAGTGTCAGCCTCATTCATCCCTGACGGCAGATAAATTTTAGGCTTTATCACACCGAGAATGAAAGGTGTGGCTATTCTGTCACCTATATAAATATTCTCTTTTAAAAGTATTGCTTCATTTGTCTTTTTGCGAATAAGCAGATAGCTAACAAGGGTGTAGATAAGCATAGCCGCCATACCTACTAACCATAGCACCGCCGCAATAAAAGTTATGACCTGCAAGGGATTTACACTGTCACCCGGGTTTGGTGCAAGGCTCTCGCTGATTATCGGGTTAATTGCCGTATTCATAGAAGGAAAGCCCGTGTGAATTTCAGGCGAGGGTGACATCATAATATTCTGCGGTACCGTCTCTTTGCTTGGAATAAGACTAAGCACACTTTCAAAGCTGAAAGGACACACAAGACGGATGCCAACGAGGGACCAAAGGATAACCCTGATATTCTTCGGTGCCTTTTTAAGGATGAAACGAAGAAACACAATTGCAAGCACAAGCCAGCTTGCATTTATGCTCATATTAAGAAGTTTAAGAAATACAGCCTCCATAATCATTCCTCCTCATACTGTGACACAAGCTTTCTCAAGTGATTTACTTCCTCTGCAGTGAGCTTTTTGCCGTTTGTGAATGCCGCAAGAAATTTAGGCAGCGAGCCGCCGAAGTTTTCCTCAACAAAGCGCTCGCTCTGCAGCGAATAAAACTCCTGCTCTGAAATAAGTGAGGTTACCCTCCCCTTTTCGTTGCGGAAAATGCCCTTGTCGCAAAGTCTTTTAAGTACCGTATAGGTTGTGGACTTTTTCCAGCCAAGGCTTTCAAGGCTGAGTGCAGCAAGCTGCGAGGAAGAAATTGGCTCATTGCGCCAGATAATCTCGGCAAATTTCGTTTCAACCGCACCCATTTGTAATTCATTCATATTGTCACCTCCAATTATTCTACATTCTGTAGACCATATTCATTCTACACTATGTAGACCAGTTTGTCAATAGTTTTTATAAAAAAAGAGCCATACCACCAAAGTGATATGACTCCGTTTTCATCTGTTATAGAATGAATCTTACGAAATAGATAATAACATTGAGAAGGTTGTTAAGCACATACCAGATTATATCTGAGATGTAAGGCGGCTCAAAGCCCCATTCTTCGGGGGTTGTCAGTGAACCGATAAGCGAGGCATCATATTCATAAGGCTCAAGGAATGCCTTTGTCTGCATTTTAACCATGCAGAGATTGCGGCAAGCCTCACGCAGCGCAGTACCGAAGCCGACGGGATCTTTATAATACTGCATTGTAGTTGTAATAACATGTGAGGGCATATTGACAGCCCAGATGCCTGTAAGCATTGTATCGTTGCCGTTATAAACAGCAATAACGGGGTTCATATAGCCTGTACCTGTGAAGTTCCAAGAATAGTCTGAAACAACGAAGCCTTCATAGCCCCATTCGTCACGAAGAAGGTCTTTGAGAAGTGCAGAGCTGCTGCCGCACCACTTGGTACCGATACGGTTAAAGGCGGACATAACACCCATGCAATTTGATTCTTTAATGGGAATTTCAAAAGCCTTGAGATAAAGCTCACGCATTGTCTGCTCATCTGCCCAGGTGAAGACACCTTCACGGTGTGATTCCTGATCGTTAAGCACAAAGTGCTTGATTGTAACCACAAGACCTTCTGAGTCACAGCCTCTGATAACGGCTGCAGCCATCTTGCCTGAAAGCAGAGGATCTTCTGAATAATATTCATAGTTTCTGCCGCCTGCAGGATTTCTGTGAAGGTTAACACCGGGAGCGTACCAAATATCGGTGTGAAGGTCTCTTGCTTCAATACCTACGCACTTACCCATTGTTTCAGCAAGGTCAGTGTTCCATGTGCAGGCAACTGCAACCTCACAGGGATATGCTGTGCCGCTGTCTGTGAAAGCAATGCCCTTGGGACCCTTAACGCTTGAAGGTGCATCGTTATCCCATGTCTGAGGAATACCGAGACGCTCAACTCCTCTTGTGCCGTAGCCGCCGTCGATAACCATCATAACCATTTCATTTACGGTGAGCTGGTCGAGGAATTTATCCATAAGACTCATATCGTTATAAACATCCTTGAGCATAATGGTTTCATCATAAACCGCACCAACTGTGGGAGCTACACCCTCTGCCTTTGTATCGGGAATCTTGTCAACATTTTTAGTTTCATCTGTTGCACTAAGCTCTCTGTATGTCGGGAAGGAAGCAGCACCGCTTGCTCTTGAAAGCACAGGAAAATCGTTAAAGACATCGTCAAACTTATTTGATATTTCAGTACCGGTTACATCGTCATACTTCATAACTTTATCTTCAGCAATGACATAGTCAAAAGAGTCGATATGCTCTCTTACATTTTCACCGAGAATAATTTTATATGTACCCTTTTCGAGAATCCATGCTTCATTGTTTTTATGGTCATAAGAAGCCATATCCTCAGCTTCAAAGGAAATGGTGAGAGTCTCACTTTCACCGGGTGCAAGAAGCTTTGTTTTATCAAATGCACCAAGGCAGATTGCACTCTTTTCAATACCGCCGTCATAATAAGGTGCGCTGTAATAAAGCTGAACAACATCCTTACCTGCAACGGCACCCGTATTTGTCACCTTTACATCGGCAGAGATAATACCGTTTTCAGTGCTGTAAGAAACAAGCTCCTTACTGAACTGAGTATATGACAGACCGTATCCGAAGGGGTACTGCACTCTGTCCTTAGCAAAGGTCTCAAAGTAACGGTAGCCTACATAGATACCCTCAAGATATTCAACATAGTATCCGCCGCCCTTATACTTGTTGGTACCGAAGCAAACACCTGACGGATGATCCTTTGAGCTGTAAGCAACTGTGTCAGCAAGTCTGCCTGAAGGATTAACTTCACCCTTGAGCATTTTTGCAACAGAAAGCATACCGAATTCACCGGGAATCCATATGCAGGCGGCTGCCTTTATATTCTCATACTTATCAACAAAGCCCATTTCAATTATGTTAGCAATATTGAAAAGTACAATAACATTTTCAAAGCTTGCATTGACCTTCTCAACGAGAGCTTCTTCAGTTTCACTAAGACGAAGCACCTCATCCTCAAGGTCAGCACCCTCTTCACTTGTTCTGCTTATCATGATAAGAGCAGTGTCAGAGTATGCAACAGCATTATCCATAACTTTCTTTGTCAGCTTTTTAACAGGCATTTCGTCAAGTGAGCTGGTTGTAAGTATAAGACCTAAAGCATTGTTAACAACAGGATGCTTTGTTGTTGGAATTGCTTCATCGCCGCAGTTCTTCTCATAAAGCTTACGAAGCTCTGTGTTGTACTCGATTCCCTCAGCATCAAGTGCATCATAGAAGCTTATGGGATTTTCAGATGTTATGCAGCCTGAGCCTGCACCGCCGAAAAACGGACGGACAGAACCGACACCGAAAACATTAAGCTTCTTGCCGTCAAGAGGCAAAAGATTTTCTTCATTTTTAAGAAGAACTATACCCTCATTTTCAATTTCGAGAGCAATTTTTGATGTTTCGGCTACAATAGCAGGATCAATTCTTCCGCTGTATGCAAACGCAGTTCCGCAGCAGGAAAAAACCATAATTACCGCCAATATAACCGAAGCGATCTTCTTTGTTGTTTTTTTCATAGGTACTCTCCTTTTGATTATTTTGCAGCAATATCTGCACATATGTTTATAATACACAAAACAATCAGTTATGTCAATATTATTTTATTCACTTCTTATACAAATCAGGAAAAAATGTAGAAAAAAACAGCAGCTCACATGAACTGCTGTCAAGTATCAGTCTAATTACAGACCCATTCTTTCAAGAAGCATCTTAGCACAATCAATCTGATTGGGGATGTTTCCGTTTTCGTCACGGACTCTCCAGATATCGGGTGTGATTTCGTCAGCTACATACATCTTGCCGTTTTCATCGTAACCGATTTCAATTTTGAAGTCGATAAGAGTAAGGTTAAGAGCTGCAAGCTCCTTCTTGAGCACTTCACCCACGCGTACAAGAATATCAAGAGCTTCATCATACTGACCTTCCTTAAGAAGACCTTTCATAATACAGATACGCTCGCTGATGAGGGGATCGCCCTGGATGTCGTCTTTAAGTGTAACTTCTGTATAAACAGGATCAAAAACAATGCCTTCTTCAAGTGTGAAACGACGGCACATGCTGCCTGCTGTGAAATAACGAAGAACAAATTCAAGCTTCGGAACAGTGAGATTACGAACCTGCATAAGACCCTTTTCAATGTCTGAGTCAATATAGTGTGTAGGAATACCGTTCTTTTCCATAAGCTCAAAGAAATACTTTGAAATTGCAAGACCGATTTTGCCCTTGCCTTCAACGCTGCCGCCAACTGTGTTTGAGCCGGGGTCGAAAACGCCGTTTTCACCTGTTGCACTATCCTTGAAGAAAAGACTTACAATGTTTTTCTCTTCGTCAAGAAGAACGTCCTTTGTTTTACCTGTGTAGAGTACTTTCATTTTTAACAGCTCCTTATGCTATAAATTAACTACCGTTACACTCGCTCAGCTGTTATATGTCAAACGAGCATAGAGTTATTATAATTCATTGAAATAAAGATTTCAAGAGTTTTTGTGCAAGTTTTTTGCTAAAAAATCAATTTTTTAAGGTACTCTGCCGCTATTGCAATGCCTGAGCATTATGCAAGTGTTTTCAAATCACTTTTCCTCAACCTCAAAGCCCTTTTTGATAAGGAAAAGCAGAGGAACAATAACAAGCACGGAAACAACGGCAGCATAAACGAACATACTCTTGGAAGGCACAATTGTTTCAACGCCGTATTCATTTAGATATGTAACAGCAGAGTTGCGGCAGGCTAAATCACCCAGATAGGGTCCGAGTACCATAGGAATAAGAACTGTGAATATCATTCTTATACCCTGGAAAAGTCCTGCCTTGCCTTCGGGAATAAAGTCTTTGATTGCAGCGTTGAACTGAATGCCCATAACAAGATTACCCAAAAGGGTGGGTACCACACCGATAAGCACACCGTGAATATTTGTTGTGGTTGAAAGTATAAACAAACCGGCTGTCATTAAAACTGCACTTGGAATAAGTCCCGCAGCCTTATTTTTAGCCGAAACCTTAAGGAGCAGCACCATGCCTGCAACCATGGCAATAATTACAATTACTGCAGTTATTATTACACTTGTTGTTATGAAGTTCTCTCCCCCGCTGTCGGGAATAACAACATACTGAAGATACACAAGCAGATAAGGGAAAAACACCTGATAAGCAACACTCATAAAACCTACGGCTAAAAGAGTGAGATAAAGTCTTGAGTTATCCCTGATAACCGAGGGTCTGAAGCCGTAGAAAAGATCTGACCAATAGCTTGACGATGCTTCATTTTCAACCGCTCTTTGTGGCGGATTTTTAATAAGCAGCAGACCCGCGGCTCCGCAGAGTGCAACAATGAGACCAAGGACTAAAAAGAAATTCTGATATGAAACTGTGCCTGTCTGGGCAAGAGAGCCGACACCCATTACAGTTACTACAGATAAAAAGCCCACAAAAGTAAGTGCAGTTTCCATAGCAGGTCTCACTTTGGGCGTAGTAATATCTGTCAGCCACGCATTGAAGGCAGCATCGTTACTTGTCGAGCCCATAAATGTCATAATAATGTCCATAACAATAACGATCCAGACTGTTGTTGTAAGGATTCTTGCTTCATCGGTAATATTAAAGAGGCTCGCAACATTTTCTCTTGTAATAAATCCGAAAAGAGCCGTAACAAGACCCCAAAGAAGATATCCCACAGAGATAAACAGCTTTCGGTTTTTCATCTTATCACTGAGAGTACCCATAACAAATGTTGTCAGCACAGCAGCAACTGCAGAGAGAGCAACCATACGGCTGATAGCTGTTGTGGGAGCCATTGAGCCTGCCATTGCAGCCTCTGATGCATTGGCATAAACGGAATTGTAAAGGAAGGTATTGAAATACATATTTTCAATATTCCAAGCAATACCGCCCATAAAGCTGAACAGACAGATTGTGAACCAGTTTAGCTTTGTAAGTTTAGCTTTCATCACATTTTTCATCCTTTCAAAATAATTACGATATGCAAATTTCATTAAATTCAGTATACTACTTATAAAACAGCTTGTCAACTTTTGTTAAGCAAAAATTAACCGCCTCAGATGAAGCGGTGTTTGTTTATATTAGCGGCTCGCCGCCGTTTATCAGATGAGTGTATCTGCCTGAACTGCACATTGAAAAATGGTTGGTATCTGTAATAATAACATGGTCAACAAATTTAACCTTAAGCAGACTCAGCAAATCTCTCAGTTCTGCCGTGATACTGCAATCCTCCCGTGACGGCTCAAGCATACCGTTAGGGTGATTGTGTGAAAGCACAATTTTTTTGGCATTAACTTCAAGAACAGCGCTTGCTATCTTTCTTATATCAAACAGTGCCGACGAAAAATCGCCTTCACTTATCTTTCTGCAGGCAACAAGTCTGTTATTTGAGTCAAAGCAGAGAATATATATTCTTTCATTGTTGGGGCTGTCAAGATAAAGATGCCTGAGGTACTTTATATAATCCTTCTTTGTTGCAAGAACCGGCCTTTTCTTGTGAAGATCCTCAACATACCTTTTATAAACCGGCAAAAACAAAGTAAGCAGACAAGCGGCTGTTTCCGTCATACCCTTTACATCAAGCAGATCTGCCTTTTTTGCCTCGAGAACTCCTGAGAAGGAGCCGAACCTGTCTATAAGCTCATGTGCCATCTCATTTGTGTCTCTCTGAGGTATTCCGAAAAAGAGAAGAAATTCAAGAATATTATGATCAGGCATTCCTGTCAGGCCTGTTTCATAATATCTGTCTCTGACCTTTTGCCTGTGGCCCTGATGCACATTTCTTTTAGCCTCTGCCATACTTTTCACCTTCTAAAACAACAGGGTCTGCAATAACAGACCCCTGACTTATTATCTTACTCAGATAGAGATATCAAGATTCATCTTGTACATATCAAGATCAACTGAGTTTTTCATTGTGAGAGCCTCAAAGATATCAAAATCGAGAATCTTTTCCTTCTGCATTGCAACAACACGGTTGCCGATGCCTTCCTTAAGGAGCTGAACTGCATGATAACCCATCTGGCTTGCAACTATTCTGTCTTTTGCTGTGGGTGAACCGCCACGCTGAACATGACCGAGAATTGTTGCTCTTGCTTCAACACCTGTTTCAGACTGTATTCTCTTAGCCATATCTTCAACACCGCCGATAGCCTCTGAAACGAGGATAACAAAGTGCACCTTATTGCTTTTCTGAGTTCTCTTCATTCTTTCGATAACATCACGCTCGAAATCATAAGGCACCTCAGGAATGAGAATTGAAGTAGCACCGCAAGCGATACCTGCTGAAAGAGCGAGATAACCTGCACCTCTGCCCATAACCTCAACAACGGCACAGCGGTCGTGTGACTCAGCTGTATCTCTGATTCTGTCAACCATCTGCATAATTGTGTTCATTGCAGTGTCATAACCGATTGTGTAATCACAGCAACCGATATCATTGTCAATTGTGCCGGGAATTGCAACACAGGGAATGCCGCGCAGTGAAAGGTCTCTTGCACCTCTGAATGAGCCGTCGCCACCGATAACAACAAGGCCTTCAATACCTCTGTCCTTACAGGCTTTGATAGCATCCTGCATACCTTCCTCTGTTTTGAAACGGGGGCTTCTTGCGGAATAAAGAATTGTGCCGCCTCTGTTGATGATATGAGACACGGAGTTGGCATCCATCCGCAAAATATCGCCGGAGATCAGGCCGTTATAACCGCGTCGAATTCCGACACATTCAATACCACGATACAAGCATGCTCGGACAACGCCGCGAATTGCAGCGTTCATGCCGGGAGCATCGCCGCCGGAAGTCAGAACACCGATCCGTTTCACTGCATTTTCCATCATTAAAACCTTCTTTCAAAAGTAAAGTCCTTGCTCGAGAGTATTCTACACATTTTTTCACGAAATGTAAAGTTACACTTCCGTTCGATCTCCGCGTATCTGTGAAATCCTAATGAATTCTTAATCTTTCGGCAACTGGTTTCTTAATGCTGACTTTGATAAAATGAAAAAAACACAAAAAGAATGGAACCTTCTTCCTGCAAATTGCGTCTATACTATCAAAGCATATTGATACGCTTTTGTTGTTGACAGAAGTGTGCGAGGTCGTATAATACAGTAAAGACTGCTTTAGGAGGAATGCGCTGTGAAAAACAGACTGTTTTCTATCATTCTTTTGGCCGCGATGCTCCTCGGAATTGGTTCCGGCTGCAAACAGGAACAAGCATCATCTGCCGGTACGGAAGAACAGCCACAGGCAGCCACAGAACAAATAAAGTTTGCCTACAAGCCCACTTATGAGCCGATCCGCTTTGATCCTGCGCTGCAAGTGCAGTACATCAATCAATTCTGCATGAGCGGCGACAGTATCTATATG
>JAFQLV010000006.1 GCA_017396515.1 Clostridia bacterium | reverse complement strand
TACCGACAGCGACGGCAGGGTGACAATTGAAATAAGCCTTATAGACCGCCCCTTTGAAGCAGACCACAAAAAGCTGAAAAATATTCTGGAATTTATCTCCAAAAGAAGATTTAACGAGCCGTCAATAGCTGTGAGCGATATCAAAACCACCATAACCTTTGAAGAAAAAGCAGCTTTTGAGGTTCAGTTCGGTTCTAGTCAGAAGCCTCTGAAAAAAGGCGGCCTTTGCGGAGACAGTGTAAGCTTTATCTCCTGCCCTGACGGCAATAAGGCAGCCCTTATAAGTGACGGCATGGGTACAGGCTCAAGAGCCGCCATTGACAGCACAATGACAGCCTCAATAGCCGAAAAGCTCATTTCAGGCGGATTTTCTGTAAGCGGTGCCATTAAAGCAGTAAACTCTGCCATGATTATGAAATCAACAGACGAATCCATTGCAAGTGTGGACTGTGTTTGCATTAATACCTACACAGGCATTGCACATTTTTATAAATCAGGTGCCGCCATCAGCTTCATAAGAAGCGGCAATGAAATTTATGTTGTCAGACTTGAATCCCTGCCTGTGGGTATAATAAGAAATATCAGCCCTGCCACAGAAAGTGTTGCTCTTGAAAGTGCAGATATAATATTGCTTGTTTCTGACGGTGTAACGGCAAATGACTGCGGCTGGATAAATGACGAGCTGCTTTCATGGAGCACTAACAGCATGGAGGATTTAGCCTCTCATATTGCCTCCCTCGCCCTGCTTCGCAGTGATAAATTGACAAGAGATGATATAACTGCCGTTGCCATTAAAATAACAAAAACAAAATAAAACTAAAAGGGACCGTGACACAAGTCACAGTCCCTCATATTTTATTGCTTATGCAGCTGTTGTTTCTTCACCTTCAGCATCTTCTTCGCCGCCGAAATACTTGCTGAAAAGCTCTGCAATAATTTCAAAGATACCCTTGAGAAGTTCAAGAAGTTCACCGATTGTCATAGCTTGGTTTCTCCTTTCTTAATAATTTTTAATTTGTGTAAAAATCATATCATAATATACACGAAAAAGCAACAGTTTTATAAAATTTCAATCTGACACATTTTCATTGCCGACAGTGCGTTACTGTGGCTTTCGGGAGTTACTCCGGCACAGCAGGCGGAGTCCACACTCACCCTGACCTCAGGCAGCCTTGCTTTGATGAGCATAGCATTTGAGATAACGCAGATATCCGTGCAAAGGCCGATAAGCTCCACCTCATCCACACCTTCAAGCCCGGCAATATATTCACTCAGCTGCACGCTGCCGAAGGTTGGCTTATCGATAATAAGGCTGTCACCCACAGCAAGCTTGCTACTTATCTGCCAACCGTCAGTGTCCTTTATACAGTGGGGTACGGGCAGGTTTCTGCCCTCCTGAGTCTGCATATAATTATCATAGTGGGTGTCTCTTGTGAAAATTACCCTGTCACCGTTTTTGCGGTAAAGCTCGATTTTCTTTGCCACATTGTCGGTTATCGCCACAGCCTCATTGGTACCGAGAGCACCGTCAATAAAATCATTCTGCATATCTATTACGCAAAGAATTTTCATTATGCTTCCACCTTTTCTGATTCAAGTGCTGCTGCCTCTCTCTTTGCTCTGAGCTGTCTTTCAACCTCAGCAATATGAGTCTGATCGTCCTTGAGGAAGAGAATAACTATAAGATAAAGCGCACTGCCGATTGCGGGGCCGAGAATAAACTGATGCCAACGGTACTTGAGGAATCTCGGAGCAACCTGAGCATTGATAACTGTCTGATTTGCTGCATGCTTGATGTTGGGGTCAAAGCCGAGGAATTTAAGCACATAGCCCTGAATAAACTTTGGAATAGCACCTGTGAGCTTTGAAACGAAGTTCTGCATTGAGAAAACAATGCCTTCGGTACGCTTGCCTGTTTCAAGCTCCACTTCATCGATTGAGTTAGTGAGAAGTGAACGGTGAGCAATATCCTTCATATTGGTGAATACCTGTGCAGTACCGAGAAGAAGCATAACTATGCCAAGAGCACCGATATTGAGGAAACGGTCGTTTGCACCAACAAAGAATGCAAGAACACGGGCAACAATTGTAATTGCCTCTGAGAAAACAAGCAGATTCTTGTTGCCGCCGAGTCTCTTGATGAGCTTAATTGCGAAGAACATTGCTATAGCACCGGGTATGCCCATGATAAAGCCGTAAACCACCTGTGCTGTACCGCCGGAAATTTCGGCACCGAAAACATTGTAGGCAAGGCCCTGTGTTTCAAAGAAATATTCCCAGGGAAGAGCAATGGAGATGCTCTGCACTGTTCTTGCAAGGCAGACGATAATAAGAGTCTTGTTGTGTCTGAGGTCCCATATGTCACCGAGAATACTGCTTTTCTTTTCATCGACAGCAGGCTCAACCTTTTCCTTCATTCTGTAGGCAAGCATTGCAATGAGCATACCGCCAAGGCCGAATATCATAGCACCGAAAACATAAGTACTCTTTTCCGTCATAATTTCATTTTTGACAAACATATCCTTAAAGGTGGGGAAAAGTCCGCCAAGGGTGCCGCCCAGACCTGCAGCAATTGAAATCCACTGAATGACTCGCCCGCGTTCCGTGGAATCCGGGCTGGACATAGCCGCAATGCCCCAGATAGAAATATCCTGCAAGGAATAGACCACATCAAAAAGAATGTATAAAATAAGAACAAATGCAATTGTCTGACTTTCCTTAAAGCCGAAATCAACAAACATCAGGAAAACAAGTATACCTATAATTATAGGTGTCCACAAAAGGAAGGGACGCATTTTCTGCCCCGGCTTATGCTTTCTGCGGTCAATAAGTCCGCCTATAAGAGGGTCGTTGATTGCATCCCACAAGGTGCTGACACCGGTGATTATGCCCGTCTTCTCCGAAGGGATCTTCAGAATTGTGTTAAGATAAACGAAAAGTCTGTTTGAAACAAAATTATAGGTCATATTCTGACCTGTAAGACCTGCCGCATAGGAAAGCAAACGGGTATTGGATACTTTTGTTTCAGTTTCCGTGTTATCAAAAAGGAAAAACTTTTTCATATTCTCGTCCTTTCATTATGTAATATCTAAATTATACATTACAAAGAACAAAAAAGCAATAAAAATATATTTTTTACATGTTTTTTTGTTTATTTTTAATAAAAATATATTTTTTGCCCGCTTTCCCTCAGCCCTGAAGGCGATTTCATTTGTAATTTACACCAAAAACAGCTTCGTCATTTTGTATAAAAACTCAATTGACAGTCGAAAACTTTTGTTATATAATATTCATTATACTGTAGCAGTATAATTTTCCATCGGAAGGATACTTAAATGGCAGATTATTTGACTTTGAGTGATGAACAGCTTCTGCAGCTTAATAAAGAGGGCTGCCGGCAGGCTCTTGAAGCACTCACTGACAGATATATGACCGTGGCAAGGCTCATTGCAAAATCGCTGTGCATTCCCTCGGAAGAAGCCTCCGATTATGTTCAGGAAGGAATGCTCGGTTTTCTGTCTGCAGTGTGCTCTTATGACGAAAGCAGACAGACTAAATTTTCAACCTTCGCCTATGTCTGCATTAAGAACCGTATGCTGAGTGTACTCAGAAAGGCTGCCGCAAAGGGCAATATTCCCCCGGAGCTTACGGTTTCTTATGAGGAGCAGGCACAAAGCCTTTTAAGCCACCTTACACCTGAAGCACAGCTCATTTCAGAGAAAAACATCGACGATATCCTCTGTGCTGCCGAAAAGCTTTCACCTCAGGAGAAAAAGGTATTCAGCCTTTATCTCACAGGTATGACCTATGAAGAAATTGCAGAAAAGCTGTCCGTCACAGTCAAAGCCGTTGACGGCACACTGCAAAGAGCAAGAAAAAAGCTGAGAAAAGCTCTCAGTTTATAATATGCCCGATAGCTTAAAGTAGAGCGTTGATTACAAAGGGCCGGTGCAATTCCGACAGGGGCAATAAAAATCAAGAGAGGTAAAAAACCATGTACGAAGACAAAACACTCAAATGTAAGGAATGCGGAGCTGACTTTATTTTCACAGCCGGCGAGCAGGAATTCTATGCTGAAAAGGGCTTCCAGAACGAGCCTCAGCGTTGCAGAGAGTGCCGTAACGCACGCAAGAACGCTGCAAGACCTGCACGTGAAACTTACACTGCTACCTGCGCTAATTGCGGCGGCGAAGCTGTTGTTCCCTTCAAACCCACTGAAGGCAGAGATGTTTTATGTAACGACTGTTTCAAAAAATCAAGAGAAAACGCATAATTATAATTCATAATGCGATGCCGGAAGCTTCACAGTTTCCGGCTTTCTTTTGTGCTTTTAAACAAATACATCTATCCTGAGGCTACATAATTCACAAAAATTATTACCAAATTATTATCACTAAGAAAAATGCTTGAAATAGACTATTCACAGTGTTATTATATTCTTACAATATATTTTTATAAAGGAGAAATTTATATGTCCTTCCCACCTATTCTTGCAAAAATTTTAGGCTTTCTTCTTGCTGTACTCACCCCTGTTCTCAGCTTCCTGCTGACGGATATAACAGGTCCGTGCAACAACGAGGTTGAAATTGCCCTTGAAAAAACCGACGGCTTTCTTAAAGGCGTGTGCCATGCTGAACCGCAGTATGATCTAATCAAAGAGGCAAACATCGGTTGGTTCAGAGATGATATTCCCTTCCCCTATGATAAAGACGGCAGCCTTTCACAAAGCTACATCAGCTGGAAGGAGTATGTAAAGGCATATGCTGACAACGGCATAAGAATTTTTGCTATTACACCCTACCCTGAGGATTTCATTGATTACGGTCTTGACCCGAGAGACCCTGCCAACCGTGAAGCTATTCAGGATATAGCCCGCTTCTATGTTGAGGATCTCAGAGGTATAGTGGGTGCTTTCCAGATAACAAACGAAATGGGTATAGACCGTTTTACATATCCTCTTACAATGGATGAAGCTTATGACTTTATCGGCATGCAGCTTGAAGCTATGTACCCCATAATAGGCGATATTCTTATCGGCTATAACCTTGCCGCACTTTCAATTGCAACCATGCCTATTGAAATGAAGCAGTACCACAAGTATTGCGACTATGTGGGTGTTGACCTTTATCTGGGCTGCTTTGAAAATCTGCTTAAAAACCCTGACGAATACATTGTCATTCTCAACTATGTCAGAAAGGTAACCCGCAAGCCTGTTATACTTTGCGAGTTTGGCTATATCGGCCTTGGTGAGCCTAAGACCGCCGCAGAAAAGAAGGCTATTCTTGAAAGCTACGGCTATTCAAGTGAAGATGAGGCAAGAGCAGATATTGATAACTTCATCAAGGCCCTGCCCCCCGATTTGGCAAATGAATTTGACAAATACGCTGATGAAACTCCCGAATACAGAGCCAACCTTATGTTTGACGGCGAATTTTCAAACCACCTTTACAGAGAGCTTGAAGAAGGCTTCGGTCTTTACGGCTTACCCCACACCCCCGAAGGTCAGGCTGATTTCTTCTCATACATCATTCCCAAGATCAGAAAGCTTGACTATGTGATAGGTGCTTTCATCTATATGTGGGACGACAGCAGTGACTGCTATGTATGCGGCCAGGCAGATTGCCCCGTGGAAACCAAATGGGGACTCGTTGACGGCGAGGGTAATCCCAAGCCATCATATTATGCGGTGCAGAAGGCCTTTGCCGATTGATAACTCAATAATCCGAACCCTGATATAAAGCTGAATGAGTATCTGCGATTTTTTCACAGATACTCATTTTTACTATTCCTTAAATATGTCAAATATGCCGCCCTTAGGCTTTGCGGTGAAAAGCAGGTCCTCCATTGTTTTCGGGTGCCTGAAGGCAAGAGAGGATGAAAATAAGCCTATATCCCCTTTTTCTTTATTGCCGTACTTTCTGTCACCGTAAAGGGGCATTTTTCTTGATGCAAACTGTACCCTTATCTGATGAGTTCTACCCGTTTCCAGCTTAATGCCATAAAGAGACTTGTCTCCCACGGTTTTTATCAGGCGATAATGAAGAACCGCTTTTTTTACTCCCCGTCTTTCACTTTTTGCTATAAAGGACTTGTTCCTTTGCTTATCAAAAAACAGCAGGTCCTCCATAGTTCCCTCAGGGGCAATGTCGCTTTTATCAGTCACAGCAAGATAGCTTTTTGTCATTTTTCTGTCGGCAACCTGCTTTGAGAGTACCCCTGCCGCTTCCTTGGTCTTTGCATAGACCATTACACCGCTTACATCCTTATCAAGTCTGTGCACAGGATATACCCGGCAGCCGCATTTTTCCCCGAGCACCGCAACCATACTTTGCGTACCCGGTGTGCCCTCTTGTGAGAGAAGACCCTTAGGCTTTATGCAGACAACTATTTCACTGTCTTCAAATATTATCATAACTATCCCTCAAAAAAAGAGCTGCATCCTCGGACACAACTCTTTTTAAATTACTTTGCAAAATCTGTTGCTCTTGTTTCACGGATAAGGTTAACCTTAATCTGACCGGGATACTCAAGCTCCTGCTCAATCTTTTCAACGATGTTGCGTGCAACAAGTGCCATCTCATCGTCACCGATTGCCTCAGGGTTAACAATAATGCGGACCTCACGGCCTGCCTGAATGGCATATGCCTTTTCAACACCCTTAAAGGACTCTGAAAGCTCTTCGAGAGTCTTGAGACGCTTAATATAATTTTCGAGATTTTCTCTTCTTGCACCGGGTCTTGCAGCCGAAATTGCATCGGCAGCCTGAACGAGGCAGGCAATTATGCTCTTGGGCTCAACATCACCGTGGTGAGCTTCAATAGCGTTGAGAACAATATCGTTTTCCTTATACTTCTTAGCGTATTCTACACCAAGCTCAATGTGTGAGCCTTCCTGCTGACGGTCAACAGCCTTACCGATATCGTGAAGAAGACCTGCGCGTCTTGCAAGCTTTACATCAACACCCAGCTCTGCAGCCATAAGACCTGCAATGTATGAAACCTCAAGTGAGTGTGTAAGAATGTTCTGGCCGTAGCTGGTGCGGTATTTAAGGCGGCCGATAAGCTTAACAAGCTCATTGTGCACACCGTTTACACCTGCATCAATAACAGCTCTTTCACCTGCCTGCTTGATTGTCTGGTCAACCTCTCTCTTAGCCTTCTCATGAATTTTTTCAATGAGTGCGGGATGAATACGACCGTCGGCAATGAGCTTTTCAAGAGTGAGTCTTGCAACCTCTCTTCTGACAGGGTCAAAGCATGAAAGAGTAATTGCCTCAGGTGTATCGTCAATAATAAGGTCAACACCTGTAATGGTTTCAAGGGCTCTGATGTTACGGCCTTCACGACCGATAATGCGTCCCTTCATTTCATCGTTGGGCAATGCAACAGCACTTACAGTCACCTCAGATGTGTGGTCTGCGGCGCAGCGCTGAATAGCTGTTGTGATGATCTCTCTTGCAAGATTTTCGCTTTCGTCGCGAATTTCCTGCTCATACTCCATAATTTTAACTGCTTTTTCTCTTTTAAGAGTTTCTTCAAGTGAATTAAGTAAATCCACCTTTGCCTGCTCTTTTGTATAGCCTGCTATTTTTTCAAGCATTTCACACTGGCTTCTTTTGATGCTTTCTGCCTCGGAAAGTTGGATATCAGCCTGTTTTATCTTCTGATCAAGAGTTTCTTCTTTTTTCTCAAGAGCTTCAACTTTTTTATCGAGAGATTCTTCTTTCTGAATTATTCTCTTTTCCTGTCTCTGAACTTCGTTTCTTCTGTCACGAAGCTCACGCTCGGTTTCTGTTCTTAATCTATGAATTTCATCTTTAGCTTCAAGTACAGCTTCACGCTTTTTTGTTTCTGCCTCATTAACAGCCTGATTAACTATGCGGGTTGCCTCTTCATTTGCAGAACCTATAAGAGCTTCAGCAGTCTTTTTTCTGTGAGCTGAGCCTGCAACAAAACCTATTACCGCAAAAATTACGGCAGCAACAACAGCGACGATTATTGTAATTATCCAATCCAAGTAGCAGCACCTCCTTCTTTTTTATAATTCTAAGTTGGGTCAATCTAATGTAACACAGCTCCCGCTGCGATTAAATAAATCCATTCCGAATCGTCATCAAAAGAATTACAGTATTATTACCCGAACGACAGTGCCACAAACAACACTATCTTGTATATTTTAAAACAAAACACTCAATATGTCAAGCAAAAATGCAATAAAGTATATTATTTTTTATTATAAAATGTATAAAATTTTACCTCACCGGAAAAATATCTTGTCAATAATAGAAAAAACTCCCTCTGTTTTTCACATGAGGGAGTCTCGGATATTTATTCCTCTGTCTTGCTGTCTTCGGTTTCCTCAAGATAAGCCTCGCTGTCACGGTGCTTCTTGCTCATAAGGTAACCCATAAACGCACCAACTGCAATAACGCCTGTGGGTGCCACCACAATTTCGGGATTTTCCTTTACCGTTTCAACCGTCTTGTCGATAAAGGTCTGCTCTGTGGTCTGCTCACCGTAAGTGAATGTGGGTGAGGTAACAATGTTGCCGTCTGCATCGGTTGCATAAACACCGTCTATAAGCTCTTCAAGATAGTCAAAATCAAATCTGTCACCGCTGCCTGCAAGGCCCTCGCTTGAGCCGTAGGTGGGTGTATTCTGAGTATCGGCATAGGTTGTGAGTATGCCCTCACCTACCTGAGCTGTGGTGTTATTCTGAAGTGCTGAGTCAACGCTCTGGAACACTCCGTCAATTACTGCACCTGCCGCCTCATTTTCTGAGGGAACAATTGAATTTACATACTGCTCAACGCTTGCAATCATATCGTTTTCTGAGCTTGAATTGTTTTCGCCGTTGAGAGCAGCATTTTTCTTTATAACGAACTCGTAAACTGCACTGTCATTTCTTTCAGGTGAGTTGTAATTACACTCGAGATAAACAATCTCCTGAGACTTTGAGGGGTCAAGGGTAACACCTGTTGTTGAGGAGGGTGCCACGCTGCTGCCTGCAAGCCTGAGTGAAAGATATTCTTCGCTGCTGCCGCTGAGCACACCTGCAAGGGGGAAGGGAGTGAACCATATCTTTGTGCATTCCTGAGCTACCTCAATTTCATATTTCATAATATCGGTGTAAAACTCATTTTCAAGAGCAAACCAACCGTTTTGGCATGCCATATCAAAAAGCTTCTGGCAGCTCATATCCATAGCATAATCAACACCTGACTCGTCAAGCATAGAGTAAAGAATGAGCTTCTGAAGTGCAAGGCTGTCACTGCTCTGCATAGCCACAACAAGCTTAACCGGGTTTATCTGCACATCATAAACAGTTGTGAGAATTGATGCGTAATAAGCATAGTCAACATACTGCTTCTGTGCCGGCGTTGTAAGCTCGTAAACCTCAACGGGTACCTGATAGTCATTTGAAGCGGCCGAAATAACCTTAGCCCAATAGAAAATTTCCTCAGTGGAAGGGTCTGAGCTTATGGGCAGGTCGCTGAAGGCTGTAACATAGGTCTTTGTGCAATGTATGCCGTAGCCTGTGAGAGAATCAACACCCGAAGGCACCACCGTGCCGGTGAGAGCCGACATAATTGTAACAACGGCACCGTCAAGGCTTGTTCCCTTTGTGAAGGTTACATGCTTGCCGTAAAGAGCGTAAACTGCATCGTACTTAATAGCCGCATAAACAACAGCGATTTCAGCCTTTGAAGCCGCTGAGTTTGCCGGCAGACGGATGCCCTGCTCTGTAAGATATTCGCACATAATATCCAGCTCTGTTGTCATGCCCATGGCAACAACAACATAATACATTGCGTTTACTATTTCATCGTACCCTGCCGCAACGGTGTTTTCATCGATTGTAAGGAGCATTGAGTAGTTCTTTGATTCCTCGATAAACTCATCGTATGTATGGCTGTAGGGATAATCGGGCTTGGGAGTAATCTTTGCCTGCAGAGCCGCCATAGGGTCATCTCTGATAATCATATTGTCAAGCCACGCATAGTTATACACGGGGTTTTCGGCACGCACATTACCGGGGTTGACAGAAATAGTGCCGAAATATGAAATCTGACCTTCCGACGCGAAGGCGGGGCAAACCGACACTGCTAAAAGCATAGTGAGTGTCAGAAGAAAAACAAGAAGTTTTTTCATTTTGGTTACTCCTTTTCCGTATTATTTATATCAAGACATAGTTTCGTAATTATACATACTATATCTTACAACTTTCTAAAAGATATGTCAACCGAAAAGGCAATATTTTTCAAATTTTTAATCTTTAATTCTCTTTGATTTCACAAAAAGAGATGCCGCAAAACGACATCTCTTTGCTCAGTGTTTATTTTATTGCCACAAGCAGGTCTTCCCCGTCATCAAATTGACCGCTGCAAAAATAAAGGCTGCTGCCGTTAGCTTCGGCACCTGCATCAAGGCTGCTTGCAAAGTTGCCTCGGTAGAGGGTCTTTTCACTGTCAAAAACCGTCAGTGTAAAGCCGCAGTCATAGCTAAGCTCGTAGTGGCCCCACAAATCCGTGTTTTCCCTCACCGCATCGTATTTTTTCACTGCGGCAAGCCTTTCTCCGTCCCAATATATATCCGAGTCAAAAATAGTGTAGTCAGTACATATATCAGCCTTCTTTTCATATAAGCCCTCTTTTTCTTCATATAGAAGAATGTTGATGCCTTCCTGCTCGCTGTTACGGGTGATAACAACATAGCCGTCGTGTGCCGAATGAAAGTAAGGTGACCCTTCATTCATATCAAGCTCAAACCTCTGCAGATCTGTCATGGTCATTTCATCCACAACAGTGAAGTAATATTTTCCGTCCTGCTTTGTGAGAAGGTAAATATGCTTTTTATCAAAGCTTGCCATCATTTCAAAAACATGGGTGTCCTCACTCAGAGGATAAACCATTTCAAGCTTATCTGCATGAACCTTTGTGTTGACCGTATTGTTTAACAAATCCTCATCACTGCTTTTATCATAAGGCAGGCGGTAAATGCCGTAGCCGCCGGGGATAAGGCTCGTATCTACCTTTTCATCGCTGTCGGGGAATTTATTATCAAATGTAAAATATGCCGCACTGTCGCACACAACGGAACGTGTGTTGAAAAAATAGTTGTGTGTTTTTTCCGTAACAGTTTCTATTCTTCCGCCGGCACCGTAGCTAACCGATGCCTTGACTGTAGTAAACTCACTGTCGGGTACGGGAATTTTAAAGAAAACCCTGAACTGCTTAACAATATCATTCTCAGCTTCATAATCGGCTTCGCCGTAAATATTGGTCTTTTCAGGCAGCCATATCGACAGACCAATAGGATAAAATTCATAATAATCACCGAGCCTGAAGGTTACCGTTACGGGATTGTCGAGACTGTCCTTTGTCAATTCATCAAAGTCGTCCTGAAGCCTTTTCCTTTCTGCGGTCAGCTCCTTATCATTTTTGACAGAACCACTGAAATCAGGATAACCAACTGTTGAAAGCCATATGCTGTCATAATTGGGTCCGCCCTCATAGCTTCTTCCGAAATCATAATAGGTAAAAGCTGTCTCGGTCACAACCTTTCCCTCATTTATGCTGCAGACACTTTTCCACCGGGCATCACCTAAATATATGTTTCTTGTCACCTGAATGTCATTTGCATATTTTATGTCACCGTAAACTGTTTCTTCGGTGAAAATAACATTATCCTGCTCTTTATAGGCATCGGCAAATGTCCACACTGCACCCGATGTGAGCAGTACGGCAAGTGCAAGAAATATTATAAGAGCTTTTTTCATGTTTATCACTCCCCTTCCGAAAGCTCACCCAAAGCCTTGCTTACTCTGTCGGCTCTGTAGTTATATGCCCTCTTGACATAGGAAACAAGATTATCCCCCTTTTCCATAAGCTCGAGAGTGGTCACATCACCGATGATTTCACCGCTGCGGATAAGCACCGCCCTGCCGATGAAATCGGAAACCTCCTCAATGAGGTGAGTTGAAAGAATAACTGTCTCGTTTTCACGGAGTATGCCGAGAAGCACCTTGTAGAAATCTTCGCGGTTAAAAATATCGTTGCCCGCAAAGGCTTCGTCAATGAGAATGTAGTCTGCGCCCTGAGACAGAGCCATAATAACCTCAAACTGATTTTTCTGTCCGAGAGAAAAGCTTCTCAGAGGCTTGTTATCGGGCAGTGAGAAAAACTCCATAAGCGAATTGAAGCGTTTGTCCGAAAACGAAGGAAAATGCTCCTTATAAAAATCTCTGTGTGCCGAAGGTGTAAGATTCGGTATAAAGGAATGCTCTGCCGTTGCAAATGAGAGCTTTTCGATATTGTTACAGCTTATTTCTTCACCGTCAAGAGTTATGCTGCCCTGAAATTTTATGAGCCTGAGTATTGATTTTAAAAGTGTGGTTTTGCCTGCACCGTTTTCGCCGAAAAGTCCCACTATTTCGCCTCTCGGAAAGCTGACACTAACATCTGAGAGTGCCTGCTTTGTGCCGTAGCTTTTACTTACATTTTTTATTTCAAGCATAATTATTATCCTCCTTAAAATATTCTTACAAATTCTTCCGGTACTATGCTCACATATTCTATAAAACACACTGCCATAAGCCCTGTCATAACTGCAAGACATATGAGAGATATCAGAGCAGAGCCGGAAAGACAGCGTTTATAAAGCTCACTTCTTCTCGGCAGCCTTTTCATAAGATAAATGCTTTTAGAGTGCTGATAGTGATAAAAATATCTGTAAATTGCCGTCAATGCGGCAAATATGAAAACAAGAGCAAACATCTCAAACGCACCAAGTAAGCTGACAAAGGTGGGTACCTTATTAACTGCAGTTTCCTCAATTATTCTCACACCGTCTGCATATTCTTGGGTCACCGGCTCGAGGCCCAAATTCAGACCTGCACGGAACATAAGGAAAACCCAGGCCGATATGAATATGCACATCAGGGCAGTGAGTATTATTTCCGGTCTGAAATCATAGCCGAGAGGATAGTATTTTTCAAGCTTCTTTTTCATCATAATCACCTCTCATAGTCCGCCACAGTGACGAAATTATTATAAGCACCGCCCACACTGCAGGCAAAGCCTTTGTGCCCGCACTGTCACCTGCGGCAAAGCCCACAAGAACAATTGCAGTCATTATAAGCAGTGAAAAGGCTATTTTACCCCGTCTTTGCAAATAAGGGAAAAGTGCTGAGGAAGCCCCCATTGCAAATATCCATATAATATTTCTCACAAGATTAACCGTGTCACTAAGAGGTAAAAGTGCACCTAAAAAGTCGTTGCGGTAAAAAGACAGCATAAGCATCTGATTTGTGTAAATTTCCTCAGGCACATCTTTTAAATAAAGTTGCATAAGAAATCTGATTATGACAATTTCACAAAACCAGAACATAGCGTAAAACATTGTGTTGGCAGAAAACTGCATTAAAAAAACCTTGTTTTCCTTTATTCGCAGCCTTCTCAGGGTGTAGCCCTGCTTGCCTGAAAGCTCACAGCCTGCATAGCAGAGAATTACCGTCAACAGCACAAAGGCCACACCGAAAACAATGAATAAGCCGCTTCCCTGCAAGGTTTCCTCCACACCCATAAACTTGTGTGTCATATTTGTGTGCTTATGTATTTTTTCCGGCATTCTCAGAAACAAAGCTGTCTGCACTGCCGCCATAGCTGTCAGCAGCAAAACAAATTTATAAAAGCTGCTTCTGACATAAATCATAAAAACCGATAAATATTTCTTCAATTTAATCACCTCAATCCCAATATTCGCTGATAAGTGCGAAGGCTTCTTCCTTTGTCACGCCCATTTGCTTTAAGGTACGCACTGCAGTTTCGGCATCGGCATGAAGCACTTCCTGCCTGATTTTTTTCTTCTTTTCTTCGTCGAGAGAAACATTGCTCTTTGCCCCGCTGTGAGAGATAATAAGAGCTTCATCCTCAAGCATTTTATATGATTTCTGCACAGTGTTAGGGTTAACCCCGAGAAGTGCCGAAAGCATTCTTCTTGAGGGTAACTCGTCGCCGTCCTTGACAGTGCCTGCTATAATTTCCCTTTTGATATAAAGCAAAATCTGCAGATAAATAGGTGAAGAGTCTTCCATAATAAAATTATCAAAGCTGATCAAAATAACACCGCCTTTCTCAAAAGTGTATTAGTCGACTAATACGGTTTACAACTGTATTATACATATAATACAGTTTCCTGTCAATAGCTTTTTAATAAAAAAGCAAAAAAAGAAAGAACACCCGTTTTCACGGATGCCCTTTCCGAAAACAAAAATTTATGAAAAGAAATTATTCATCTTTAGCCACAACACCGATGCCGAGCAGCTCAAGCTGGTCGTTATCAACAAGTGCGGGGCACTCTGTCATAGGCTCGCTTGCATTCTGCACCTTGGGGAATGCGATGCAATCACGCAGTGTTTCAAGGCGAAGCATCTGCATAATAAGTCTGTCAAGACCAAGACCTATACCGCCGTGAGGAGGTGCACCGAATCTGAAGGCATCTGTAAGGAAGCCGAACTTCTCGTGAGCTTCTTCATCGCTGAGACCGAGAAGATTGAAAATTCTCTTCTGCAGGTCCGGGTTAGTGATTCTGATTGAACCGCTTGCAAGCTCAATGCCGTTAAGCACAAGGTCATAAGCATTGGCTCTGACCTTAGCCTTGTCTGTTTCAAGATATTCCAGACATTCCTCAAGAGGAGCTGTGAACGGATGGTGCATTGCAACAAACTGACCGAGCTCTTCATCCCAATCGAAGAAGGGGAATTCAACAACCCAGAGAAGGTTATATTTATCCTGAGGAATGATATCAAGCTTCTTGGCTACAGTCTGTCTGAGAGCACCGAGCACGCTGAGAACTGTGTTGGTCTTATCTGCAACAATAAGGATAACGTCGCCGTTTTCGGCACCGCACTTTTCCATAATTGCCTTCATTTCGTCCTCTGTCATAAACTTGGCAAAGGAGGAAGCAACTGTGCCGTCTTCGCCTATTCTTGCCCAGGCAAGGCCCTTTGCGCCGATACCTCTTACAAATTCCGTAAGCTTGTCAACTTCCTTTCTCGTCAGGGTACCGAAAGCGTTTTTAGCTGTAATTGCAGACACTCTGCCGCCGTTTTCAATAGCACCTGTGAATACACCGAAGCCGCAGCCCTTTACTTCTTCGCTCAGGTCTGTGATTTCCATAGCATATCTTGTGTCGGGCTTGTCTGAGCCGTAACGCTCCATAGCCTCTTTATAGGTGAGTCTGGGAAGAGGTGTTTCAATATCCACACCGAGAGCCTCTTTGAAAACTCTCTTCATAAAGCCTTCGATAAGGCCGAGAATGTCTTCCATTTCAATGAAGCTCATCTCAATATCAATCTGTGTAAATTCGGGCTGACGGTCTGCACGCAGGTCTTCGTCACGGAAGCAGCGTGCAATCTGCATATATCTGTCAAAGCCTGCAACCATTGAAAGCTGCTTATAAAGCTGATGAGACTGAGGCAGAGCGTAGAATGAGCCTTTATGAATTCTTGAGGGTACGAGGAAGTCACGGGCACCTTCGGGAGTTGACTTAACGAGAATGGGAGTTTCAATTTCGATAAAGCCGTTATCGTCAAAATAGTCACGGATTATCTTTGTGATTCTGTGACGCATAAGAATATTCTTCTGCAAATCGGGGCGACGAAGGTCAAGATAGCGGTATTTGAGTCTTGTCAGCTCTGATGTCTGGCAATTTTCCACAATCTCAAAGGGAGGTGTTTCACTCTTGCCGAGCACACGAAGGTCAGTTACAAAAATTTCAACCTCGCCTGTGGGGATATCCATATTCTTTGAGCTTCTCTCTCTTACGGTACCCTTAGCCATGAGCACATATTCACTTCTGACGGTAAATGCCTTGTCGAAAATTTCCTTTTCCGTTGTGTCGTCAAAGGCAAGCTGAACTATGCCTGTTCTGTCACGAAGGTCAACGAAGATAAGAGCACCAAGGTCTCTTTGTCTTTGCACCCAGCCTGCAACTACAACCTCTCTGCCGCAGTCCTTTGCAGTGAAGGTACCGCAGTAATCTGTTCTTTTAAGTCCTGTCATAAAATCCATAATAATATGCCTTCTTTCTTACATAAGTGTTGATATATCAAGCCCTTCAACCTCAAAGCCTTTAAGAGAATCGTTGATTGAAAGTCTCATAATTTCTTCTGCAATATCGTCAATTTTCATTTCGGTTTCGCTGCCGTCTGCCATATTCTTGACCTTAGCTACACCTGCTTCGATTTCACTGTCACCGAGCACAACAGTATAAGCTGCACCGATTTTGTTGGCATACTTCATCTGTGCCTTAACGCTTCTGCCCACAATATCAAACTGTGCGTGCATACCGTTGCCTCTGACATCAGAAGCAATCTGTGAAGCCTTGAGAGTTGCGTTCTCACCCATTGAAGCGATATAAAGATCGCACTTTGCCTCAGGCGGGAATTCGATACCCTGAGCCTGCATAAGGAGAAGCAGCCTTTCCATGCCCATTGCAAAGCCCAGTGCAGGTGTGTGGTTACCGCCTATTTCTTCAACAAGACCGTCATATCTTCCGCCGCCGCAAACGGTACCCTGAGCACCGATTTCGGTTGAAACAAACTCGAAGACTGTCTTGGTGTAATAGTCAAGACCTCTTACTATTGAGGGGTTGACCTCATAGGGAATATTCATAGCATCAAGATACTGCTGAACCTTTTGGAAGTGGTCGTGACACTCGTCACAGAGATAATCTGTTACCTTGGGAGCATCCTTTGCAATTTCTGAGCATACGGGGCTCTTGCAATCAAGGATTCTCATGGGATTTCTCTCAAGTCTGCCAAGGCAGGTGCCGCAAAGCTCGTCTTTCTTGCTCTCGAAATATTCCTGAAGAGCCTTGTGATAATTCTTTCTGCATTCGGGACAGCCGATGGAGTTAATCTGAATTTTGAGATTCTTTACATCAAGGAATGCGAAGATGTCATTCACAAGGGAGATAAGCTCAGCGTCTGCAGCAGGTGAAGCGGTACCGAAGCACTCACAGCCGAACTGATGGAACTCTCTGAGTCTGCCTGCCTGAGGCTTTTCATAGCGATAGCAGGAAATGAGATAGCAGACCTTCTGAGGCTGAGCCTCGTTGAAAAGTCCGTGCTCGATATATGAGCGTACCACACCTGCGGTGCCCTCGGGGCGAAGTGTAATTGAACGGCCGCCCTTATCCTCAAAGGTGTACATTTCCTTCTGCACAACATCTGTTGTGTCGCCTACGCCTCTTTGGAAAAGCTCCGTGTGTTCAAAGACGGGAACTCTTATCTCTTTGTAGCCGTAATTTTTTGCAATTTCGAGAACTGACTGCTCAACGAACTGAATCTTGTAGCTCTCTGAGGGCAGTGTATCCTGTGTGCCCTTGATTGATTTTGTAACTAAAGCCATTATTTATCCTCCAATGTATTAAATTCGGATTTATGAATTCGGAATTCGGAATTGCGTCCGATTTCCGAATAACGGGTAGTATCTACCCGCAGAATATATTTTATATCTTCATTAAATTTCTAGATTGTTTTTTTCAGCAAAAGCTTCTAACATACCATTGATCTCTTGTTCATTTCTATAAAACACATCATCACATTGTTCTATTATTTTTTCAGACTCTTCATCACCTTCGTTTTTTTCCAAAATCAAATATGCCTTATAAGCCTTTTGCAAGTTATTATTTAGATTTGGTGAGAGAATAGTTTCTAACGCAGACATTTCATTTTGCAAATCGCCTGTATTTTCAATATTGGTAAAATACTGTCCGTGCCCTCCGTTATTGATTTCGCTTTGATAGGTCATCAATTCTGCATAGGGTGACTCAACCAACCCCTCCGACCATAAGTTCCAAAGATTATTCCAAAGCTTTTCATGTTCTGATAATTCGTTCTTCTTTTTCTTAAACAAATCAATTAATCCCATCAGAGCGACTCCTTTCTCTGCTTCTTATTTTTAAAATTCCCTTAGCCGAGCAGATGCAACTTTTTCCTAAATTATAACAACTCTCTAAGCTTATCAAGAAACGCTTCCTCGCCCCAGGTGTTGATTTTGAAAAACATTGCCTGGCTTCCGCCTGAGGTAATAGCCGAAAGATGAATAGGGCCATCGCCACTCTGAAACAGTGTAACACTCAGACTAACACGATTGTTACCCGCATAGCTGTAGCGCTCAAAAACACGGACACTACATCTGGCATCACCGCTGCGGAAATCGCTTTCATCCTCAAGTGAAGCAGAAACACTGCCGCCCTGTATTCCGTCTTCAATTCTTCTCAGCAACTGTTCGAAATTTTCGTTAATAATTTGCTCTAACTTTGCCATAATTCATCCTCCTCATATTTTCTGTTGCCCTCGCCGGGCAGGCATTCTTTTTTCTGTCGCGATTGACCTCATCCGTCAAACCTTCGGTCTGACACCTTCCCCTCTCAGGGGAAGGCAAATCAAAAACGCGTCGATGCTTCCTCTGCGGGGGAAATCTTTCCAACTCGACAGATTACCCCGCAATTCATAATTCATAATTCATAATTAAAAAAGCTCCATCCACAATGCCACGCATTGGGGATGAAGCTTTGCTCCACGGTACCACCCCGATTGAACGCATAAAGCGTTCCGCTCGATGCCTTAACGCGGCAAACGGACCTTGCGGTCAGCTCGGGAATGTCTTCACTTCTCCCCTGCACAAGCACTTCCAGCCTAAGGTGCTTTTCTCTGTAGTGTGGTGGAAAGGTTACTCTTTTCCGTCAACGCTTTTGCTTTATTAAATCAGCCGTTTCTTACAATTTCACGCCAGTCAAGGTCGCCTCTTTCAAGGGCATGAATAAGAGCCTCAGCCGTTGCAATATTGGTTGCCACAGGGATGTTGTGAACATCGCAAAGTCTGAGAAGATTTGCTTCGTTAGGCTCATCCTTCCTTGCTGTGATAGGGTCTCTGAAAAGCAGAAGTAAGTCGATTTCATTGCAGGCAATTCTTGCAGAAATCTGTTCTTCACCGCCCTGATAGCCGCAAAGAAACTTTGTAATTTCAAGGCCTGTTGCTTCGCTTACTATCTTACCTGTTGTACCCGTTGCGCAAAGGGTATGCTTGCTGAGAGTGCCGCAGTATGCAATGCAAAACTGTGTCATTAACTCTTTTTTTGCGTCGTGTGCAATAAGTGCAATGTTCAAAATCACATCCACCTTTCTGTCGTTATTCAATAATATAATAACAAAAAAAATGTCGCAATGCAATAGATTTAGTGAAAAAAATAGCATAAAAAATGTATTTTTATTCGTTTTTTATACTTTTTAATTATACTTTCAATGCCGCCGTTTTTCCGTCTATTCTTTTGGCAATATTAGTCAGTGCCTTATATGACACCTGACCCTTTTTATAAATGGTTTTGCCCATTGAGCCGAGTCTGATTTTCGGGTCCTCGGGCACAATGCCTATAAGCTGAATCTGCACCGAATCAATAACCGAATCAAAGTTAAGAAGTCGGCCTTTGATAATATCCTTTTTTGAAACTCTGTTTATAATAAGCCTTATGTTATCAACGCCCTGCTTCTCTATCTCTCTGCCGGCTGTGCAGGCACTTCTGACACAAACAAGGTCAGGTGTTGACACAACAATTGCTCTGTCTGCAACGGTCACTGCAAGGTGAAGGCCACGGTCAATGCCTGCAGGTGCATCAAGCAGAATGTAATCGTAATTCTGCTCATACTTTCTGATAAGCCATGTCATAGAATAATCACTGATATTGTCATAGCTCTCAGGGCAGGTGATAACACCCAGACCCTCGTTTTCATATACAGCCTGCTCAGCATCACATCTGCCGAAAATAACATCTCCGAAATTATAAACCATTTTTTCCGTCACTCCCGTGAGAAGGTCGAGACTCCTCAGACAGTCACAGTCTATTAAAAGCACTCTTTTACCTATTGCCGTAAGAGCCTTGCCGAGGCCCACACAAACAGAGGTCTTGCCTACGCCGCCCTTTCCGGAGGCTATAACTATTTTTTGTGCCATAAAAATCCCCTCTTTATTCTTACTTGAGCAGACTGCTCTCGCTTTGCAGATTTTCCTGAGTGTCCTTTTCTGCAAAATAATGCTCTAAAATTGCCGAAGCTATAGGAGCAGTGGAGCCGCCGCTGCCTGCACCCTCAACCGCAACGCAAACTGCAATTTCAGGCTTTTCATAAGGTGCAAAGGCTATGATAAATCCGTTATAGGTTTCTATCATGCTGCCGCCGACTCGCTTCGCAACTGTTGTGGTACCCGTCTTAGCCGCAACCTTGCAGGGTACATTATTAAAGCGTGCATAGCTTTCGGTACCGACAAGAAGCATACCTCTGTGAACAAGATCCCAGTTTTTTTCTGAAAAGCTTGCCTTTGAAAGAATCTGACTTCCCGTTTCCATAACAGTTTCGGAAAGGTCTGCGCTTTTAACGCTCTTTATAACATGAGTCTTATAGCGTGTGCCCTTGTTGGCAATTGTTGAAGCATAGGCACAAAGCTGAACAGGTGTAAACTGGTTGTCACCGTGACCGATGCCCGCCTGAATTGTAAGACCGGGGGTCCACATAACACCGTTTTGCTCTCTGTGCTCAACGCTGTCAACAGTGCCTTCGCTTTCACTGAGCTCTATACCTGTAGGCTCACCGAGACCGAACATTGCAAAATAGTTGTTGAGCTTTTCTATACCTAAAAGTCTTGAAGTCTCATAGAAAAAGATATTACAGGAATTAAACAGTGCCTTGACAACATTCTGATAGCCGTGAACATCGGTACAGCCCGGCTGATAGTCCTGATAATGCTTATAGATACCTGTGCAGACAACGCCTGTGTCACCTGAAATTACGCCCTCCTCAAGACCTGCCATTGCAACTGCAGGCTTTATGGTTGAACCCGGTGTATAGGTACTGCGCAGTGCTCTGTTCCATAAGGGCTTTCTTTCGTCCTTGACAAGCTTATCATAATTATCCTGATAGGTTGAGTTGTCATAGGTGGGATATGATGCCATGGCGAGCACCTCATTGCTGTTTGTATCCATAACAACAACAGAGCCTGAAAGACGGTAGCTTCTTTTAGTTGAGTCCTGCAACTTGGCTATGCCCTCTGCAAGAGCATCCTGGGCAACCTGCTGCAGGTCACGCCTTATTGTGAGAATAACCGTATCACCCTGCACGGGCTTTAATGTGTATTGCTCGGTTTTGTTGCCGTCGGCATCTGTGGTTATGGTCTTTTCACCGTTAGTACCGCGCAGATAGCTTTCCATTGTAAGCTCTATGCCGCTTTTGCCTATAACATCGTTAATGGTGTAGCCTTCTTCTTTTTTTGCTTCATATTCCTCTTCACTGACATTGGCAACAATGCCGAGAATATGCGGAGCTAACTTGCCGTCATAATACTCTCTTTCACTTGTTACCTGCACATCAACGCCGGGGAAATGATCGCTTCTTTCCTTAACGGCAGAAACAAGCTCACTTGAAACATCACATGCAAACTCATAATTTCTGCCCGTGTTAAAGCCGTCTTTAACCATTGAATAATAAACCGAAGCTATATCTCTTGCATCCTTAAGGCTGTAGCTTTCAAGCTTATATTTACTTTTCAAGGCATCAAAGCAATTTTCAACACTTGCATAATAGTTAAGGTCAAGAAAGGCTTCACTCTTGAGATATGAAACCTCGTTTTCTTTTTCACTGTCAAATTTAAGAGTACCTTTTTTGGTTATCTTAATAGGCAGCTCATCGTTCCATTCAACCTTGTTTTTGTCAAACATTCTGATAAGCTCAATAATTATCCCGTTTCTTTCGGTGTAATCCTTCGGGAAAGCGAGATAGTTGAAGATGATTTTATTTACCTGCTTGTTGGTTACAAGAGGATAGCCGTTTCTGTCTAAAATCTCACCTCTTATTGCAGGCACCGGAACGGTAACAACGGAAACTGCAGAGTCATTATTCCTATTTGTACCTACCACCTGCAAATTAAACAGATGCACGAGAAAAGTGAAAAACAGCACACCTATTACAGCAAAAACAATTATATTTCTTTTCTTACCTGTTTTACCTGACATATTCTGCAGCTCCTTTCTGTCGATTTTTATATTATAAGATATTTTCTTTAATTCAACTTTATCTTTTTGCCGTCACTTGTCACCTGCACAATCAGACGAACAATATAATAGTAGATAAATGTGAAAAGCACGCTGTAAAGAGCACCGGGAAGATAATAGCTCATCAGCACTCCTAAAGCCCCCTCATAGCCCTTGAGAAGCATAAAAACAAACCAATATGCTGAATTGATGCCCACACAAAAGACACCTGAAATTATAAGAGCAGAAAAAATATTATTTCTCATAAGATAGGTTATAGCGGCACCGGAAGCAAAGCCTGCAATTGCCAGTGCAACGCTGAAAAAGCCGTCACCTCTCGCACTTGCCGCATCCCAAAGTGCACCGCACAGCACACCGAAGGCAAGACCGCCCATGCTTCTTTCAAACATGGCAATGCACACACAAAGAGGAATAAGCAGCATAGCCTTGGCAGAGAAAAAATCAGGCACGGCTATATCTGTGTGCTGAAATGCCGCAGTTAAAACCGTGAGAAAAACGAAAAGAGCGCGTCTGATATAAAGCTTTTTATTATCACCGAATTTCACTCTTTTCACCTTCCTTTTTACTCTATTATTTCTTCAATTCCCTGACCCTCAAAGTCAGTTATAATAAATAAATCTTCAATTTCCTTAATATCCACACCCGGCTCAATAACCGCATAGTTTGAAAGGTCATATTCGCTTTCACACACTTCGTTTACCGTGCCTATAATAAGTCCCTTGGGATAAGTGCCGCCTATACCCGAGGTGAGAATAATTCCGCCGGGTGAGACAGCCGTTGTTCTTTCAAGACCTGAAAAAACACAGTGGCCCTTCAGTGAATAATCAATAGTGGTGGTAACATAAGCTGTTTCTCTGGTTTTGCTGTCAAGAGCACTTATGTTAACCTCAGGGCTGAGTATAGACTCAACAACGCTGTATGAGGGATGCACCTTTTTTACTATTCCCACCACATAATTGCCGTAAACGGCAGGGTCATTGACACTTATATTATCATTTGAGCCTTTGTCAATAATAAGAGATGTGAACATATCCGCAGTGTCTGTGCCGATAATGCCTGCTCTTTCAAGAGCAAAATCAGGGTTTTCTTCCTTAACGCCCAACATTGTTTCATAAGAAGAAAGCTTCTGTCTCATTTCATTATAGTCAACAAGCTGATTTTCATATTCGGCTATCTGCTGCTGAAGGCGCTCTATTTCTTTTTTATAGCTGCCTGAGCTTTCAAAGCTGTCACCGAGCCATTTCACATTATCAGCAACACTGCTGACAAGCTTCTGCACGGGGCTGAGCATACTGCCGAGCACATTCGTCACCGGCGAAGCCGCCCCCGATGAAGCAACAGCTATAACAGCACCTGCAAGCAGGGCGCATATTACAAACATAAAGGTTTTAAATTTCCTGCTTTTTAAAAAATTAAGCATTTTTACACCCCTTTATACTGTCTTTCCTTTAAAATCTTTTACCTACATTACCAAGAATATCACTTTCGAGATAAACGCCCGTACCGTCAACAACACAGTCAAGGGGGTTATCTGCAATATGCACGGGCATGCCTGTCTGGGACGCGATAAGCTTATCTATGCCTCTGAGGAGTGCGCCGCCGCCTGTGAGAGTTATGCCGTGCTCCATAATATCAGCCGAAAGCTCCGGCGGAGTCTTTTCAAGTGTGGATTTCACTGCATCCAATATCTGATTGACGCAGTCTGAAAGAGCTTCTCTTATTTCCTCACTTGTGATTGTTATATTCTTCGGCAAACCGTCAACCAGGTTTCTGCCCTTGATTTCCATTCTGCCCTCGCCCTCATATTCCATAGCGGAGCCGATTTTAATTTTGATGTCCTCTGCGGTTCTCTCACCTACCAGAAGATTATACTTTTTCTTTATATACTGACTGATAGCACTGTCAAAGCTGTCTCCTGCGGCTCTGACAGAGCGTGAGCAGACAATATCACCTAAGGAAATAACTGCAACCTCTGATGTGCCGCCGCCGATATCAACTATCATGCTGCCTATTGCCTGAGATACGGGCAGGCCCGCACCTATAGCCGCTGCCATAGGCTCCTCTATAAGGCTGACATATTTTGCACCTGCCTCAATGGCAACATCGTGAACATTTCTTCTTTCAACCTCTGTAACACCTGAGGGAATGCAGATAACTACTCTGGCCTTGGCAAGGTACGAGCCGCCGAGAGCCTTAGCTATAAACTTCTTGAGCATCTCGCAGGTAATATCAAAATCGGCAATAACACCGTCTGTCAGCGGACGCATAGCCGTTATGGAGCCGGGAGTTCTGCCAATCATTTCTTTTGCCTGACTGCCCACTGCAACCACCTTTGCGGGCTTTGTGCTGACATTTATTGCAACAACCGAAGGCTCGCGGATTAAAATGCCCTTACCCTTAACAAAAACAAGGGTGTTGGCAGTGCCTAAATCTATACCTATATCCTGTGAAAATAACATATATTAACTCTCCTCCCGGATAATCAAAATAAACGGACACAATAAGATATTTTATTATACAATAAAAACAGCTCTTACTCAATAGCAAAGAGAAAAAATTATTACTTTTTTAATTATTAAAACCACTCCTGCGATTATGATTTTTGACAGCTGCAGACACATTAATTCAAAAACCGTTCTTATGAAGCAGTAACCTCTTAAGAACGGTTTTATTTAAGCGAATTTTTCAATTAAACTGTTTTCGGCTGGGGAACGGGATCGGAGAGCTTGACGAAATCTATCTTTTCCATTTTTGTTCTGGGCAGAAGATCCATTATGAAAATCTTTCTCGGGCAGGCATAGGCTTCCACATTTTCCTTGCAGTATGCCATCAGCTTCTCCTTGACCTCTTCTTCATTCATTGTGGGGTCCTTAAGAGAAACCACAAGCTTTACATAAGGCTTTTCATTTTCGTCATAGCCCTGGCATGCACAGACCTCGTTTATGTAATCAAGCTCAAGAATTTTTTCCTCAATTGTTGCAGGGTAAATATTATAACCCGCAATAATAATAATTCTTTTTTTACGGCTGGTGAACATAAGGTGTCCGTCTCTGTCAATAAAGCCCACATCACCTGTTCTGACCCAGTTTCTGCCGTTTTCATCTGTGTATATGCCTGTTTCCTGAATGAAATCATCAGGCAGATAGCGATTCATCATAGTTTCGCCGCTGACAACAACCTCACCTATTTTACCCATGGGAAGCTTGTTGCAGTCATCATCCCATATTTCAATAGTGGTGCCGAAAATAGGCACGCCTACTGTTGTTGTTCTCGGGTCGGGAATGCCTGAATTTGTTGTGCACACAGCACACATTTCTGTCAGACCGTAGCCTCTGCCGAGAAATGCTTCAGAGCCGAGAGCACCGATTTTTGTGTTGAAGAAATCAACAAACTCATTGCTGACAAAATCGCCGCCCACACTGAGGATTTTAAGGTTTTTTATGCCCTCATTTTCAAAATTAGGTGCCTCAATCATTTTCTGGAACATCTTGGGAACACCTAAGACTTCCATTACACAGTACTTCTTTATAAGCTCGTTTGCCTGAATAGGGTCAAACTTGGGAATCATAATGGGTCTGTATGCATTGCAAAGAGCATAGTGCATTGAAACACCTAAGCCGTAAGCGTGAAAGCAGGGAAGCACACAAAGAGAATATGATTTTGTGTAGTCGTGCTCAGGATCAAGAGCATACATGCTGTAGGCAAGGAAATTAAATGAATAATTTGAGTGAATGATAGTCTTGCTTCTGCCTGTGGTACCGCCACCGTGAAGATAAATAGCATCGTCCTTGCCCGGGTGCTCAACCGAGGGAACACAAGGCAAATCCATAGCCATTATATCCATATAGCGGTGAATATTTTCATGCTCGGGCACATGTGCATTCTGTGCCTCATTGCCTTTTGCGTACTGATAAGCTGTTCCCTGGCAAAAATCTGATGTTGAGCAGACAATTGTCATATGCTTTTCTATAATGCTTTTGTAGCCTGCCGCAAACAGGTCAAGCATAAACACACCCTTGCTTTTTGTGTGAGTCATTATTTCCTCAAGCTGTGCAGGCGGTGTGAGAGGGTGAACAAAGTTAGCCACAACACCAAGCTTTATAAGCGAATAAAAGGCAATAAAGGCGTGACCGCAGGTGGGTATAAAGGCTGTGAAAACATCACCCTTTTTAAGACCCTTTGACGAGAGAAATGCCGCCATTTTTTCAATATCACCCAGCAGTCTTTCCATTGAGGTTTCGCTCTCTACAGGGCCGACAGGTGTAACAAAAGCCGTATAATCTTTGCCGATATCCTTTGATATTCTCTCATAGCTTTTGAGCAGATAGTCATAGCAGCTCTCATCTGTGGGTTTATGCAAATAGTTGTTAGCCGATATTCTGTATTCACGCATTTGAAATTCTCCTTTGCTTTACCGTAATTGTATCATACTTTTTAAAACGCTGTGAAAATTGTATCCCATAACACAGGGTAAGTCAATAGTCAATTTGTTTCTTTGTGTTTCAATTGTTACACATTGTAATAATTAGTAACAACAGTAACAATTGTTTTACAATTTATTAAATACCAAAAGAATTATTTTGTTCTGAGCTGTGTCCACAGAATGTGACCTATTGCTCTGACACCCTTGGTTACATAATTTCCCAGATTTCCGTAAATTCCTGTCATAACAGGGTTTTTAAGGTCCTTTTCGCTTTTGTTGTCCTTTTTGCTCTCCCCCACTGTCACATTGTCACCGTCAAAGGGTGAAGCCACACTGCTTTCACCTGATACAGCCACGGCTCCGTCTGCGAAGGCACAGATTTCCTTCATCATCTCAGCTGAAGGAGTACCCTCAAAGGCATAAAGACCGAGAACGGCATTTTCACCGGTGCCGTTATATGAAGGTGCCAAGGGCTTGCCCTGAGCCGCAACAAGGGTATAGACACCGAGTATCTCATCCTTTGCCCTGCCGCGGTGATGACGCTGTGCACCGTAATATGTGCCGAAGGGATTCATTCTCACAGTCTTATCCTTTTCAAGACGCATGGGACAGTGAGCCATTGAAGAAAGCACCTGCCTTGCGTTGGCAATTATAATGCCGCTTTCACCGTCATAAAGTCCAACCATACCTGCTGTCAGCTGATGGTTAAAAGAAGCAACATAGCTGTTTTTACTGTCACATTCAGGGAAAGACTGTGTTCTGAAGGAAGAAATATCCTCCATAAAGTTACGCTTGATAACACTTATATCGCCTTTAAGCTCGGGAGTAATCTGAAAAGGAACAGTCTCCTGCCATTTCATATCCGTATATCTGCCTAAAGAGGAGTTTTCCGTTGAAATCGACACAAGCTCAGGTGTATAGGGATAGTTTATCTGTGTTCTGACAAAGACAGCATCACTGCCCACTGCCGTGAAGAAATCATAGGTGAAGTCTCCGCCTCTTTCTTCACCGGGCAGATGTATTTTGCCGCTTATACGCACACCCTCGCCTGTACCTGCAACTGCAAGAGCCTTTGCAGAGATGTTCCTGAAATTATATTTTTTGCCGCCATAGGTGATAAAGCTCTGCAAAAACTCATCGCTGCCAAGCTTTTTATCGCCATACTGCACCCAAGCAATACTTCCCTTATCGCTGAAGAATATGCTCAGCTTGCCTGAGGACAAAATATTGCTGAAGGTCAGTTTTGCCTTTTCACTGTCAAAGGTGAATTTCAGCTCATATTTCTTTCTGACCTCGGTGAATTTCAGCATAAGATAAACCGATGAGTTATCCTCACTCATACTAACAGCTGTAAAGCTTTCAAGATATTTTGAGACGATATTAAGCTTTGAAATATCACTGAGCTTCTCCTTCAGCTTAATCTGCAGGCACTGCAGGGTGCTGCCGTTTGTGTTATAAAGGGTGAAGCCCTCACTTTTCGGCATAGCAGCCTTTTCTTTTGCTATAACCTTTTCGGCTAAGGCAAGGGCAGTTTTTTCTCTTTGAATATTAAGCACAGGTGTTGCAAGACCGAAATGAGTGGTTGAAAGCAGAATAACCCTGTCAAAAAATGAGGGGGACTCGCTGTCTTTTTTAGCCGTTACCTTTGCCATGGCTCTTGCTCTTTCAAGGCTTGTCCATATTTTGCGGTTAAAGGGCTTTTCACTCCAGGAGGCATAGCCTGTGAAATTACCGTCAGCTGTGTCGTGTGTGAAGTCTATCTCGCCCACTGCTTCGTGATTTTTAAGATATCCGCCAACTGTGTCAAAAACAATATATGGCAGGTCGGCAATCTCTTCCACAAGACCTTTGATACCGTCTGTGTTTGCAATTTTTCCTGAAAGAGGGCCTAAATCCATGCTCTCCCAGAAAACCGCATCGGCATCCATATTGATAAATATGAGCAAATCTCTGTTGATGAGTCCCTTTTCCTGCTTTTGACGCAAAGCCTTCACCCAAGCTCGCAGAGTGCCCGCATCACAGACATCGGAGTTGCTGTAGGTGGGAATAACTGTCATACTCTCGTTTTTATATGTATATTTAAGAGGGTTATAGGCATATTCGTCACTGAGCTCAGGCACAATTGTTCTGAAAGCGTCAAAGGGTACACAGCTGTAATAAAGGCACAGCGCCTTCACACCAAGCTTATTATAAAGGCTCACCTGCGAAGGTGTGAACATAACCTCCTGAGGTCTGACTATCTTTTCATATTCGCCGAAAATATCCCTGAGGCCTGAGCCGGCTTCATTGGTCACTGCAAGCTCAATACTCGCTTCGAATTCATCCTCTGTCATAGCTGAGAGGGCACCGTTGTTATATCCCATTATGATATTTTCATCGCCGTACCTTGCCACACGCTCCTTCATTTTCTCAATGATTTCAGGTGCATACTCAGGCAGTATTTTTTCAAGTGAAAAGAAGTTTTCACTGTCCCATGTTCCCTTTACGGGGATTCCTCTTTCGTTGAAATTCGTCAGAGTGTCAAGGATTTTATTTATAATTCTGATATCTGAGCCAAAGCCTAAATTATCGTTTGTGTCACCTCTGTAGGAATGATAGCAGTTGACATGAAAGCCGTATGCTACGTGAATTTTGTTTTCTTTCATATTGTATCACCTTTTTAAAGTTGTTATCTAAAGTTGTTATCAGGAATATATTATCATATACCAGTTACTTTGTAAAGAAACAGCAGTCCGCAGACAATGCTGCGGACTGCTTTAAGTTTTATTTATGCCTTATTCTTGCTTGCAGCTCTCTGGATAGCCTTAACAATTTCAACTATGGGGATAATGAGAACTGAAAGGCCGAGAGAGATGAGATATGCTTTAAGGTCAAGATGTGCGAAGCCAAAGAGATTTGAAAGGAAGTCAATCTCAACAACTGAAGTTGTGAGAAGGAAAGAGCCTATCATAGCACCGTAAAGAGCCATATTGTGGTGACCCTTGAAGACCATAGCAACCGCTGAGCCTCTCTGTGAGCGCATATTGAATGAGTGGAAGATTTCACACATAGCCATTGTGAAGAATGCCATTGTCATACCTTCTGAGCTGTCGTGAATGTTTGTCCATGCAAATGCTGCACCTGTCTGGAGACACTCGAGCCATTCACCGATATAGAATGCTGCAACTGTGAGAATACTTACAAGAAGACCCTGATATGCACAGTCAAAGCCAAGGCCGCCTGCAAAGATACCGTCTGTCTTGCTTCTGGGCTTTCTTCTCATTATGTTTGACTCGGGCTTTTCAAGGCCGAGAGCAAGTGCAGGAATACTGTCTGTTACAAGGTTGATGAAAAGAAGGTGGGGAGCCTCAAGAATTGTGAAGCCCATAATTGTTGCAAAGAAGATTGAAACAACCTCTGAAAGGTTTGAGCCGAGAAGGAACTGAATAGCCTTACGGATGTTATCGTAAATTCTTCTGCCTTCGCCGACAGCTGAAACGATTGTTGCAAAGTTATCGTCTGTGAGAACCATATCGGCAACATTCTTTGTTACATCGGTACCTGTAATACCCATACCTACACCGATATCTGCACTCTTGATTGAGGGAGCGTCGTTAACGCCGTCACCTGTCATAGCTGTTACATAGCCCTTGCTCTTCCAAGCATTGACAATTCTTGTTTTGTGTTCGGGCTGAACACGGGCATAAACGAAGATATTTTCAACTATCTTCTCAAATTCTTCGTCAGTGTACTTGTCAATATCTGCACCCATCATAGCCTGAGAGTCATCAGTGAGAATACCGAGCTCTCTTGCAATTGCCTTGGCAGTGTTGATGTGGTCACCGGTAATCATAATAGGTGTGATGCCTGCACCGCGGCACTCAACAATAGCATCCTTAACCTCGGGACGAACCGGGTCAATCATGCCTGTAAGACCGATAAAGGTCATATCGTTTTCAAGTGATTCCGAATCGTAAGCTGTGGGAGCTGCAGAGTATTTTTTATAAGCAACTGCAAATACACGAAGAGCCTTGTTGCCCATTCTTGTATTTTCAGCTGAAATCTTTTCGCGGTATTCGTCATTCATCTCGAAGACTTCACCGCCGATATCAATGTGTGAGCACTTCTTGAGAATTTCGTCGGGAGCACCCTTGGTGAACTGAATAACGCCCTCTGCAGAATTGTGAACCGTTGACATCATCTTTCTGCCTGAGTCAAAGGGTACCTCACCGATTCTGGGATACTTTTCTGTAAGAGCTGCCTTGGGAAGGCCAAGTGTCTTTGCGTAGTTGATAAGTGCAACCTCATCAGGCTCGCCCGTACCCTTGCCGTCCTCTGCTACCTCAGCATTTGTGCAAAGTGCCATAGCTGTTGCAAGCTGGTTTTCATCGGGGGCATAGTGGTCAACAACGGTCATTACATTCTGTGTGAGAGTACCTGTTTTGTCTGAGCAGATAATCTGAGTACAGCCGAGAGTTTCAACTGCATTCATCTTACGGATAATTGCGTTTTTCTTTGACATATTGGTAACGCCGATTGAAAGAACAATTGTCATAACGGCAACCAGACCCTCGGGGATAGCGGCAACCGCAAGAGCAATAGCAGTGATGAAGGAATCGAGGGCTACCTCGTAGAAAAGTCCCTGTGAGCCGCCAACGAAGTACATGGCAATATTATAGCCGAAAATAACAACGCAAACACCGAGAACAAGCTTTGTAAGAATCTTTGAAAGCTGCTCAAGCTTAATTTCAAGAGGAGTCTTGCCTTCCTCCGCAAGAGAAATAGCGTTGGCAATTTTACCCATTTCAGTGTCCATGCCTGTTGCAGTCACAACAGCCTTACCGCGGCCGTAAACGAGAGTTGAGCCCATATATGCCATATTTTTACGGTCACCGAGAGCAATCTCGTCGTCATTCTTTTTGCCCATAAGAGCATTGACAAGCTTTGTTACGGGAACTGACTCACCGGTGAGGGCAGCTTCCTCAATTTTCATGCTTGCACACTCAAAAATACGGCAGTCGGCGGGGATGGCATCACCTGCGTCAAGCAAAATAACATCGCCCACAACAAGGTCTTCACTCTTAACGGTAACAATTTTGCCGTCACGAAGTGTTTTAGTTGTTGCCGCAGACATTTTCTGCAGTGCTTCAACTGCCTTTTCAGCCTTGCTTTCCTGCATAACACCGAGAACGGCATTGATGATAACAACAGCAAGGATAATAAGGGTATCTGTGGGGAAGAAGCTGTGACCTGCCGATGAAGCTTCAATATATTCTGTTACGGCAGAAATTGCAGCAGCAATAATAAGGATGATGATCATAGGATCCTTCATCTGGTCGAAAAACTTTTTGAAAATTGAGTCTTTCTTTGCTTCAGCCAGCTTGTTTTTACCGTTAGCTTCAAGTCGCTTCTCAGCTTCGGCACTTGTGAGGCCCTCAGCGGAAGATTTCACTTCGGCAAAAACTTCATCTGTGGTGTGGAGATAATGTTTCATACATTCTTTCCTTTCTTTTAATCAGTGTCACTGATTTATATTATTGGATCAACTGTGAGAATATATCTTTTTCCGTGAGGAGTTTAACAAAAAAACCTTTAACAGAACCTTGTTCCGTTAAAGGTCTTGCTACCTGTAAAAGGCCTGTAAACCAGCCTTGCGGCGGATGTTGATTTACAGCTGAGAGCTACTCCCCTTTTTAAAAAGGACATTCTCTATAACACAGTGTATATTAACACATTTTACCTGTTTTGTCAACAGGTCACCGTCTCTTTTTCCGTTACGGTTTTGTTACTCTGTACTGATTTTGCCTTGTTTTTTACCTTCGGAAAAACCAGCAGAATGATAAATGACAAGAGGCTTGTGCTTGAGGCAAGACACATATCATACATTGTGTCATATATTCTGATAAGCACTTCATTACCTACTCCGTAACCGAAAAGCTTATAAATTATTACATCAGGTCGCGGCTCCCACAAAAAGCCCTGATTGGCCGTACCCCAGATGTAGTCACCGATAAATTCCGTCATTTCGTGAATAGGAATAATTGCAAGTGAAAAGCTGAGTGCAAAAACTCCGATAAGGAAGTTTTCTTTTTTTGAACGGGCTTCGACAAGAGTAAGTGCAATATAATAGCCTGCCGCCGCACCGATGAAGCCTGAAGTGAAGTGAAGCAGGGTGTCAAATCTGCTTGCATAGGCATAAACACCCACATAGTTGCCGCAATATGAGCCGAGGAAGGCTATGATAGTTATAAGGGTCTGCACTCTGTAATTGATTTTGCAGAACATAGACTCCTTCGGAAAAACAAAATGAAGGATGCTTATTGCAAAGGTACCGATAAAAATTACACCTAAAAGCGTTGCTTCGGCTCTGTTTTCCATTGTGATAAAAGCATAGAACATCACTATTCTTACGCTCCACCACAAAAGCATATCCCATATATTTGTCTGTGACTTGACTTTTGCCGTTTCATAAAGAGCCTTTTCCTTAAAGCGCGAGGGAATATCCTTGAAGGAAATCTTTTTGAAGCTTCTTTCTCTGACAAAAACAGCTTTATTTTTAAGGCGAAGATAAACATACAGCACTGCAGTTGCAATAAATGAACCGACAACCCCTAAGGTTATGTCTTCACTGAAATCAATAAGAAACCTCTGCTCGGGCATACTGCCGGCAGTGCCTATAAGGCTGAAAAGCCAGTGGTCGTCTTCGGGCATTTCACAGTGCAAAAGATTTCTGCCGGTGAAATAATCTATGAAAAACTGTGCGATTTCCTTCGGCACAATAAGAGCACAGGAAATGCAGAAGGATACAAATGCCGTAAAATTGAAATCCTTGTTTATTACCGGCTTTCTCAGAGCGATGCTTATGTAATAGCCTATTGCCACACCTACGAGTCCGCCGAAAAGACTAAGGGGCACATCGTATTCCGGGAAGGTCTGAAACACATCAAGTCCGAAGCCGATGCCTGAGCCTAAGGCAGCCGTAAGACAGATGCAGGTCTGCAGGTGCGAGCTGAAATCAAGTGCAAGCTTACCAAGTACACTGACAGCAAAAGTCATAATAAAAGCAGCTGCAACCATCAGCTTTTTAGGTGTTGTGGGGGCAAGGAAAATTGCCACGGCAAGGAATACTCTTATTATCCACCACAGACATATTTCCCATACAGGGACATCTTTCTTTCGGGTTATAGTCTTATTCATAATTATTACCTTCCAAATAAAATATATGTTTCTTTTAAAAAATAATACCTTCCGAATAACAGAAGGTATTATAATACTATTCAGTTGTTTTGTAAAGAAAAGTAACGAAATTGTAATCTTTTTGTCAGTTTCTTAATTTAGGGTATCTTTATTAAGGGTTATGACTTTTTCACCTCTGACATATATGGCCGTGGGGATAAAAACTCCCTTATATACCTTTGCCGTTACATAGGCATAGCACCCGTTCTCGTGAAAATTGCTTGCCCAGCCATGGGTTTTATTTATCTCAGTGACTAAGGCTTTAATATCCACACCGTCCTCAAAGGAATATTCATTTCGGTTGAAGGTGCTGTTCTTTCTGTAATAGCTATAGTCAAACCAACACCTTGTCTGAAGCTGACTGCCAAGCCCGGTCAGATCAGCAAAGCCGTCTTCTCCGACGGTAACTGCTATTTTTTCATTATAGTAGTTGCGTGCCCCGCCCACCTCAATGCTTATAGGCTCATCGGTTATATCGCTTACATCTTTCATAAAATCATAGCCATAGAAATCAATATCCAAAAGCTTGAATTTATATTCCGGACTATATTTTAGAGCATAATCTATAGCGGTGTAATGACTGTAAAGAAAGCCTGCAGGAACAATAAGCTGAACAATAAGTACCAGTGCTGTTAAAAGCTTAAGCTTTTTATTCATCCCTTTGCACCTCCTCACTTATTTCGCTCACAGGTGTTTTCTGCCCGACGCGTGAAAGCCTGAAATTAATTGCAAGCAGCACCCCGCCGAAAACAAGAAGCAGTATGCCGTTGCCTATCATTGACAGACCCGACTGTGCCACCACAAGCACCGTAAGCCCTGCCACGGAAATAAATCCGAGATTTATGGGAAACAACTTCTTTTCTCTACCGCCTGAAATCATAAGCACGATGTTTGCAACAAGAGCAATAATTCTCAGTGCTGTTATAAAAGCTCTTTCTCTTTCTGTGTCAAATTCTTCAGGCATAGTATAAAGGCTCACGGTATAAACAATAAGTGATACCACCGCAAATGCAAGATATGCTGTAAAGGCCTTGTCAATCTTTTTAGGTCTGACATAAGCAATAGCTGCAGGTATGGCAAGAAAACATGCCGCCGTGAAAATAACGCTGTATTTATCCGCCTGAACATCATCAATATAAAATGTGCCGTAAAGGAAAAGCATCAGGCTTGTAAGCACAAGACCGGGGATTTTATAGGGCATAGCCATATCGCCGTCTTTGAGTGAGAGCACAAGAAGGCATATACCCGTTGCACCTACGCTCATAAAGGGCAGCATTAAATCGTCTTCTATTCCGATGCCTATAAAAGTCGGAAAAATAAGCACTGCAAGCATACTCATCCAATGTGCAAAAACACTTCTGTGGCTTTTGTTTTCCTTTTTAAGCATAAATGACGAGTAAGCACAGCCCACCACAATGAGTGCAATTGCCACAGCAAGCGCAAAAACCGATTTATTTCTTTCAAGAAGTGAAACTATCCATGTTATTGCACAGCCGTAATAAACAGCAAGTGGTGAAACACATCTGAGAAGTCCCATAACAGGCAAAACAGACAGACAAATAAACACAAGCACCGTGTACCAATAAATTCTCAGGTCGAAAATGTTGTATATCATTGTAAGAGTTGCGGCAATACCTGCCGTCCACAAAACACCTGCACCCTCACACCAAGGCACTCTGTCTCTCTTTTTGATAAGAGTGAACACACCTGATGCCTGACCTGCAAGCAAAGGAATAAAGGAAAGTATACCTTTTGAGAAAAGGGGCATTTCCTTCCAGAAGGTTATGAACACAAGGACAAGCCCTACGCCAATGAGCAACGCACCTAAGATTGAAAAGACTATCATAAGGGTGCCGTTATAGCTCGGCTTTTCCGTTTCGAGGGTTGTATTGCGTTTTTTTCCGTAAATCAGCTCTTCAATCGAAACCGCAAAAAGCTCTGAGAGCTTTTCCAGCATATCAATATCAGGCTGTGTTCTGTCGTTTTCCCAGCTTGAAACAGACTGACGGGAAACATACAGCATTTCGGCAAGCTCTTCCTGAGTTATGCCTTTTTCATTGCGCAGCCTTTTGATTGTTTTTGAAATTTTCGTCATGTAATCATCCTTTCGGCAAAGCAGAGTTTTTGAGCTTTGTCAAGTATATATTATCATTAATATACTTTAAAGTCACTAAAAAAGCCCTATAAACCCGTGCTACATTTTGTTGCGAAGGTGTTTTCATTCCATCAAAGAAATAATACTATCCATTTCACGGCTTGTTTCTGTCAAAAACTCACGGCAGGCTTCATCAGCATAAAGCAGTCTGCCAACCTTTTTTACCCGCCATAAAAAGCCTCTGTCAAATTGCACTTCACTGAAATTGCTCACCAGAGGGCACACATTCACTCCCCTTATGTCAGGGATAACCGCGATTTTGCCCTGAGCTGTCACATAGGGAAAGAAAGGAAATATACGGCAGGAAAGAGGGCGCTCCTCTCTTTTGCATTTTCTGTCACACACCGCAAGGCGTACCCCGTCTTTTTCATTTACGGTGAGAGTGGTCTCCTCAAACGGAAACAGCAGCATACCCGTGTCTTTGTCACCTTTACAGCAGGCCGCACCGCAGACAGTGCCGCAATCCTTTTTAAGCGGAGTTTTATCTCCTATTATTCTTTTTGCTTCTTTATAGAGCTTTTCATATTTATCTTTCATTTTCAGCTTCTCCGTAAAACTATTTGTGCAAATATTATACAATAATTCCTATAAGAATGTACAGTTTTATTATTGAAAAAAATATCAGATTATGTTATATTTATGTTTGGTAGTTTTTAAAAGGGGTGTATTTAAATGAAAAAGATTGGATTTGACAATAATCAATACATCACAACTCAATCTGAGCAGATAAGAAAACGTCTGTCTCAATTCGGTGGCAAGCTCTATCTTGAATTCGGCGGCAAGCTCTTTGACGACCACCATGCCGCAAGGGTACTGCCCGGATTTGAGCCTGACAGCAAGCTTAAGATGCTTTTACAGCTGAGAGACGAGGCTGAGATAGTTATCGCCGTCAGTGCAAAGGCAATTGAAGAAAAAAAGCTTCGCAGAGACCTTAACATCTCTTATGATAAAGAGGTGCTTCGCCTCATTGACCTTTTCAGAAGTGTGGGCCTTTATGTGGGCTCAGTTGTTATAACGCAGTATGACGGTCAGGGTGCCGCAGACACATTTAAAAAGAATCTCAAAAGTCTCGGCATCAAGGTTTTCACCCACTATAAAATTGCAGGCTACCCCTCAAATGTGCCTCTTATAGTTTCCGATGACGGTTACGGCAAAAACGAATATGTGGAAACAGAAAGAAAGATCGTTGTTGTAACAGCTCCCGGCCCGGGCAGCGGAAAAATGGCAGTCTGCCTTTCTCAGCTTTATCACGAGCATCTCAAGGGCATTGAGGCAGGTTACGCAAAATTCGAGACCTTCCCCATATGGAATCTGCCCCTTAACCACCCGGTTAACCTTGCTTATGAGGCCGCCACTGCCGACCTTAACGATATGAATATGATTGACCCCTTCCATCTTGAGGCTTACGGCAAACCCACGGTCAACTATAACCGTGATATTGAAATTTTCCCCGTACTTAAAGCAATATTCACCCGCATTTACGGCTCCTCACCCTACACATCACCCACGGATATGGGCGTAAATATGGCAGGCAACTGCATTATTGATGAGGATATCGTGTGTGATGCCGCAAATCAGGAAATAATCAGAAGATATTATAACGCCTTGTGCGATGCGCGTCACGGTGCAGACACTGCCAAAGAGACAGAAAAAATCCTGCTTCTTATGAATAAAGCAGGCATAACAGTTAAAGACAGAGCCATTATAAAAGTGGCAAATGACATTGAAAAGGAAACCGGTGCACCTGCCGCCGCAATTGAGCTGCATGACGGCAGAATTGTCATAGGCAAGACAAAGGAGCTTTTAGGCTGTGCCTCTGCTTGTGTGCTCAACGCACTCAAAGCAATTGCAGGCCTTGACGATAAGCTTCTTCTGCTCCCCTCAAGCCTTATTGAGCCGGTGCAGAACCTTAAGGTCAGCTACCTCGGCTCAAAAAATCCCCGACTTCATGTTGACGAGGTGCTTGTTGCCCTTTCGGTCAGTGCCGCAACAGACGAAAATGCTGCAAAGGTGCTCGCCTGTCTGCCTATGCTCAAGGACTGTGAGGCTCACATTTCCGTTATTCCCTCAAGCATTGACAATGCAATGTTCCGCAAGCTCGGCATTCACCTGACCTGCGAACCGGAATATGAAAACGACAACCTTTACCACCTCTGATTCAATTATGAATGAGGAATTATGAATTATGAATTAAACCGACAGAGATTTCCCCTGTCGGTTTTGTTGTTTAATATTGGGTGCTCAGGAATTTTTCAACTTCTTTCACAAATATCTTTGCATTTTCAAGCTGTTCCTCAACTTCCTCTTTGGAAACGATATAAAAATCATCATAGTCACTACCTTGGCGTATTTCCACAAGAGCATCAATTATAAAGGATAATTCCTTAGGAAGAAGCTCAGTTTTAAGATACTCTTTTCTGAACTCTGCAATAACTCCCGAATGCTTCTTTGAATCAAATCCGTCCAATGCCAGCACTGCTCTCATAGCAGAAAAAATTGCATAATATGAACGGTTTGCCACTGTTTTATAGTCGCCCAACGCTAAAATATCATCAGCAAACATTATTCTTTCTTTTGCTATTTCTAAACGGATTTTTGAAAGGGCGATTTTTTCTTCAGACAGCAATTTTCACACCCTCCTTATTTACATTATCATAAAAAGGCACTGCACTAAGATAGCGGTTAAAGGTTTCGGTGTCTTTTAATGTGACTGTGACAACCACATCATATAAAAGCCCCAATTCAGATGTTAATTCGATAAAAGGCTTTTTATATAAAGCAAGCTCCTTAGCTGAAACATCAGATAAAACCATTATGTCAATATCCGACTCAGCAGTTGCATCACCTCTGGCATAAGAGCCGTAAAGAATAACTGCATTGAGCTTATCAGCAAAAATATCCTTTGAAAGCAAGGCTATTTTTCTTGTTATATCGGTTAAGCTTTCAAAGCTGCACATCAAATAAACACCTCTTTTCTTTTTGTTATCATATATATTATACCCATTTTATGCAGATATGTCAACGATAGTAATTTGCAATTAGACCGACAGAGATTTCCCCTGTCGGTTTTGCCTTTATATCCATGACATTTGCAACTGCTTTCCGTTTTTTGCACAATCCGCAAGATAAAGGTTAATAAGCGTCTGATAGGGTATTCCCAGATAATCGGACTGTAGTTTAAAATAGTCAATGGTTTCTGCATCGATGTTAATTGTAATTTGCTTTTTTAATTTTTTTGCATAGGGATTTTTAATTGCATTTGAAAAATCGTATTCCTCTTTCATATTCTGTCACCTCATTCCTGATATTGCTGTGTTTCTGTTTTAGTAGCTTTTCTTGCAGATATAATTCTGATTACTGTTTCTGAAGTTCTGTAGCAATGACAAACAACAAGCAGATTTGCCTTTAAACTCAGCCCTAAAATTATAAATCTTTCTTCCTCCTGTGAATGCTCAGGGTCATTGATTAACAGTGCCTCAGGATCATAAAATACGCTTTGCGCTTCTTCAAAGGATATTTTATGCTTCTTTTTATTGATTTCGTTCTTGTTTTCATCCCACTCAAATTTTATTATATCCATAATTATATTATAATTATTTTGTAATTATTGTCAAGTGCCATATTTAAAATTAAACCGACAGAGATTTCCCCTGTCGGTTTTGCCTTCATACACTTTCTTCTTCCTTCAGATTTTCTAAAGCCACTCTGACGGCTTCGATAACAAATGCAGAAAAGGTGCACTGCTTGCCACTTATAGCATTTTCAACTTCCTCTACAACATCATTTGGAAATCGTATGCACTTGTTCATTGTCGGCGGTACCGACGGTATTTTAAATTTACGCATACAGTCACCTCTGCAATACTATTGTATAACAAAAGATGTTGTTTGTATGCATTACAAGTGCATTGCATTATTTTGAATTATATAATGTTATAATTTACAAAAATGAAAGAGGTTTATAATATGAGTAACAGTTTAAGACGAAAAATTTCTTTGGTAATTATGGCTATCATTTCGGGTAATTTTTGGTATATTTTTTTGGTTGACGGTCTTTGCGATACAGCTGTTTCCTTACCGGCTTATATTTTTGCACAGCTCCTTGCAATAGTGCTTCCGTTTATTTGCTGTCTTATATGGGACAAAGAAGCTCAGCGCAAGCGTTTAGCTTTTATTTTTATCTATTTTGTTGTGCTTGGCATATGCGATTATCTTCACAGCTTCTTACATACTGTTTTTCACGAAACAATGCTATACTTAAACATCAACGATAACTATATGCTTTTTAAAAATATGCTTACATCATTTATGATTATAACCAGAATGGTATTATCTTCCTCTCTTCTTTCTTGGACATATAAATACATGATGATATTAACTGTTCCGAAAGAAGAAAGAAAAAAATATAAGAAAATGAAATAAACCGGCGGGGAACATCACACCCCGCCAAAATTCATAATTCCTCATTCATAATTCATAATTGACTCAAACCTATACCCCTGGGCTCTTGCCTTGTCTATAATCTCAGGCAGTGCTGCCGCATTATCCTTTGACACACTGTGAAGGAGTATCACCGCACCCGGGTGCAGGCGGGACATAACCTTTTCTATAGCATAGTCCTTACCGCGTACATTATCGGTAGCCCAATCGTCATAGGCAACAGACCAGAAAACACTCATATAGCCGAGGCTTTTAACAAGGTCGAGTGCATTTTCATTATACTCACCTGCAGGGAAACGGAAATATTTTGCCCCATAGCCGAAGTTTTCGCGAAGATAGTTTTCCGTTTCTTCTATTTCCTTTGCCATTTCAGTTCTGCTAATTGTCGGGAAGCTCGGGTGAGTTGCGGAATGGTTGCCCACAATATGCCCCTCTTTTATCATTCGGGCAATTAAGTCCGGCTCTTTTTTAATATGGTCAAGGGTGCAGAAAAAGGTGGCAGATACGCCTTTCTCTTTCAGAACATCCAGAACCTTGCTTGTGAGATTTTCATATTCATAGCCGCAATCAAAGGTAAGATAAAGCACTTTTTCGCCTGATGTGTCAAGAGTGAGGGCGCCGTATTTGTCAAATTCCTTCTGAAAGGCAGTCACCGTGTGATGTGCCACACCGCCGCTTGCAGGGCCGTGGGAGTGACTCTTTTTGGCTGTTGAAAGCCCTTTTGTGTTATTTGGGTCGCTGACGCTGTAGTTGACTCTTTCAAGGGGTGCAAAGCCCGAAGGAAAAGCACTGTCAGCAGTACCCGTAACAATCATCTTGCTGCTTGCTTCGGGCTTGTTTTCATCACTGATAACCGTCGACTCAATAACCTTAGGTGTGTCGGTGAGGCTTTCTCCCGTTGTTTCCTTCTGTGAGGTACTGCCGTAGCTTTCTCCTGTATTTCTGTCAGTGCTTGCGTAATAAAGCAAAAGGGTGCATACAAGCACGCCAAGTGTAATTGCAATTGTTTTTTTCAATATTTTCACCTCTTATTATATATGTATACGGCAGGCTTTTGCCCACCGAAAATGTTACTTGAACATATACTTTGCATCGCCTATAAGGCCTTCCACGCTTTTCATAGCCCTGTGTGCCTTTTTCTTAGCCTTACGCTTCATCATAGTGCCGTCCATTGCACCCTTGAGATATGCAGAGGCTCCGCCCACTGCCATGCCTATGCCGATACCGGCCATAATACTTTTCATCATAGCTTTTCTCTCCCGTAATTTTGCTGTTCCCTTTCGGGACAGTTATATTTTTTTACACGGCAAAAAATTTATGTCAGACAAAATTTAGTATTTGTATTTCTTTTTGTTTTAATAAATGCTATAATTAGAAACAGTTAAAATTTCGGAGGCAAAAAATGTCTAAATTAAATATTGTTCTCGTTGAACCGCAGATACCGCAAAACACAGGCAACATCGCCCGTACCTGTGCCGCAACGGGAGCTTCACTTCACCTTGTAAAGCCTATGGGCTTCACTGTTGACGATAAAAAATTAAAGCGGGCCGGTCTTGATTATTGGCACCTTTTGGATATTACATATTATGATAGCCTGCAAGACTTTTTCAGCAAAAATAAAGACGGTAAATTTTTCTATTTCACCACAAAGGGGCAGCATATTTATTCTGATGTATCCTTTCCCGAAAATGCATATATAGTTTTTGGCAGAGAGGATGCTGGGCTGCCTGAGGAGCTGCTTAAGGCAAATCCCGACTTTTGCCTTCGCATGCCTATGATAAACGATGCAAGAAGTCTCAACCTTTCAAACACCGTTGCAATTGCAGCTTATGAGGTTCTTCGTCAGTGGGGCTTTCCCGAGCTTCTTTGTCAGGGCAAGCTGACAAAATATGATTGGTAAGGAGTGCAGTATGAATAAGAATTTCACTAAAGAGGATATAATAAAAAAGCATCAGACCAATGTTAAATCTGCTCAGAGTGCTTTCGTTCTTGCAGGTATGCTTGGCATAATTTACATTGTCAGATACTTTATAACGGGTAATTTCGATTTTTATTTCAGCCTGAGCTTCACTCAGGTGTGGCTCTCAAAGGTTGCCGACGGCACTGCAGCTGCAGATTTAGGCTATATACTTTCGGCAATATTTATTGCGGTATATTTCGCCTTATGTGTTGTGATAGCAAAAAAGCCCCTGCACCTCCCCAAAGCACTTTCACTGTATATTCTTGACTTTGCGGCTCTTATATACAGCCTTATCACAAGCACCGCCTTTTCCTCAGACAGTCTGATTGATGTTATACTGCATCTGTTTATCACCGTCTTTCTTATAGCGGGAATCAAATCTGAAAAAGCACTCAGAAAAGAATAAAAAATCACGGGCAGGAATCCGATGTGAATCCTGCCCTTTAATTATATGCTGTTTTACCATATTATGTCATAAATGAACATATCATTGATGAGTCTTGCCGAGCCTATAATATCAGCTGAGAAAACCTTAACATCAGCGGTAATATCAATTGCAATATTATGTGTGATTGACTTAACTTCATCGGTTTTCGGGTCATAAACACAGCTGAAAACGCAATCACGGTAAATCAGGTCAAAGCTGTTGAGACTTATACCCGGCAGCTTTGAAGCAACCTTGTCAACCTCAGCAACGATATCCTTAATGGCAACGGGCTGCATAACACCGCCGTGAGCCGAAGGTGCCACAAGAGTGTCGGCAGGTGTAGGCTCTGCATTATATTCCTCTTTAAGTGAGAAGCTTATTTTATATGTACCGTCACCCAAGTCCTCGCATTTTGCCCACTCAACTGCATTGTAATCTGTCAGGGCACAGCCTTTTTCCGAGCCGTGTATAGGCACATCGTAAAGTATTTCTTCCGCACCTGCCTGACGGACAAGCTCCTCGCACTCATCTTCGGTAACCATATAGTTGGCTGCTATGCCGAGAATTGAATTGATAGCAGAGCTGAACTGACGGTTTTCTTCGGGAAGTGCCTGATATTCCTTCTTCTTATAGGCAGGCTTCTCTTTTTTGAATTTATCAACAAGAAGGGTATATTTATCTATTATTTCCTTTGTTGATGTCAGGGGTGCATTTTTATCGGAGGGGGCAGTGCTTTCCCCGGGCTTAACAGCATTTTCACTGTTTTGCTCAGGAGCTTTTGTTGTGCTCTGACTTTCCTGCGGTGCAGGCTTGGCTTCACCCGGAACGGTAGGCACCGTTACATCCACTGCACCTGCCTGCTCAAGCTTCAGCTCACCCTTTGCCGTAACACCGATATCACCTGTTGTAACAGAAATAACCGTTATAAACAGGCAGCAGACAGCAGCAATAAGGCCTGCTAATATGTAATCGTTCTTTTTCATTTAATCCTCTCCTTTTTCTTTCTCAGACTATTATAGCACATAGCAGCAAGCTTTTCAATTGTTAAATATAAATTAACTTCAAAAACACAAAGGCAAAAGTCATACAGGCAGAAGAAAGCCCCCGGAAATAGCCGAGTGTTCGTAAGGACACTCGGCAGTTTTATTCGCCTTGCAGCGAGTGATATTGCTACGCAGTTTTATTGTGCTTTGCACAGTGTTATTGTCCTTCGGACAGTTTTAGCGAATAAAATAACACTGAAGCCGTAAGGCATCAATATCACTTTTGATTTATCAAAAATGTCACTGCTAATTTTAATTTGCAATATCACTTATACATACCGAAGAGAACCTGTTTTCAGAACGGCATTGTCGTGATTTTTTATATTTGTTAGTATTTTTTTGTTATTTGATTAATTGCTATTTGTTGAAAAATTAAACAGATTGTGATAAAATTAAAAAGGACGGGTGATTATATGAATGAGATAAAAACTATTTATGCGCAAGAACCTGATGTTGAAGTTTTATTTGAATTTAACGGTACAAGAAAAACTCCTGCAGCTGATGGCTATCGACCTCATCATTTGATAACTGATAATTATCTGACTACAGGAGTCCATCATTATTATGAGGTTGCAACGGTTTTGCCTGACGGTACAGCAAAAGGCACAATCACATTTATCACCCCTGAAGCATATCCGCATTGCTTGTGGATAGGTAAAAGGATTAATATTCAGGAAGGCAAAAAGATCGTTGG
>JAFQLV010000034.1 GCA_017396515.1 Clostridia bacterium | reverse complement strand
TTTTGCATTTTGCATTGTGCATTCTTATAGTATTCTGCATTTAAAATCAGATATCAATGTAATAAACATCGTTGCCTCTTGACTTGATGAATCTGAGTAAGTCACTGAATTTAAGCCACAGGAAGGCGGTGTTGTCATTGGGGTGAAAGCCTACAAGAGTGTCAAGATTTTTCAGCTGGGAATCGAAAACCACATTGACCTCAGCCTCCGGGTCATTGAGTATGCCGAAGGGTGACACTGCACCCGGCTCGAGGCCGAGATGCTTCATAAGTCTTTCATCTGAGCCGAAGCTGAGTCTTGAGCAGCCAAGCTGACTGCGGATATCCTGCTGAATATCCGGGTGCTTATCCTTCATCATAGAGACCACATAGTGGGTTTTGCCGTTGGCATTGCGTAAAAAGAGATTTTTGCAAAGCTCTCCGTCGGTGAAAATACCAAGGGCATCCATTTCTTCAATAGTGTGCACCGGTTCGTGGTGTATGACCTTATATTCAATTCCAAGCTCGTCAAGCGCCTCATATACTTTTTCCTGCTGTGTCATCTGTTTACTCCTTACTGCTTCATATAGGTTGATATTTTGCCGTCCTCTTTGTTAGTCAGCTTAAGACTGTTGCCGTTTATTTCATAGGTATAGCTGTCGCTGATTTCATTGCCGTAGATATAATATGTCAGTGTCAGCACACCGTCTTCAATTTCATAGGCGCCTGTGAAGGTACCGTTGACAGGCACATTTATAACGGGGATTTCAATATTGACAAAGGTGATTTCAGCCACACCGTTTTCTTTGAATTCATAACCGCTCATATTTGCACTGTCACGCCATATGCCCAGCAAATCCTCGTCTGAAGCAATTTCAACACCTGTGCCGGCACGCTTGAATATAAATGAAGAGCCTGCATCGTTTGTTAGAGTCAGGGCTGATGTTGTTACGGTATAGGTGAATTTTTCAGTTATTTTCTTGCCGTAGGCTGTATACTGAATTGTAATTTTGTTGCCTTCGCTGACATAAACGCCCTCAAAAGCTTCACCGTCAAGTGTAACAGTAACCTTGCCGCCGCCTGAGAATTTATATTTCTTGCTCATTGATTTGTTTTCCCAGCTGCCGTAAAGCTCGTCTGAAGCAGCAGGCTTTGTTGTACCCGGCTGTGTGCTGGTGCTTGCGGTGCCTCTGACATAAGATGAGGTTTTGCCGTCTTCCTTATCCTTCATTTTCAGCACATCGTCTTCAATTGAAATTTCATATGTTTTATCAATGGTAGCTGTATAAATGGAATATGCAATTGTAAGGGTGTTGCCCTCTAATTTATAAGTGCCGTTATCCACCTTGCCGTCAAAATTAATGCCTAATGTCTCAAGATTTGCATAAGTGAAGGACACCTTACCATCCTCGAAAAACTCAAAGCCACTCATTCCCGCACTGTCAGTCCACTTGCCTATCAGCTCCTTGGCAAGCTTCTTTTCGGGTGCCTCGGTGGTAGTTTCTTCAGTAGAAGGCTCAGTGGTTGTGGGGGTAACGGTTACGGGGGCGGCAGTGGTTGTGGTTTCCTCTCCCCCGCCCTGACGCGTACTGCCGATGCCTGCAACAACACAGACAACTGCCAGCACTGCACATAAAGAGCATATTAAGATTTTCGTTGTTTTTCTCATAATCAAAACTCCTTTAAAGAAGATAAGCCTAATGAAAATGCGGGGCAGTAATTACACCGCCCCACTTTAATTTTAATTTACTGAGCAGCAGTTGTGGTTTCACCCGGTGCTGTGTAAGCAAGAAGTGTTGTTACACTGCCGTCTGCTGTGTCTGTAAGATTGAGAGCATTGCCGTCAATTGTGTAGGTGTAATTCTTGGTTACGCTCTTTGAAAGGATTGTGTAAGTAACATTCAGATGAAGAACATCATTTTCGTCCTTTGAAAGAGAATATGTGCCGTCAACAGTGCCGTCATACTTGATGTTGATAATGGGAATTGTAACATCAGCATAAGTAATCTTGCAAGCACCGCCTTCAAGGAACTCGTAGCCGATTGTACCTGTTGAGTCTCTCCATGAGCCGAGAATTTTCTGCTCCTGAGTGACCTTGACATCACAAGCTGTGAAAACAGCAGCAACCATGAGCACAGCAAGAAGAACTACCGCAATCTTTTTGAGATTTTTCATAAGACTTTCTACCTCCTTTTTTATTGGAACTACATTATAGCATATTATTTTTTATTTGTACAGTTAAATTTTTGTAATAAAAATAAAAATCAGGCACCGCCGAAGCGATGCCCGTAATATTATCCCTATTATATCTGCGGGAAGCAACAAAAATTTCTTTGCGGAACTCCCCCGCAATTCTGCATTCAGTTTATTCCGTCTGCGGAATAATCACACCATAGCCTCCGTCTTTTCTTGCATAGACAACGCAGGTCTTATAGCTTGTGCTGTCAAGGAAAACATAGAACTGATGGTCAAGCAGATTCATCTGCAGAATTGCTTCCTCAACACTCTGTGGCTTGAGAACAATTTCCTTTGAGCGCACTACATTGTAATCATCCTCAGGCTCGAAGGCTTCAATAGCGTCATATTCCTCAAAGGCAGCCTGACGCAGCTTCTTGCCCACTTTGGTTTTGTTTTTGCGGATTTGACGGACAATTGAGTCGGCGCACCTGTCAAGAGCATCGTTCATATTGGCGGCTCTTTCCTGTGAACGGAAAATCATACCGTCGTGATAAATAGTGACTTCAACAATCTGCTCATTCTTTTCAACGGTTGCGGTAATTTTTGCTTCTGCCTCGCCGCCGAAGAACTTTTCAACCTTGTGAAGTCTTTTTTCAGCTCTTTCTTTAAAGGAATCTCTGGGTGTGCATTTTCTGCCGATAACTGTTATTTTCATATCGTCAGCTCCTTTCTCGTTTTATCTTATAAAGAGAAGCCCTCTTTATGCTATAAGTATAGCATAAATCAACATAAAAATAAATAGGTTTTGGAAAATTTTATTAAATGTGCATAAATGCATTGTTGAAATTATATAATCAGCCGAAAGTTACGGGGTTTTCCGTGGTCCATACGGCAGCAATAAGGTTTTCTTTAAAGTCACGGTATGCGTCTTCGCCCACATAAAAGGCTTTGGTTATTGCGCCGCAGCTTATATAGAGATATCCGTCATTGCAAATGCTTATTCTGCCGCTGTTACCAATGAAGACGGTGCTGAAAATCAGTCTGACATCTGCCTGACAGCTTCTGTTTTCCGCCTTTGCATCATTGTGTTCATACATAAAATCAATCAACTGCTGCTTGGTATCAGCGGCTATTGAATAAATGATATCATCCTTACCCTTTTCTTCAAGGTACGCAAACAATTCAACAGACATATCACCTGAAATACCGTAATCTGCTTTTGTGATATTAAATCCGTCTGTAATATCACCCAGTGTTTTTGCCGTACCGAGAACTTTTTCCACCTCGCTGATATTTTCATTTGTGGGCGACAGTGTTGTGCCTTCTGTTGTGGGTGTGGTGGTTAGTCCCCCTGTAGGTGCTGTAGGACAGCCTTGTATGAAATATTCAATCTCAGCTTTACCCTCGAGGTAATTGTATAAATCACTGAATGCACTTTCACTCAGCTCAAAACAAAATTGCTCAGTGCCGTATAAAATGTACAGATGTGTTTTATTATCTATAGCCTCAATATATATGCTTGCAGTTTTTTCACCAACAAACTCAAATGTCAATCTAACGGTTTCAGGGCAAGAATTGACATACATATTATTGTGATAATCTTTCTTACAACGCAGGGCATCTCTGTTTTCCCACAGCAGACCCGATACAACCTTATGACCCTCAGGATTAATTTTATAGCCTGCCTCTGTAAAGTCACCGTTAGCATATTCCTTGTAATAAATGGCAGTGCATCCGATTAAATTAACAGTGTTAGTTATGTCAATGCCGTCAAGAAGGTCACCCAAGGTTTCAGGTGCATATCCGGGACAGATATAAATGTAATATTCACCCTTTTCATCCTGTGCAAATCTGACGGCAATCAAAAGCTCAGTTGAAATAAATTTAACCTCATATATTTCGGCAGTAGCACTGTGCCGGTCATCAAGAAGATATTCAACCTCCAGGTTTGCCGTTAAAAGATGCTCACCTATTTTTTTCTCACTGACCATGTCAAAGCCATAAATATAGCTCTTATCACCATATGCAATATTTCCGAATCTTTCACCGTATGTCAGCTCCTCCCAGTCTCGCATCGGTGCCTGTGTGGGGGCACAAGTCGGCACACCAATATTTGTAGGCTCTGTGGAAGGTAGCGGGCTCTCTAACAAACCTGCACCTGCAATAACCGCAACTATGACAAAGACAAAGCAGGCGGCCAAAGGTATAATCTTTTTCAGGTTAAGCTTTTTTGCTTTAGCCTCATAATTCACAGCTTCATTGATATGCTCATCGCTGATTTCATTCATAGCATCAAGAAGATAGTCAAGCATCAAAAACACCTTCTTTCATAAGATAAGTTTTCAGTTTTTTGCGGGTACGGGAAAGCCTTGCATAGACATTGCTTTCACTCATTGAGACTAATGACATGATAGCTTCAATATCGTCACCGAAGAAATAGCGCCTGACGAAAATAACACGGCTTTCCTCGTCAACAGACGAGAGAAACTCATCTATCTTTTTGCCTAAGATTTTTGCATCCACTTTTTCTTCAACACTTGTGCCTGCTATGCAATATTCCAGCTCGTGAATAGGCAGAGTCTCAGCCTGACGCTTTTTTGCATTTCTGTCACGAAGCTTTTTAATGGATAAGTTTCGTGTTATTCTGCAAAGAAAGGCAGTGAGAGGGTCGGGCTTTTCAGGCGGTATGCGGTTCCACACGGCTAAGTATGTATCGTTTACACACTCTCTTGAGTCTTCACTGCAGTGGAGAATGTTTTCCGCAAGGCTGAAAAGCAGTTTGCCGTACTTCAAGGCGATTTCGCCCAAGGCTTTTTGCTCTCTGCTCCACAGCATTGTTATAATTTCACTGTCATGCATATTTATCACATCCCTTCACCTATTATCTACCCAAAATTAGGATTTTCTGACACGTTTTTCGAAAAAACTGTTTTTAAATTATAAAGCAAAGGCATAATAATTACAAGATGTGAAAAGCATATCCACCTGATTTTATTCAGGTGGATTAATTCTATTAATTCAGATAATAGATAAAAGATAATATTGAATAAATAATAACATAAATGGCGGGCTGAGACAAAACTTTTCAGCAGTCTCCCCCGCCACTATTATTTATTATCTATTCTTTATTCTCTATTCTTTTAGCGCAGCGCATTAATACATTCCGCCGCCGTGTGCCATTGCTGCTGCAGCGGCTGCCTCTGCGGCAGGGTCGGGAATATCAGTGATAAGTGACTCTGTTGTGAGCACCATAGCTGCAACGCTTGATGCGTTTTCAAGAGCCGAACGAGTAACCTTTGTGGGGTCAAGAATGCCTGCTTCAGCCATCATAACATATTCTTCCTTGGCGAAGTTGAAGCCGTAGCCGGTTTTGCCGCTTGAAATTATTGAATTAATGATAACTGAGCCTTCAAGACCTGCGTTCTTTGCAATCTGACGAACGGGCTCCTCAAGTGCCTTGAGCACAATGCGGATACCGGTCTTTTCGTCTTCGTCCTCTGTCTTTTCAAGAAGCGCGTTTACGCTGGGAATTGCATTGAGAAGTGCAACGCCGCCGCCTGCAACTGAGCCTTCTTCAACAGCTGCCTTTGTTGCTGCAAGGGCATCGTCAATACGAAGCTTCTTTTCCTTCATTTCGGTTTCTGTAGCTGCACCGACCTTAATTACTGCAACACCGCCTGCAAGCTTAGCAAGTCTTTCCTGAAGCTTTTCTGTGTCAAATTCTGAGGTTGAAGCTTCAATCTGAGCCTTGATCTGATTTACACGAGCCTTGATGTTTGCCTTATCGCCTGCACCGTCAACGATAGTTGTGTTTTCCTTTGTAACAACAACCTGTCTTGCAGTACCGAGCATATCGGGTGTAGCAGTGCTCAGCTCAAGACCAAGGTCGCTTGTGATAACCTGACCGCCTGTGAGAATTGCGATATCCTGAAGCATTTCCTTTCTTCTGTCACCGAAGCCGGGAGCCTTAACTGCAACGCAGGTAAAGGTGCCTCTGAGCTTGTTAACAAGAAGTGTTGCGAGAGCTTCACCCTCAACATCCTCAGCGATAATAACAAGCTTTTTGCCCATTTTGAGCACCTGCTCAAGCAGGGGAAGAACTTCCTGGATGTTGCTGATTTTCTTGTCTGTGATAAGGATTGAAGCATCGTCAATAACAGCTTCCATCTTGTCTGTATCAGTTACCATGTAGGGTGAAATGTAACCTCTGTCGAACTGCATACCTTCAACAACGTCACATGATGTTTCGCTTGTCTTTGATTCTTCA
>JAFQLV010000033.1 GCA_017396515.1 Clostridia bacterium | reverse complement strand
TACAGAGAGAGCCTATGGATTTCGCTTTGTGGAAGAGCGCAAAGCCCGGCGAGCCCTATTGGGAATCACCCCGGGGTCACGGCAGACCCGGCTGGCATATTGAATGTTCAGCTATGGTAAGACGCTATCTCGGTGAAACAATCGATATTCACTGCGGCGGTCAGGACCTTATCTTCCCGCACCACGAAAACGAAATTGCACAGAGCGAATGCTGCAACGCTGCACCCTTCTCAAGATATTGGATGCATAACGGCTTCATCACTGTTGACAAGGTTAAGATGTCAAAGTCACTGGGCAACTTCTTCACAGTGCGTGATGTTGCAAATCAGTATGGCTACGAGCCTATCCGTTATCTTATGATTTCCTGTCAGTACAGAAGCCCCATAAACTACAGCTTTGATGCTATCGAGCAGTGCAAGGCTTCACTGGAAAGACTTTACACCTGCCGCAACAATATGGATTTCGCACTTCAGAATGCTGTTGAGGAAGCAGGCGAAAAGGACGCAGAAATCATTGCCGCTATCGATGCCAAGAAGGAAAAATTCATTGAGGCTATGGAAGATGACCTTAACACAGGTGAGGCTCTCGGTGCCGTTTTTGAGCTTGTTAAAGAAATCAACCTGAATGTAAACGACGGTGTTCAGTCCAAGGCACTTGTTGAGTATGCTGTCAAGGTATTCGACGAGCTTATGGAGGTTCTCGGACTTCTTTATAACAGAAACGCTGAAAAGAGCCTTGACGATGAAATCGAAGCTCTCATTCAGGCACGAAACGATGCAAGAAAGGCTAAGAATTGGGCAGAGGCAGACCGCATCCGTGACGAGCTGAAGGCTCAGGGCATTGTGCTTGAGGATACACCCCAGGGCGTTAAGTGGCACAGAGCTTAAGCTAATTATGAATTAGGAATTATGAATTATGAATCGCGGGCAAGACCCGTCGAGGCAATAAGTCTTTTTCCGCCGATTTTAGTTGCTGATAAATAATAATTTGCTCGGCTCCCTCTCAGAGGGAGCTGTCAGCGTTAGCTGACTGAGGGAGTGCTTTACATGAAAAAAACAAACATTAAGATACCGAAAGATAAGTATGAGTATTATGACATAGTAGCTAAGTATCCCGAAACCGATGACCTAAAAGAAATAGGTGAAGAGGTAAATCACAGTAGAAATGCAGATGATAAAAAGCTCTATGTTTTTCGTAATATTCATAATGAGCTTAACAAAAAATACAACATTTCTGATATAGCGGGTTCAGGTGATGATTTGCCGAAAGCAATCAACATTATGTCTTGGCTCAGAGATAACACATATTATTGCGGAATGTCTTGTAATATTACGGCTGATAACGGCTTGGATATATTAAATTCCAGTTTCAAAAAAGATTTTGACAAAGCAATAAACTGCCGATTTACGGCTATAGCCTTTGCTGATTGTCTGGTGGCCGTTGGTATAAAGGCATATCCTGTGGCTTTGCTGTCTTATAAAGATAAAGAAAACGGTAGTTTTGGCGCTCACCTGATGACTCATGTTTATATTTCTGAATTAAATAAATGGTGTCTTTTTGATCCTTCATTTAATACTTATTTTTGTGATAGCAATGGCAGATTATTGAGTGCATTTGAATTAAGAAAGCTATTTCTTGACGGGCAATATCCTATTGTTGAAGGTTATAGCTTTAACGGTGAAGATTTACACAAGGATATATATGTTGATTATTTTGTTAAACAATGCCTTACTGATATAACAACATGGCACGACAACTCAATGGTTGGTCGTAAATATTCCGGCATGAACTTTGCTTTAAGAAAGAAGTTTAATTGTAAACTTCCCGAATAAAAGGAGTAAACTATGATAACAAAAGAGAGTCCCATTGCCGTTGTTGATTCGGGCATGGGGGGCATAACGGTGCTGAGAAAGCTTCACCGCCTTATGCCCAATGAAAACTATATATATTTCGGTGATTCTGCTAATTCTCCCTACGGCACCAAAACCAAAGAGGAAATAAGGCTTCTCACCGTCAATGCTGTTGAGTCCCTTATGAAAAGGGGAGCAAAGAGCGTTGTTATAGCCTGCAACACGGCTACAAGCGCAGCGGCAGGGTACCTGAGAGAAAAATATCCCGATTATCCCTTTGTAGGTCTTGAGCCTGCACTCAAGCCTGCGGCACTTTCATCAAAGTGGCCGAGGGTGCTTGTGCTTGCCACACCGCTGACTCTTAAAGAGGAAAAATTCAACAACCTTATGGCACGCTTTGAGGGTGAGGCTGAGTTTATCAAGCTGCCTGCCCCTGAGCTTGTTGGTTTTGTTGAAAGAGGCGAGGTTGACACACAGGAATGTACGGAATATCTTGAGAGAATACTCGAACCCTATGCTGACCATAAGGTTGATGCAGTTGTGCTTGGCTGCACACATTTCCCCTTTGCAAGAAAGGAAATTCAGAGCATTCTCGGTGAAGAGGTTCTTGTGTTTGAAGGCTCAATGGGTGCGGCAAAGCAGTGTCAGCGCCTTCTTGCACAAAGAGATCTGCTCACTGACAGCACTCAGGAGGGCATAATTTCCTTTGAAAACAGTGATGAAAGCAAAATAGAGCAGTGCATAAAAATGTTCGGCTTCAATGATGTGTGAGGAACAGCAAAATGAAAATTCAGGACGAATTAAAGGAGTACCTCATAGCTCAGGGTGCAAGTGATGTGGGCTTTTGCAAAATTGATGACGGTGATTTCGGTGAGTGCCGATACGGTGTGAGCATTGTTGTGCGGCTTTCTGAAAACATCGTTGACGAAATAGGTGCAGAGCCTACGCACACTTACTTCAACCATTACAGAAGCGTCAATGCTTTTATTGATTCGCTTCTTCTCAAGGCGGGGCTTTTTCTTCAGAGCAGAGGCTACAGATATATCACCGTTGCCGCCTCACAAAGCATCAATAAAGACGGCTGGAACTACAAGGGCAGATACTCACACAAAAAGGTTGCCACTCTCTCGGGTCTTGGCTCCATAGGCAAAAGCTCCATGTTTCTGCACAAGGACTACGGTGCGAGGGTGCGCCTTGGAAGCATTTTCACAAACTGTGAGTTTGATGTCAGTGATATTGTACCCCTTGATTTGTGCAGCGGGTGCAACAGATGCGTCAGGGCTTGCCCGAGCGGTGCCATATCGGGCAACACATGGCAGGTGGGCTGTGAAAGGGAGTATATGTTTGACCCTGAGAAGTGCAGTAACTATATGAAAAATCACTTCAAGCACATCGGCAGGGGAGCAGTGTGCGGACTTTGCATGAGGGTTTGTCCTTATGGTAAATTATGAATTGCTGTGACTGCAGGTCATTTCATCAAAAAATTAACCCTGCAAGGATTTGCCGAGTGTTCTGAGGACATTCGGCAATTTTGTTGTTAACAAAAAAGTACCCACCTAAAAGGTGAGTACCTGTAATGAAATGGAACTTAGCTTATGCTACCAGCCATTTGTATTTTTCTACACTGTACAGGGGAATAAAGGGTACCATAATGGGAACGGTTTTGACATATTTCTGATATTCCGGGTCGTTGCCGTAATTCTTATTCTGACGGATTTCAAGGCGGCGTGCACCGCTGAACATAACAAAGATAATGCCGATATAGCCTATGGCAACCACGAGCCACTGCCAGCCTGAAACAGCACCGATGCCTGCAATAACAACACCTGTCCAGAAAATCATCTCGCCGAGATAGTTGGGGCAGCGCACAAGTCTGTAAAGTCCTGTGTCAACAAAACGGCGGGGGTTAACCTTTTTAGCCTTGTTTTTCTGAATGTCTGCAACTGACTCAAGCACAAGACCGAGAAGCATAACGGCAGCACCTATGTAAACAAAAGCGTTATCCTTGCCTGAGTTGAACATACGGTAGAATACACCTGAAACCTGAGTTACATAAAGAAGTGCACAGGTTACCCATATTGCAATTTTTACGCCGAAGGGAACAGTCTTACCGTCTTTGATTTCACCCTTCATATTCTTCTTATAGGAATTGTTGCCGATTTCTCGTGAAATGAGATAACCGCCGAGTCTGCAACCGTAAAGAATGAACAGCACACAGCAGATAACGGTACCCACAGTAAGCTGCTTGCCGTAAAGAAGCATCATAAGAAGACCTTCACCTGCAATTGAAAAGCCGTAGCCTATTGAAATGAACCACACATAATTTTTAAAACCGATTGAGCTGATAACCATAGCTGCAACAAACAGCCATAAAAGATCAAGAGAAAAAACCATAACCGAAATTCCTTTCTTAGATATATTATTTTGACTAATGCATTCTACTATATTTTTATATGAAAAGCAATGATTTTTAGTAATTTGTTAAACAAAATTTTATTTTTAGTTTATGGGGGTGTTTATAAGGAATTTGTTATAGTGAAGAGAAAAAGGAAGTAAAAAAAGTAAAAACTCAAGTCTCTTAAGACCTGAGTTTAATGGTGCGAGAGACGGGACTTGAACCCGTACGAGCTGCCCCACACGCCCCTCAAACGTGCGCGTCTGCCGATTCCGCCACTCTCGCATATTAAGTTTTTGCAACCGAGAAAAGCTTGCGTGCGCGTGACTCTTGCGGTGCCCAAAATTCGTTGCTTGCTAAGTCGCTTCGCCGAATTTTGACCGCTGCGCCATTTCGTATTCCCTGTTTCGTCCACCGGACGCGGTCACACTCAATGCTGCCGATTCCGCCACTCTCGCATATTCACTTCACTCTCCCGAGTGCTTGTATAATATATCACTTTTGCTTTCACTTGTCAAGACTTTTTTTGAAGTTTTTTGCGAATATTTTCTATTATTTTGATTTGTTGCCGATTTTTTGTAAATATTGCTTCTGAAACTATTTATTTTAGATTTTGCTTATGCTATAATCTGTAAAAAATAACTAAGGAGAAGGACTATGCGTTTGTTAAGGGTAGATAAAACTCATTATCAGGGTCAGGCTGACCCGTACATATTAAAAAGCGGCGGCAGATACTATATCTATGTCACTGGTCACGATGCGGTTTATGCCTATGAGTCAGATAATCTTTTTGAGGGCTGGAAATATTACGGCAAGGTTATGACTATGGAAGGTCACGATTCCTTCTGGGCACCAAGCGTAATTGAGCTCGACGGCAAGTTTTATATGTATAACTCAATTGAAATCTATAATGATACTCCCGATAAGGGCGGTCACAGAGGTGCAATGCATGTCAGTGTTGCAGATAATCCCTTAGGGCCTTTTACGGGTACTAAGCAGATTTTGCATCCGTTTTCAATTGATTCTCACATTGTTAAAAATGAAGCGGGTCTGTTCCTGTTTTATTCGTCCAACAGATTTGAAGGGGAGCGTATAGGTACCTGCATATATGTTGACAGAATGCTTGATCCCTTTACTCCTGCAGGCGAGCCTGTGCTTGTTGTTGAGCCTACACTTGATGAGGATATTTACAGACGCGATCGCTATAAAAAGGGTCAGCACTGGCACACAATAGAGGGTGCCTTCTATTTCAGAGAGGGCGACTGGCACTATCTTATGTATTCGGGAAACTGCTTTGAACAGCCCACCTATTATATCGGCTATGCAAGAGCTAAAACCGATGAAACTGACCTGACAAAGATAAAATTTGAAAAGTACCCCGATGACAGCACCTATCACCCGGTGCTTAGTGCAAATGAATTTGAGGAGGGTACAGGTCACCACTCTATGATTAAAGAGGACGGTCAGTGGTATGCGGTTTATCATGCCCGTGACTATGACAATGCTGACGGTGCCGGTGCATTCGATGCACGAAACGCCCGTATTTGTAAAATGAATGTTGCTGACGGAATAATTACAGCCGAGCGCTATAAAGACCGAATCTGAATTTTAAGCCATGCCGGGGAGTACACCTTGGTGTGGCTTTTTATGCACATAAAATTAAAGATAATTGGTTGTATCAAGTAATTTTATATTTTTGCTTTTCATTTTGCATTTTATATGCTATACTGAAAAGAGATATGTAAAGGAGAGGTTGCGCATGAAAAAAGCACTTATGACAGCTCATGTTGCCTATGCAATTGAGATGTTCAACATACCTAATATCCGCCTTTTGCAGAGTATGGGCTATGAGGTGCAGGTTGCCTGCAATTTTGATGACAGAAGCTCCCTTAGTGATGAAAAGGTTGCCGCTCTGAAAGATAAGCTCACGGCAATGGGCGTAAAATATCATAACATTCCCTTTCAGCGTAATCCCTTAAAGCCGCAGAATCTGAAGGCCTTCTTTGCTCTTAAAAAATTGATTGACAGTGAAAAATTCTCTCTGATTCACTGTCACACGCCTGTTGGCGGCATCCTCACAAGACTTGCGGCAGCAAAGTGCAGAAAAAGCGGCACCAAGGTTATCTACACCGCCCATGGCTTTCACTTTTTTAAGGGTGCGCCCCTTGTTAACAGGGTCATTTATTTCACTGCCGAGTGGCTCTGCTCATTTTTTACCGATACGCTTATCACTATAAATAAAGAGGATTTTGAGAGTGCCGAGACTAAGCTTCATGCAAAAAAAGTCTGCTATGTGCCGGGCGTCGGTGTTGACACAGAGCGTTTTGGCGGTACGCAGGGAAAAAGAGAGGCTCTTTTAAATGAAATTGCTGCCGATGAAGACAGCGTTATACTTCTTGGTGTGGGTGAACTCAGTGCAAGAAAAAACCACGGTGTAAGCATAAGGGCATTAGCTGAGCTGAAAAACAGCAAGGTCCACCTTGTTATTGCAGGCACAGGCGAAAAAGAAGAAGAATTCCGCACTCTGGCAAAAAAGCTTTCAATAGAAAATCAGGTTCATCTCTTAGGCTTCAGGACAGACATTGCCGAGCTTATGAAAAGTGCCGATGTATTCATTTTTCCCTCACTTCAGGAGGGCTTGCCCGTTGCCTTGATGGAGGCTATGGCATGCTCACTGCCCTGTGTATGCTCAGAAATAAGAGGAAATGTTGACCTGATAGATGAAGAAACAGGCATTATCTGTGATAAGACAGATGTAACGGCATTTAAACAAGCTATAGAAAAGCTTCTCGCAGACAGAGAGCTTCGCTGCAGTATGTCGGCAAAGGCTCTTGAGAGAAGCAAAAAGTATGATATAAAAATTATTGAAGAATATATGAAAGAAATTTACAGCGATTAAAAGGTGAAAACAATGGCAGAAATGAAGTATATGCCCCTTGTCAGTATTGTAATCCCCGTTTATAACGGCAGTAATTATATGGCTGAGGCTATAGACAGTGCGCTTTCACAGACCTATGAAAATATTGAGATTGTTGTTGTTAACGACGGCTCAAGGGATGAGGGCAAAAGCGATGCAATAGCCAAAAGCTACGGCGATAAAATAAGATATTTCCCAAAAGAAAACGGCGGTTCATCTTCGGCGCTGAATAAGGGCATAGCCGAAATGAAAGGGGAGTGGTTCTCATGGCTCAGCCACGATGACCTTTATTATCCCAATAAGATAAAAAAGCAGGTGGAATATCTTAATTCACTGCTCAGTGGCGGCACAGATGAAGCTGATCTTTATAAGCAGGTGCTTTTTACAGCCTGCGACTATATAAACGGTGAAGGTAAAGCAATAAAGAAAAGCAAGCCTCAAAAAGAAAAGGAGCTTTCTGAGCACATTTCTTCACTCCGTGGTAACGAGTATCTTATAGCAGAGCCTACTAAATATAATTTTTACGGCTGCGGCTGCCTTGTTAATAAAAAAGTCTTTGCCGAAATCGGCGGATTTGATGAAAGTCTCAGACTTATTAACGACCTTGATATGTGGACAAGGGTTTATATGGGTGGCTACAGGCTTCACTATATGCCTGAGGCTCTGACTGTAGGCAGAATACATTCCGGGCAGATTTCGCGAAGCATAGGCTTTTCCTATCACAACGGTGAGCAGGATATGCTCTGGGGAAGAAGCCTTAAATATCTTAAAGAAAACTGCAAGGATAATTTTGAAGCATTTTATCTTTTCGGCTCAAATGCTTTTGCTAAAACAAGGGATAAAGAGGGTGAGGAAGCCTTCAGCCTTGCGGCACAGATAGCTCCCGACAGAGCAACACTTTTACGCAGTACCGAAAGAAAGCTAAGGCTCAAAGCAAAAATAAGAGGTCTTATGAAAAAGGTGTATATGACACTGTTTATGAGGTGACAAAATGAAAATAGTTCAGCTCAATGTTACCTGCGGCTCGGGCAGTACGGGTAAAATCTGCCTTGCCGTAAGCGAGCTTTTATGGCAAAGAGGTGTAGAAAATTACATCCTTTATTCCGAAGGGCAAAGCGATTATAAATACGGCATAAAATATACCGATGAAATGCATATAAAGCTTGAAGCTCTTAAATCGAGAGTGCTGGGCAATTACGGCTTTAATTCAAAGACCGTGACAAAAAAGCTCATTGCAAGGCTTGATGAAATCGGACCGGACATAGTCCATCTTCACAATCTTCACGGTCACGGCTGCAATCTTGAAATGCTTTTCACTTATTTTAAAAAGAAAAACATCAGGCTATATTGGACCTTCCACGACTGCTGGGCATTCACGGGCTATTGCCCTCACTTTGATATGGCGGGCTGTGAAAAATGGCAGCAGGAATGTCACAGCTGCTCTCAGAAGGGGGCATACAGCTTCTTTTTTGATAAAAGTGATAAGCTCCATAAAAAGAAAAAAGAGCTTTTTAAGGGTCTTGATATGACAATTATCACACCCTCGCAGTGGCTTGCAGGCCTTGTGAAAAAATCCTTTCTGGGCGGCTATGAGGTCAGGGTGATAAACAACGGCATTGACCTTGATGTGTTTAAAGTCAGACAAAGCACCTTCAGAGAAAAGAACGGACTTGATGACAAATTTCTCGTTTTGGGTGTTGCCTTCAATTGGGATGAAAGAAAAGGCATTGATGTGTTCACTGAGCTTTCCCGTACCCTGCCGAAGGATTGCAGGATAGTTCTTGTGGGCACAAGCCGGGCAGTGAAAAGCTCCTTGCCCTCAAATATATTGGCAATAGACCGCACCGAAAATCAGCAGGAGCTTTCAGAGATATATTCCGCGGCAGATGTCTTTGTCAATGCCACGAGAGAGGATACCTTCCCCACGGTTAATATTGAAGCTCTTGCCTGCGGCACTCCCGTAGTGACCTTCGACACAGGGGGCAGCGGTGAAATAATAGATGAAAGCTGTGGCATTAAGGTGCCTAAAAATGACACAAAGGCACTGACAGACGCAATTCTTCATATAAAAGAAAGCAGACCCTTTGCAAAAGAAAACTGCCGCAAACGCGCAGAGCAGTTCAGGGCAGAGGATAAGTTTCTTGAATATATTGATATTTATAAATGAAGAACGACAGTCAGGAGTTAAATAAAAGTTAGGAGTTAGGAGCGAGGAGTTAGGAGTTGCGGGGAGCAAAGCTCCGAAACATATCCGTTTGTAATTTGTAGAAAACAAAGTCCTGTTCCGCCGAGAAAAACTCTTGAAAGAGGTTTACAATCGACTACACTTGCCTTTTACAAGCATTCCCTCTGCGGTTTGAAACTGTAATATTAATGAAATCAATCCCGCGACCACAACTCCTAACTCCTAACTCCTTACTCCTCACTTCTTATTCCTTACTTATTACGAAAGGGATTTATTATGAATATACAGATTTACGGCACAAGTAAGTGCTTTGGCACTAAAAAGGCTCAGAGATATTTTAAAGAGAGAAACATCAGGTTCCAATTTATCGATTTGGCAAAGTTCGGTATGAGCAAGGGTGAGTATAACTCAATAAAAACAGCACTTAAAATGAAGGTCGATGACCTTGTAAATGAAAAAAGCAAGAAGTATGACAGCAGCTTTATAAAGTATCTGGCTTCTGAGGAAGCAAAGGAAGAGAAGCTTCTTGAAAATCAGGAGCTTTTCAAAACGCCCATAGTGCGTAACGGCAAGAAAGCAACCTTGGGCTATTGCCCCGAAATATGGAAAGAATGGGAGAAAGAATAATGGTAACACAGGCACAAATTGACAGAATTAACGAGCTTGCAAGAAAGGCTAAGACAGAAGGTCTTACTGAAGAAGAAATAAAGGAAAGAGACATTCTCAGGCGTGCATACATTGACTCATTTAAAGAGAGCCTTGTGGGTCAGCTTGAAAACACATATATTGTTGACGAAAAGGGCAACAAGAGAAAGGTTACCAAAAAGTCCTGAGGGACTTTTTAAGTTAGGAGTGAGAAGTGAGGAGTTAGGAGTTGCGGTCGCGGATTTACCGCTTGCTAACCTGAAAATCTCCACCGCAGAGGAAATGCTCATAAAAGGTAGGTACCGTTGATTGTAAACCTCTTTCAAGAGTTTTTCTCGGCGGAACAAGACTTTGTTTTCTACAAATTACAAACGGATATGTTTTCGGAGCTTTGCTCCCCACTACTCCTAACTCCTAACTCCCAACCCCTAACTATTTCAAAGGGAGGTTCCTATGAAAACTTGCTTTATAATTGGTGCCGGTGATATAACCGACCCTCATATAACTGCATCGGCAGAGGATTTCATAATCTGTGCCGATGGCGGATATAAACATAAAAGCCTGCTTGGCAGAGAGTGTGACCTTGTTGTGGGTGACTTCGATTCCCTCGGCAGTGTACCCGAAACAAACAGCAAAATAGTTGCACCGAAGGAAAAGGACGAAACTGATATGATGTTAGCTGTTCTTCAAGGGTACGGCAGGGGTTACCGCAATTTTGTGTTGCTTGGTGCCTTGGGCGGTGAGCGCAGTGACCATTCTGTTGCTAACCTTCAGCTGCTGCATTTTATTGCACAAAAGGGCGCAAGGGGAACTATACTTCACGGAAGTGAGGTTTTTACGGCATTTAAAAATGACTCGCTTACTCTCAGCGAAAATCTCAGGGGCTATATTTCTGTCTTTTCTCTCTCAGATGAGAGCAGGGGAGTGACTATTAAAAATCTTAAGTATACTCTTGAGGATGCCACACTGCATTCCTTTATGCCTGTAGGGGTCAGCAATGAATTTATAGGCAAGCAGAGCCTAATTGAGGTTAAAGACGGAGTGCTGCTGGTGGCTTATAATAATTATGAATTATGATTTATGAATTATGAATTAGGAATTATGAATGCGCCGTAATTTTGCATAAAAGGCAAGCTTCTGCCCGCAGATAAATGATGTGTAGGGACCGGTGTACTCTAGCCATAGGCGATTTGCTAAAAAAATTATATCCACCTGAGATAAGCTTCAGGTGGATATTGCTTTATATTAAACTCTGTTATCAGTGCTTGAAGCAGGCGTTATACATTTTTGCCCACTTGTGGACTGCCACAACATCATAGCTCTTGGGCATTGCTGCGGTAACTGCTGTTACGGCACCGATATCCTTAATCATACGAAGCACCTTTTTTAGAATGTCGGGTCTGCCTGCAAGGCCTTTGATTTTTGCCTTTAAGGGCTCGGGATCTATCATATCCTTAACCATGGCAAAAAGGCTTGTGGAGTCGGCTGAAATTGTCATATCATCTGCATTGAGTATGCCTGTAGCGAAAATGTAATCAAGATCCTCCGGTGCAAGGCGAGTGAGAAGCAGCTTGATTGATGCAAGAGGTGCAAGGCCTGAGCCGAGCTTTTCATAAAACTCTCTCTGATATCTCCAGAGGGTTCTTGCACTGTAGCTTTCTGTGGTGTCATCCATAATTGTTTTTGCAAGAATTGCTGAAGCCTTCATGCTGTTTGCAATGCCGGAACCGATAATGGGTACTGTCATAAATGCACTGTCACCTATAGCAGCATAGCCGTCTGAAACAAGCACTGCAAGGGGCTGCCTTACGGGGATTTCAACAAACTGACCGCCGCGAAGCTTCTTTTCACCAAGGTCAGGGAATTCGGCTCTGAGGTCTTTGAGAGTTGCCTCAACCTCCTGCATATCGAGCTTGTTGAATCTGCCTATAAGCACATCGGTGTAATCACCGTCATCTGCAACCCAGCTTATGCCAAGCTTGCCCTTATAGAACATCAGCACTCTGAAGCGGTCTTCTATTTCACCTACATCATTCTTTTCATAGAAGGCACGGTAAACATAGAAGCGCTCATATTCAATAGCTTCATTCTGAATGCCTAAGTGCTTGGGGAGCTTACTTCTGAGAGGGGAATTAATGCCGCAGGCGTCAATAACAAGGTCGCCTAAAAACTCGCCCTTATCTGTTCTGATGCCGACAATACGGTTGCCGAGCATAACGGGAGCTTCAATCTGACAGTCATATTCAAATTTAACACCGCATTTTTCAGCATGGGAAATGAGGCACTTATAAATATCCTTCCTTTCCATCTGGATTTCCAGCTCATCCTCAGGCACATTCTGAACGAGGCGGGTTGTCAGTGAAGGACCGAAGAAGGTCATATTGTTTTTAAAATTATACATGCTTCTCGGGGGCATATCCATACCCACGGCACCGAATGCCTTGGGGTCAAAAATATCTGTCCAGTCATGACCCATTTTATCAGCCTGATTCTTTTCATAAACAGTGACATCATAGCCATTTTTAGCTAAGATTGCACCGCAGGTAATGCCGCCGTGACCGCCGCCTGCTATAATAATTTTCTTTGTCATAATCTTTCTCCTTTTACTCTGTTTTTACCATTATATAACATAGAGCGGGTAATTTCAAGTAAAAAAGCAAATCCCGTCTGCAAGAGACGGAATTTGACGGTATTACAGTATTATGCATATAAGTCCGCTGCAGCCCTCATTTATAACTCTCTCAAGGGTTTCCTGCAGCTTCATACGGGCATCGGTGGGCATTTTATACAGCTTGTTGTGAAGTCCTTCATTTACAAGACTGTCAAGTGTTTTGCCGAAAATATTTGACTGCCATATCTTAGACGGGTCCTCCTCAAACTCCTTAAGCAGATACATTATCAGCTCCTCAGACTGACTTTCCGTGCCCACAATAGGTGCAACCTCAGTGTTGATATTTGCCCTGAGCATATGAATTGACGGTGCAGATGCCTTCAAGCGTACCCCGTAGCGACCGCCCTGCTTCATAATTTCAGGGTCATCAAGGGTCAGCTCATCCATGGTGGGCATCACTATGCCGTACCCCGTAGCCTCAACCTCATCAAGAGCTACCCTGAAACGCTCAAAATCTTTTTTTGCCTTGCTCAGTGAAATCAGCTCTTTCATAAGCTGCTGTTCGTCGTCAATTTCAAGGCCTGTTTTTTCTTTCAGCACCTTATAAAACAGGTCAGGAGAAATATCCAGACTAACCTTCACACTGCCTACAGATAAATCCACATCCTGTGTTCTGCATGAAGTTACATTTTCGTGAGAAGCTATAAGCGAAAGGAATTTGTCCGTATCCTTTACCTTTTTCAGCTTTGCGGCAGCAGAAGCAATTTTAGCATAAAGCTCACTACGAAGGGGGTGCTCTTTTTCAAGCTTGTTAATCCATTTCGGAAAATTAAGCTTGAGCTCTTTTATGGGGAATTCATACAGCAGCAGATTAAGTATATCTCTTATTTCCTGCTGAGTTATTTCCATACAGTTCACGGGAAGGACGCTTACGGCATATTTTTCACTGAGCACTTTTGCAAGCTCCCTGCTTTTTGGCGATGCAGGCTCCTTACAGTTAAGAAGCACTATAAAAGGCTTATCAATTGTGCGAAGCTCGGTTATTACCCGCTGCTCTGCCTGCTCATAATCCTCTCTGGGGATATCGCCTATAGTGCCGTCTGTGGTGATAACAAGACCTATGGTTGAGTGTTCGTCAATAACCTTCTTAGTGCCGATTTCAGCCGCCATATTAAAGGGAATTTCCTTATCAAACCAAGGTGTTTTTACCATTCGCGGCTTATCGTTTTCTATGTATCCCAAGCTTCCCGGTACTATATAGCCCACGCAGTCAATGAGCCTGACACTGAAACGCATATTTTCCCCCTGAGAAAGCTCAACGGCATCCTCGGGAATAAACTTAGGCTCAGTGGTCATAATAGTTCTGCCGGATGAGGACTGAGGAAGCTCATCCTTTGCCCTTATTCGCTTTGCTTCATCGGTGATGTTGGGCAAAACCAACTCATTCATAAATTTCTTTATAAATGTGGACTTACCTGTTCTTACGGGTCCTACAACTCCCACATAAATATCGCCGCCGGTTCTTGTGGCAATGGAAGAATAAATATCGGTGTTTGTCATATCGTGCGTCCTCTTTTCAAAAATTCTACACTGAATGTTTATGCCCGCAAAGTGTGCATTATTCTATAAAGAGCAAAAAAAGACCGCCCGGGGTGAAACTCCGAACGGTCAGTTGCTTAACTTGCTTAATTAAAACATTCCGGTTTTGATAAGAACAGCACAGATGATTGCCATAAAGATGCAAAGGCCTGTCATAAGTGAGTTAAGAATGGAAACTGCCTTTTCTTCATAGCCTGCCTTTTTAGCATTCTTATACCAGATCCAGGGGATGAACTGAAGAATGAATGTCATTGCAAAAAGAGCTGCGAAGAACTTCTTAGCCTTTGAGCAAACGCTCTTATCCTTCTTCTTTTTCTTGCCTTCCTCTACGGGTGCAGCGGGAGCGGGCTGTGCATAAGCCTGCTGTGCATAAACGGGAGCGGGCTGAGCATAGATAGGCTGCTGTGCCTCTGCGGGAGCTGCTACAACGGGAACCTCTGCAGGCTTAGCCTCAGCAAAAACCTCAGGAGCCTCCTCTTTCATAACCTTGTTGCCGCAGATAAAGCAAAACTCTGATGAGTCTTCGATTGTGTTTCCGCAAAACTTACAAACCATAATAATATTCCTCCTTTGATTTATGGGTAAATTATAACATTAAATTTTTGCACTTGCAATAGGTAAAGTGAAGAAATTTGAAGAAAAGCTACATATTTATTCGATTTCAGGGTGAAAGCTATGCATAAAATCAAAACATTTTTGTTATCTGCCGCTGTGGGGACAGTCAATGCTCTTTTCGGTGCGGGGGGCGGTCTTATAGCTGTAAGTGCCTTTAAGGCTCATGACTTTTCACAGAAAAAAGCTCAGGCAAGTGCCATTGCCGTTATATTGCCCTTATGCCTTATCAGCTCGGCAGTGTACGCAGCAAGGGGATACTACAGCATAAGTGATGCCCTGCCGTACCTGCCCTTCGGCCTGTTGGGAGCCTATCTCGGTGCAAAACTGCTGAAAAAAATTCCTGACAGGGCCCTTAAAAAGATATTCGCCTTGTTTTTGATTTATACGGGAATAAGGATGCTTATGAGGTGACTTATGGATTTTGCGGTTATTATATCTTCGCTTTTATCGGGGCTTTTAGGGGCTATGGGCTTTGGCGGCGGCAGTGTGCTGATTATTTATCTTACATCCTTTCTTTCTCTGCCGCAAAAGCAGGCACAGGGCATTAATCTTGTCTTTTTTATTCCTATTGCACTTTTGAGCGTGATTATGTACAGTAGGCAGAAAATCATAAATTTCAAAGAAATTCTGCCTGTTATTATTCCTGCGCTTATGGGAGCCTTTGCGGGGTTTATGCTGCTGAATTTTATTCCCGGTGAAATTGCAGGGAAGCTTTTTGGCGGTTTGCTGGTGCTTATGGGAATAAGGCAGATTTTTATTAAGTATTAGTTGTGAATCGCGTGGAAATGTGATTTAGCCGGAATGCTTCTGTACACCGAGCAGCTTCGGCAAAGAAGCCTTTTTATTGACAAATTATTACTGTCTGTGCTATAATTTTTGCAGGTCATCCATAGGTGGCTCAGGTGCTATCAACACCGGCAGGCGGTAAACCCTCGTAAGATTTTACATAAAATCAGAGGGTAAGTTTTTTCTTTTGAATTTTGCCCTCTGAAATAATTCGGGGGGATGATGCTCATGGAAATTCTGGCTCTTATTGCTATTATTCTCTTTGCGGCTACAGGCTTTATAACAGCTTTAAACAACACAAAAAGAAACTAACCGCCCCCTCTTCAAATCAGGCAGTTAGCTTCTTGATTGTCTTATGAGGGTGCGCCGTCTGTCGGTAGCACCGCTTTTCACATCTATATTATATATGATTAGTTTTATATTGTCAAGTGGGGGAGTTTTCCTCACTTTTTATTTTTAATTAAAAATATTATTGATTTTTTTGCTCAAAAGTGATAGACTATTTTTGTCACAACAAACTTATAATTTCATAGTACAAATTACAGAGAATACATTGGTAGAAATGCATTCTCTTAATTAACTGTATCTGTAATTGTACTATGTTAAGTTTGTGTGACAACAAGCGAGAAGCATTTTTGCAGTGCGTCTCGTTTGGGGCGCACTTTTTTATTTTTATAGAATTGCAAAATAGAGTAATTATAAGGCACAGGAAATTAAGGAGCAAAAAAGATATGATGTTTTTTAGCAAAAATAAAAAGAATACGGATTTTTTCAAACTTTTTAATAATGATGAAGCATTAAGAGCTTTGTATAAATACTTTACGGAAATACGAGTTGACAAAGAGCACCTTAACGAATATATTGATTTTTTGAAAAAAAGCGAAGAATTGGGTTTTTCATATTACATCTATCTCGTTGACGAGAAAGAGGATGAGACAATACTTTACGCTTTTTCACAATTTATTATAAAAGAAGTAACTGACAGTCTTCTGCTGGATTTAACTCTTTTGGGAAGAAACACTGCTAATGCATATATAGAAGATGATATATTCAGCAGTGACGGATATTTTCTTGTAAGCAATGATATTTTTAAGGACGGTTCTGCAGAGGAAACAGTTTATAACGCAGTAAAAACAGAGCTTTATACAGATAACAGGTCTGAAGATAAAAATCCCGAATTTAAATTGGTAAGAATTAAATGATGCTTAAAAGCCGTCTGTGCAGACGGTTTTTTATTTGCAAAAAAATTCCTATTGACAAACCAATCTCACAGTAGTATAATATCAAACAGAACAAATGTTCGGGGAGGCGAAGCGGTGAAAAGGATAATAATACACTCAGATATGAATTCCTGCTATGCATCTATAGAGTGCAGCCTGAACCCTGAGCTCAAGGGCAAGGCCGTAGCTGTGGGCGGCAGTGTGGAAAACCGACATGGCATCATTCTTGCAAAAACACCTGAGGCAAAACGCTGCGGAGTGACAACAGGTGAGGCTATATGGCAAGCAAAAAGAAAGTGCCCCGACCTTATAGTGGTGGAGCCTCATTTTGACATCTACTATAAATATTCCCGCCTGGCAAAGGAGATTTACCGCCGATATACAGACCGCATTGAGCCTATGGGTCTTGACGAGGCATGGTGTGATATAACGGGCAGTCTGCTGCTTTTCGGCAGTGTACAGAACATAACCGACGAAATAAGAAAAGCCTTTAAAGAGGAGCTGGGCATCACCGTTTCCATCGGAGTTTCATATAACAAAATTTTCGCAAAATTAGGCAGTGACCTTGCGGGCTGTGACGAGGTTGTTACCATAACTGAGGATAATTACAAAGATGTGGTCTGGCCCTTGCCTGTGTCTTCCATTATGGGTGTGGGCAAAAATACTGCCGCAAAGCTTCACGGGTACGGGATAAAGACTGTGGGTGACCTGGCAAAGCGGTCCCCCGAGTGGCTTAAGCTGGTTTTCGGCATCCACGGAGAGGATATGTGGCGCTATGCCAACGGGCTTGACACTTCGGCTGTGGCTTTTGACGGGCAGGAAAGAGAAATTAAAAGCATTGGCCACGGCATAACCTGCAAAGCCGATTTAGTCAATGACGATGAGGTGTGGAAGGTTTTTCTTGCTCTTGCACAGAACGTGTCAAAGCGCCTTAAAGAGGAAAAGGCAGAGGCCACGGGGGTGCAGATAGCTATTAGGGATAATGAGCTGAGCAATTTGCAGTGTCAGTGCGAAACCGACCTACCTACTCAGTCGGCATTTGAGATTGCAAAAAAGGCTCTGGAGCTTTTCAGAAAGAACTACAACTGGCGGCGTGATGTGCGTGCCTTAACTGTCAGGGCAATTAATCTGCAGCAGGAAAACACTCCCGTACAGCTTGATTTCAGCGGCGAATATAAAAGAAGTGAGAAGCAAAAGAAAATTGACGACACGGTTATGTCACTTCGTGAGCGCTTCGGTAAGGATGCAGTGTTTAATTGCTGTCTTATGACAGAGGAAAAGGCACCCGATATGGACGGCAAAAAGTCACCGCTGCCTGTGAGAATTAATATGAAATAAGGTGTAAATGGGTGAAATGCAGAAAAGTTTTTGTCAGGGTGCTCGCTGAGATAGACGAGCAGGGGAGCGTACACCCCAAAAGCGTCACTTGGGAGGACGGCAGAGAGTTTCTCATTGATAAGGTGACAAGAGTGCAGCGCGCCTGCGCAAGCAAGACCGGCGGCACCGCCATACGCTACAGCATATATATAGGCGGCAGGCAGACCTATTTATATGAGGATGAAGGCAAGTGGTTTGTGGAAAGCAGAGTATAAAAGATACCCCGTCAGCCAAGGCTGATGGGGTTGAGTGTTTTATAAGCAGTCAGATGAGTGAGCGGTGTTTGTTGTTTTGCCTGCACTTTTCTTTAAAATCAGCAAACTGATAACAAGTATAACGGGGAAAACTGTGGCTGCAAGCAAACCTGTTTTCAGATTTCCGCCTGCCATTTCTGAAAGACTTCCCACCATAGCGGGACTTATCATAGCACCTGAATCGCCTGCCAAAGCAAGGAATGCAAACATTGCAGTACCGCCTTTCGGGCAATGTTCAGAGGATATGCTGATAGAGCCCGGCCACATAATGCCGACGGCTAAGCCGCAAAGTGCACAGCCTGCAAGCCCTAAAATCGGCAATGAAGACAGTGAAGCCAACAAATAACAGCCGACGCACATAACAGCACAAGTCAGCATAACCTTTGTCAAATCAAGCATTTTGCTGAACCTTCCGTACAGCATACGGGATATGCCCATAAACATTGCAAACAAGCACGGCCCTGCCAGATCACCAACGGTTTTTGACACACCTATAGCAGATTCGGTGAAGGCTGATGCCCATTGAGCCATAGTTGCCTCTGATGCACCCGAGCACACCATAAGTATTATCATCAGCCAGAAAATAGGCGTTTTAAGCAGCTTGCCTATGCTCATACTCTCACCGTCTTCAACCAACCGTTCAATGGGGCAGCTAATAAAGTTAAAGGTGTTATATAGCGGCACTAATGCCCAGATGAAAGTGAGTATTTTCCAATTCTCTGCACCGAACACTGCAAAAAAAGCAGTGGAGCCCAGAACTACACCCATTGCGCCCCAACAATAGAAGGAGTGCAGAAGACTCATCATTCCGTCTTTGTTTTCAAAGGGGCAGGCTTCAACTATAGGGCTAACCAAAACCTCAATAAGACCGCTGCCTACAGCATAGAGCACTACGGAAATTAAAATGCCTATAAAGGGTACGGGAAGTCTGTCGGGTAAAATTGCCATAAGAACGAGCCCCACAGCCGATAACACCTGAGATGCCACAACGCAGGTGCGATAGCCAATTTTATCGGCAAATTTGGTGGCTGCAAGGTCAACGAGCAGCTGTGTTAAATAAAACACCAACGGAATCATTGCTATTTTTTCAAGAGTTATTCCGTAGGTATCTCTGAAGGTTAAAAATAAAAGCGGGGCAAAGTTTGCGGAGATAGCCTGGGTTACAAATCCGAGATAGCAGGCTATCAGTGTTTTTTTATAATTCTTCTGTTCAGCCATGGTGATTTCCTTTGCAAATTGGAATTTGTTAATTATATCGGTGTCCCTACTTCGATTAAGTTACCGTCCAAATCATAGAATCGTATTACTCGCTGCCCCCAACTGTGTGTCATAAGATGATTTACATACTCAATCGTGGGGTATAGCCTTTCTAATTTTTCAATAAATGATTCGATATCCTGCTCCTCAAAATACAATTCGCAAGAGTTGCTCTTTGGAACGATATCTCTGTCTAAAAACGATCTCCATATTTTAACGTCCTGAAGGACAAGACCTTCT
>JAFQLV010000032.1 GCA_017396515.1 Clostridia bacterium | reverse complement strand
TGCTTTTTCTGCGCCGGGTCTGCCGCAGCACTTCTTATATTTCTTGCCGCTGCCGCAGGGACAGGGATCGTTTACGCCGACCTTCTTTTTGTCGTTGCGGACTGTTCTGCCCTTTTCGCTGCCGTCACCGCCGCCTGCCGTGGCTGATGTAACCTTGGCAACCTGCTCACGCTTGATTTCCTCCTCGCTCTTGAAGTGAGCCGAAAGGATAATCTTCACAGTGTCCTCACGGATTGCACTTGTCATCTCGTCGAACATATCATAGCTCATCTGACGGAAGGCAACTACGGGGTCCTTCTGACCGTAGGCTAAAAGACCTACGCTCTGCTTAAGCTCATCCATAGCATCGATATAGTCCATCCACTTAAGGTCAACATTCTTGAGAAGGATGGCTCTTTCAATTTCACGCATGGTTTCGCTGCCGTAAAGCTCCTCTCTTGAATCGTGAAGCTCGTGTGCTCTTTGTGTGAGCATATCATAGATATCTTCTGAACGCAGCTTGCTGTCATCCTTGAAGTCATTTTCAGTTGTGAGCCAGCCGAGATACTTTTCTCTGAGTGATGCGAGATGCCACTCGTCCTTGGGCATGCCTGCAGGGCAGGAGAACTCTACATCGTCACCGATTGATTCGTCTATCATCTTTGTTATAACAGGCTTCATATCCTCGCCCTTGAGCACCTGATCACGCTGTGTGTAAATAATTTCTCTCTGACGGTTCATAACATCGTCAAATGCAAGAACATGCTTTCTTGAAGCAAAGTGGTTGCCCTCAACCTTTCTCTGGGCTGATTCAACGCTCTTTGCCACAATGCCCACCTGAATAGGCATATCCGCATCAACGGGCAGTGAGTTCATAATGCTTTCCATCCTTTCACCGCCGAAAAGACGCAGAAGATCATCCTGCATTGACAGATAGAAGCAGCTTTCACCCGGGTCACCCTGTCTGCCTGAACGGCCGCGGAGCTGATTGTCAATACGGCGTGACTCGTGGCGCTCTGTGCCTATGATATAGAGACCGCCTGCCTTGCGTACTGCTTCAGCCTCGTCTGCTATTGCAGCCTTGTGCTTTGCCTCAAGCTCCTTGAATTTCTCTCTTGCTTCAATGATATCTTCATTATCCGTGTCACCGAAGGCTGTTGCTTCTGCAATTAATTCTTCGGGGTACTCGAGGCGGCGCATTTCACTTTTTGCCAGGAACTCTGCATTACCGCCGAGCATAATATCCGTACCACGGCCTGCCATATTGGTTGCAATTGTAACTGCACCTAACTTACCGGCCTGAGCAACGATTTCCGCTTCCTTTTCGTGGTGCTTTGCATTAAGCACATTATGCTTTACGCCACGCTTTTTAAGGGCGGCTGAGAGTCGTTCACTCTTGTCAATTGAAACGGTACCCACAAGAACGGGCTGACCCTTTTTATTGCACTCAATGATTTTATCGATAATTGCGTTAAACTTGAACTGCTCTGTTTTATAGATAACATCTGGCTGGTCAACTCTTGCAAGAGGCTTGTTTGTGGGAATTTCAATAACGTCAAGGGAGTAGATCTCCTGAAATTCCTGCTCCTCTGTCATTGCTGTACCGGTCATGCCTGAAAGCTTGGCATAAAGACGGAAATAGTTCTGGAAGGTGATGGTTGCAAGGGTCTTGTTTTCCTTTGCAATTTTAACGCCCTCTTTTGCTTCAATTGCCTGATGCAGACCGTTGGAATAGCGTCTGCCTATCATAATACGGCCTGTAAATTCGTCAACGATAAGCACCTCACCGTCTTTGACAACATAGTCAACATCTCTTGTCATAATACCGTAGGCCTTGACGGCAGTGTTGATGTGGTGAGAAAGGGTTATATTTTCGGGGTCACTGAGGTTTTCAACATTAAAGAAGCGTTCAGCCTTTTTGATGCCGCTTTTTGTCAGGGTTGCACTTTTTGCCTTTTCGTCAACAACATAGTCAGCACCCACTTCCTTAGCCAATTCTTCAAAATCAGCCTTGGAGTCAACCTCATTTATTTTAAGGCACTTAAGAGAGCGCACAAAGGTGTTGGCAATGCTGTAAAGCTCGCTTGAGCGTGAGCCGATGCCTGAAATGATAAGGGGAGTTCTTGCCTCGTCTATAAGGATTGAGTCAACCTCGTCCACAATAGCAAAGTTGTGTCCGCGCTGAACCTTCTGCTCAAAATACTGCACCATATTGTCACGAAGATAGTCAAAGCCCATTTCGTTATTGGTGCCGTAGGTAATATCGGCAGAGTACGCCTTGCGTCTTTCGTCATTTTCAAGGCCGTTGACAATAAGACCCACTGTGAGGCCCAAGAAGCGGTAAACCTTACCCATCCACTCACTGTCTCGGCGGGCAAGATAATCGTTGACGGTAACAATGTGAACGCCCTTGCCTGAAAGTGCATTGAGATAAGCCGGCAGTGTAGCCACGAGAGTTTTACCTTCACCTGTTTTCATTTCGGCAATTCTGCCCTGGTGAAGAATGATGCCGCCCATAATCTGCACGGGGAAGTGCTTCATACCCAGCACACGCCATGAAGCCTCACGGCAGGTGGCAAAGGCTTCGGGCAAAATTGCGTCGAGGGTTTCGCCCTGAGCAAGTCTTTCTTTAAATTCATTGGTTTTAGCCTTAAGCTGGCTGTCTGAAAGAGCAGCATACTCCTCCTCAAGAGCGAGAACGCTGTTCATAATCGGCTTTACTCTCTTGATTTCCTTGCTTGAGTAATCACCGAAGAGCTTTTTAAGTAAGCCCATTTATATCACCTCATTATGTATTTTCATAAACTGTATAACACAATTACTTTATTTTAACATAAAAAGAGACATATTTCAATAGTTAGTTTTCGACAATGTGTACGCGGGGGAGAAAGCACAAACGGCGAGCCGAAGCCCGCCGAGAAAATTATGAATTATGAATTATGAATTGAGGGTCGCTTCGCTCCGATTGTATAAAAAAGCCTTCCCCTTTCGGAAAGGGGAAGGCTAAGTTTTGATTAATAATGTGCCACGCCGCAAGCGCAGACAGCGTTTTTCTTAAAGAGCTTCTGGAAGAAAAGTATGAGCTTGAAGAAGAATTTCTTTATGCCGGATGCGTGGCAGTTGCAGGAGCATTCATCGGCTTTGTCATAATCACAATTGGTGCACTCTGAGCCGTCAAAGCTGTGACCTGTGGCGGGGATTGTTTGTGACTCTGAATAAGTTCCACAAATTGTGCAATCACGCTGTTTTATACCATTGTTTTCACAAGTAGCTGGTGTGATGGTGTACCATTCACCAAAGCTATGGTCGATATGTTCAAATCTGGCTTCAAGACTTCTGTTGCTCTTTACAACAAAAGCTAAATCGTTTTCTGCTGAAGCGAGTTCATCATTTTCATACCAACCTGTAAAATTCCAACCTTCATTAGCTGTTGCTGTAAGGCTCACATAGTCACCGCTTTTCGCTGTTCTTGATTCACTAGCAAAACCGTCACCTAAAACTGAAATATCAATACTGTAAGTTTCAATATCTTCTTCATTCAATATTTCAGTAGGCTTTAGTGTTTCACCATTTTCATAATTGAGTTCGTGTTCTTCCACAACAAAATCTTCTGCATCAACATCAGCAGTCATTGTAAGACCTTCGGTTATTTCAACATCAAAGAAGTTTACTCTTTTTATTTCTCCAATATCAGAATCAATCTCACTCATTGTGTAGTCCATTATGCCTTCATCGTTGCCGATAAGCTTAATATAGTAATCACCGTCAGAGGGAAGCCAGAATGACTTTGAATCACCATCAACAGTCATAACAACAGAGTTTTTACCAGAGGCTACTTCTTCGTCCTCAACATTATCAACTATTCTGCCTACAAGTTCCCCAGTTTCTTTGTCATATATTTCAACATCAACAGGGCAGTTAACGGAGCCTTTGTAACCTTCCCTCTTTACGCAAAGCTCATTTTTACTAAGAGCATACATATATGCACAATATGTTTCTGCACAGTGGCTACCACTAAAATATGGATTAGCTGCTGTTTTTAAGAAACCTCCTGTAAAATCCTCTAACCCATTGGTTATCATATAAATTGCTTCACTACTTAAAAAGAAGTTAATGATTTTTCTATATAAGTTGTTTTGTGATGAATGAGCTAAAATATATGCAACATTTGTTAAAGATACTGTGGCAGCTTTTAAATAATCATGAGCAACAATGGGACAAAGCACATTTTGGAAGAAAGCATAAGGAGTCATTTTTGAAATTGGCGATGTCCACATAGGCTTATTATAATAATCATCCAAATCTTCAACTTGCATTCTAAAATCATAAACCAAATCGTGAACTGTAGCTTCACCATCTCTATAAGGCATATAAGGTGTGTTTGGACTTAACTCATTATAATATTCAAGCATTCTTGAATAATATTCTTCATACTTAGCTGACTTAGTGTTAGTTTTACTGGGCAATACATATGTATTTACAGCAACACTTTCATAAGCTCTTATCGGTCCAAAACGCTTAAAGCCCCATGCACCGGGTAATAATTTTGTGACAAAGTCTTCTGGATTAATTATATTGAAAATACGATTATACTTTTCTTCCTTTATATAGTCAGCCTTTGAAATTCTTGGTGTTGCAAATGCATATGCGTATATGTTATCTTTTGTGGCATATTCTTCCGACGCAATTAATTGAGCTGCTACTAAATTACATGTTGCCGCGCCACGGCTATGACCAGTCAAAAGTATTTTTGTTTTATCCTTTGAAAATCCATGATTTTTCATATAATCTGTAATTTTAGGCAAAACATAGTTTTTAGCATTAATAAAACCTAAGTGAGTGCTACCAATTTCAGGGTCAAAATTTGAATACCATTGTTGCTCATGTGAACCTATAAAACCCGCAAACAGCAAATCATATTCTTCACCGTCAACAAATATTTTTTTATGGGTTATAAAATGGTTTACTTCATCTCTGCCTGCATTTGTCACTATATATTTCAAATCAGCGTTAAAACCGCAATCTTTAAGATGCTTTTGTATCTTTTCGGGATGAGCATATTCATAACCTATAACAGTAAATAGTGAACAAAACCGACCAAGATCGTGATTATAGACTTTTGAGTCCTTTTCGAAATAAGCACTATCTATGAATCCTTTAACACCTTTATAGGTGGTGGTTTGTTCTGCAAAGTGAATCGTTGCATTGGTTAAACATTTGTTACTACCACCTATACTTATCTCTTTCCATTGTTCTTCTGAACCTTGATAATAAACATCTGTGAGGCTGTCGCAATAAGCAAAAGCCCACTCACCAATAGATGTAACACTGTCGGGGATTGTAACGCTTATGAGGCTGTCGCAAAAATCAAAAGCATAATCACATATAGACGTAACACTGTCGGGGATTGTAACGCTTGTGAGGCTTTTGCAAGAAGAAAAAGCATAATTACCTATAGATGTAACACTGTCGGGGATTGTAACGCTTGTGAGGCTGTCGCAATCAGCAAAAGTATAATCACCTATAGACGTAACACTGTCGCCGATTGTTACGCTTGTGAGCCTGTCGCAATCACGAAAAGCCCAACCACCTATAGTCGTAACACTGTCGGGGATTGTAACGCTTGTGAGGCTGGCGCAACTATTGAAAGCACGATCATCGATTGTTGTTACGCTGTCGGGAATTGTTACACTTGTTAGGTTTATGCAGTCTTCAAAAGCATATGCTCCTATTGTTGTTACACTATTAGGAATTGTTATGCTTGTTAAGTTTGTGCAACCGTGGAAAGTACCCATATCAATAGTCGTTACACTGTCAGGAATTATAATGCTTATCATATTTTCACAACCTTGGAATGCAGTACCCCGAATCATTGTAACACTATTAGGAATACTTACACTTGTCAAATTCTTGCAGAAACAAAAAGATTCTGGTCCAATTGTTGTAACACTGTCAGGAATTATATATGATGTATTTGCATTTCCGATAGGATATTTAATAAGAAAAGTTTTATTTTTATCAAAAAGCACGCCTCTGTCATCGCTTGAATATGCGATGTTGTTTTTATCTACAATTATGCTTGTTAGGCTACGGCATTCATTGAAAACGAAAGTATTTATTTCCGTTACACTGTCAGGTATAGTTACACTTACAAGCTTGTCTCCATATTCAAATGCTTGCGGATAAATACTTTCAACACTATTGGGAATATTGTAAGATGTTCTTGTATTCCCAACAGGATATTTGATTAACATTGTTTTATTTTTATCAAATAATACACCGTATTCATCATTAGAATAAAATTTATTGTTTTCACTTACTGTTATTTTGGTGATATTAAGACAATCAATGAATGCCGTAACATCTATATTAGTTAAACCACTTCCAAAATTTATAGTTTCAAGGTTAGAGCATTTATAAAACGCATATTTTCCAATACTTGTTACACTATCAGCAAGAGTCGCGGTTCTAAAATGACACCTATCGAAGGCGGCCTCGCCTATGCTAGTAACACCATCCTCAACTACAAGATTTGTTATGAAGTAATTTACAAAAGGCGAACGACTGTAAAATGGATAATAAGTATAGTCGTACATAGCTCCTTGTCCACTAATTATAAGTTCTTGAGATTCTAAATTATAGTTCCAATAAACATTATCACCACACTGACCTGTCGGTGCAAGCGCAGGAGATGCACTCGCCTTGCCACTAAACCACTCACTAAATTCAGGCAGTTCAAGCCCCACAAACCCTTGAAGCGGTGCACTTGTCAGACACATTACCACAACAAGTAATGTGCATAAGATTTTTTTGAACATCTTTCCCATTTTGTTTTTACCTCCCAAAATATAAAAAGTGCGTTCCAAATGAAACGCACTGAAAAATGCATCTCATTTGTTGCGACACAAATTCTAAATCCACAAAAAGGTATAGAAATCGAGACACACTTTTACCAAGTGTATCCTTTTTATGGATATTTTTTAGAATAAAATGTCGCACCCTTAGTCTACCACCATTCTCACCAAAAATCAATATACCAAACAAAAATTATGTCTGCTTTTTTTGCGGCTGCACACTGTCAATAGCGCCCTAACTGCGGCGCGTACAAAAAACAGCGGCTTGCACTATGCTTTTCCTTGATTTTTCTATATATAACTGCTATAATATTATGAATACATATTTGCCGTGAGGCGGAGGTAAAAAGCTATGATTAAAATATCACCTTCCATTCTTTCCTGTGATTATTCAAAAATGGGTGAAGAATTTGAAAATATGAAGCGCTGCGGTGCAGACTGGCTCCACATCGATGTTATGGACGGTCACTTTGTGCCCAATATAACCCTGGGTGCACCCCTGGTCAAATGCCTGAGAAAATGCTCTGACCTCGTTTTTGATGTGCATCTTATGATAAGCGACCCCAAAAAGTATATCCCCGATTTTATAAAGGCTGGCGCTGATGTTATCTGCTTTCATGTTGAGGCCGATTCGCCCATAGACGAGACAATTGACCTTATCCGTGAAAGCGGAAAAATTGCCGCCCTTGCTGTTAAGCCCGGCACGGCAATTGAAGCAGTTTATCCCTATCTTCATAAATTAGGCATGGTTCTTGTTATGACGGTTGAGCCCGGCTTCGGCGGTCAGAGCTTTATGGAGGATATGATGCCCAAAATCACCGCACTTCGTGCCGAGTGTGCAAGACGCGGAATTGAAATTGATATTCAGGTTGACGGCGGCATTTCTCTTAAAACTGTGGACTCTGCCGCAAAGGCAGGCGCCAATGTGCTTGTTGCAGGCTCTGCAATTTTCGGCAGCGAAGACCCGAAGGAAACTATATCACTGCTCAGAAGCAGCGCCGCCAAGTATTTCTAAGGCATTTTCTTCTATCATACACTGCCAGCACTCCTTGGTGCTTTGGGCGCAATAGGGTGAGGTCACATCCTCAAGGCAATATTCTTTTGCAAGAAAATAAAAAGCACTCTTTCCTGAGTGTATGCAAAGACGGTATGTGCCCTTGTGAAAGAAGAGAGAGGATGAGTCTGCAGATAAAACAGGGCAAGCGGCTTTTGCAAAGTCAAGTATGCTGTTTATGTCACTGCTCTGATAAACGCTCACAGAGGGAATTTTATGCCCTTTGATATTTTCCTCTTCTCCCTCACAGATAATGAGCAGACCGCCGCCCTTTATATCCGGCAGAAAATCAATCTCAAGTCCCTTTGACACCTGAACGGTTTTGCCGGTTATGCGTGCGGCATCGTCTATAATGGACCAGAGCACCCGTCTTGTGTGGGGCGAAGAATAATCGCTTTTTTCAAAGGTGAAATCGTATTGAGTCATCTCCTCCGGGGAAAGCTCAATAACAGTGATTGTATCTGAAACAAGGGAAATTTTCACAATGCTGTACTCCTTAAACTTCTATGGATATACAGTAATGATACACCCTTACGGCACTATAAATCAACGAACAATTTTTACCACGGATAAGGAATAATATATATGAAGCGAAAAAAGAAAGTTTTTTCCGTAAATGACAAGCTGCGTGTAAGAAAAAGCTACTACACCTTTACAAAGGAATATCCTCAGGGCTTTGTAAGAATTCAGCGCAGCAAAAGAAGGATAAATAAAAAGCAGATAAGAAGGGGTCTGCTATATGCCCTGTGCTTTGTTATACTGCTTTGCATTTCATATTTTGCAGTCAGCCTCGGTCTGGAAATATCCTATAAGCCTATAGACAACACTGCACAAAATGAGATACACAGCAGTGCCTATGCAGTACTGTCTGAGCAGGGAGTAAAGGCTCTTTATGTGCCCTATACCCGCTTAGGCGATGAGAACTATCTCAGAAATGCGGCTAAGCAAGTGCAGAAAAAGAACGGCAACAGTGTGGTTATTGATTTCAAAACCAAAGAGGGCAAGCTGGTTTACTCCTCATTGCAGGAAAATGCTGTTGCGGGCAAGTGTGCCCTTTATGACAATGATACCGTCAGACGGGCACTTGATATTTTTGATAATGCAGGTCTTGCCGTAATTGCAAGAATTTATTGCTTTGAAGACAGCTGTGTAGCGATGGCCAACAGCTCTCTTGCCGTTAAATATATGAATACTGATGTCAACTGGCTCGACGGCAGTGATGAAAAGGGCGGCAAGCCATGGCTTAATCCCTACTCAAAGGAAGTGAGAAATTATCTCACCGGAATTGTCAGGGAAATCAGCTCTTTCGGTGTGGGAGCCTTTATGCTTGAGTCAATGCAGTTCCCCGACGGTGAAAACACAAGCGGAGCAACCTATCAGGGCGAAAAGGATAAAGCCAAAAGAAATGCAGCACTTAAAAATATCACAAATCAGATAAAAAATGCCTTGCCTGAAAATGCACTGCTTATTTTTTCGCAAAGTGCAAGTGATTGCGTAAGCATTAACGAGGCTATATACTTCGGCTCAATGGCAGAGCTTCCCGTTTATGCCGTAGCCGCCGACACGAGAGAAAGACCCCTCAGTGTAGCAGTAGACAAAAAGACAGACTATGTCTCAATTCTTTCAATGTACTCTGCCGCAGCGGCACAGTACCCGGGTAAAAAAATAATTCCCCTTGTTGATGTTTCCGAGTATTCTTATTCTTATTTCAGGAGTATGAAAAAAAGCGGCTTTGACAGCTTCATACTTTACAGCGAAACAGGGGAGTATTAAAATAAAATTAAAGAGGTAAATATATGACAGAGAATAAAACAGCTTTTATTGCAATTGTGGGCAAGCCTAATGTGGGCAAATCCTCAATACTTAACCGATTGCTCGGTCAGAAAATAGCAATTGTTTCCGATAAGCCGCAGACCACAAGAACAAGGATAATGGGTGTGCTGACCGTAGAGGAAACCCAGCTTGTTTTCACCGACACTCCCGGCTTTCACAGACCTAAAACCAAGCTTGGTGAAAAAATGGTGAAGGCGGTTTCCGACAGCATTTCCGGTGTGGATGCCTGCCTTTTTGTGGTGGAGCCTGAGGGCGAGCTGCGTGAGACAGAGCTGGAGCTTATAGAGAAATTTACCCAGCAGAAAATGCCCACCGTGCTTGCAATAAACAAGATTGACACCGTCAGCGACAAGAGTGTTATTATGTCAAGAATTCTTGAGCTGACAAAGGAATATGACTTTGAGGCAATTGTGCCCGTGTCTGCGGCAAAAAGCGACGGACTTGATGCCCTGACCCAGGAGCTTATAAATTTAGCAATTCCCTCAGAGCACTTCTTCCCCGATGACACGCTGACCGATCAGCCCGAAAGAGTTATTGCTTCTGAGATAATAAGAGAAAAAATGCTCAGACTTCTTGATAAGGAGATTCCTCACGGTATAGCTGTTGCAATTGAAAAAATGAGAGAACGCACAGATACTGACCTTATGGATGTTGAGGCAACAATTTACTGTGAAAAAGAAAGCCATAAGGGAATTATCATCGGCAAAAAAGGCGCTACCCTCAAGAGAATATCCACTTATGCAAGGCAGGATATGGAAAAATTCTTCGGCTGCAGAATAAACCTGCAGTGCTGGGTCAAGGTCAAGGATGACTGGCGCAACAGAGAGGGACTTATCCATAATTTCGGACTTGACTGATTTATTCAATTAATAGTGTACAAAATTAACAGTGAAATTTTGTACACAAAATAGAACCTTCTTTTTCTCGTTTACTTTCCCTTTTTTCTGCAAAGGATATGAGTATAGTAACTTAAGAATTTGCATTGAGGTGGTTATATGAATAAACGGGAACTGTGGGAAAACTTTATGAAAACGGGAAGAGTCAGCGATTATCTGAAATACAAAAAAGCTCAGGAAAGACCTTCTTTCGGCTTTGAAGACGATAATCTGACAGAGTTTTCCGAGGAGCTTTCCGAAGATTTTCAGGCAGAGGATAATTAAATAACGTGTAACGGTGTTATGCGGGAAAGGAAAACCGGGCTATGACCTTCAAAACTGACGGTATTATAATCAGAGAGGGTGCCACGGGGGAGCAGGACAGAATTGTAACTGTGCTGACCCGTGACAGAGGCGTAATCAAGGCTTTTGCCAACGGCGCAAGGAACCCTAAAAATAAGAATGTTTCTTCAACGGGCCTTCTCTGCTATTCGGATTTCCTTATAAGCAAAACCCAGAAGGGCATATATGTTATAAGAGAAGCAGTGGCAAAAGAGGTTTTCTTTTCACTTCGCAGCGACATAGTGCGTCTCAGCCTTGCTCAGTATTTTGCTGAGCTTACATATGAGCTGTCACCCAGAGAAGAAAACTCAGGGGAATATCTTTCTCTGCTTTTAAACAGCATATATCTGCTCTCTCAGGGCAAGAGAAATCTCAGACAGATTAAAGCCGTGCTTGAAATGAGAATGCTGAGCATGGCCGGCTATATGCCCGGTGTAGTTGCCTGTGCAAGCTGCGGCAGCTTTGAAAGTGAAACAATGTTTTTCAGCACCTTCACAGGCGAGCTTTTCTGTGAAGAATGTAAGCCTCTTGAAAAAACAGTGAGACTGCCCCTTGGTGTGGTTACAGCCATAAGGCACATCTGTTTTTCTCAGGACAGCAGGATTTTCAGTTTCACACTGCCTGAGGAAAGCATAAACCTGCTTTCTGAAGTAACCGAAAAGTACCTCAGAAACATAACGGCAAGAAGATATAAGACTTTAGACTTTTTTAATATGATGTCAGACTGACATATATATTATAGTATAGGAAATCTCAGGTAAGGGAGATGATAAAATGAATAAGCATTACAAGGCTCTTGAGCTTTATAAGGTGCTGTCCCGTCTTGCGGAATTTACTTCCTGTGAGGATGCGAGATATGAGGCAGAGCATCTGGAGCCTCAGAGCAATATACATACAGTGAATAATCTTATTTCACAGACAGCCGATGCTCATATGCTTATGGCAAAATTCGGCGCACCGTCTTTCGGCGGACTTAAGAATGTGAACAACTCTCTTTCAAGAGCAAATGCGGGCAGTACCCTTAATATGCGTGAGCTGCTTGACATTGCCGAGGTGCTTCGGGTTATACGCTCTCTGAGTGAATGGAAGGACAGAAACAGCGGAATTGTAACTTCAATTGATACCTTTTTCTATTCTCTTGCCCCCAACAAGTTCCTTGAGGACAGGATAACCACAGCAATTATCAGTGAAGAAGAAATGAGCGACAACGCTTCGCCTGCTCTTTATGATATAAGAAGAAAAATCCGTGTGGCTTCATCAAAAATAAGAGATCACCTTGATAAAATGACAAAGTCGCCCCACTATCAGAAGTTTCTTCGCGAGTCAATTGTCACTATGCGTGGCGGCAGATATGTGGTACCTGTCAAGATTGAGCATAAGGGTGAAATAAGCGGTCTCGTTCACGACACATCCTCAAGCGGTGCAACTGTATTTATTGAGCCGGCAGGTGTTGTTGAGGCTAACAATGAGATCAAAGTTCTGCAAAGCAAAGAACGCGACGAAATCGAGCGTATACTTTACGAGCTTTCCGCCGAAGCAGGCGGCTTCTATGAGGGCATAAAGGCATCCTATGAATGTGCTGTTGAACTGAACCTTATATTCGCAAAGGCAAAGCTTGCCTATGAGATGAAGGCAAGTGTACCTGTAATTAATGACAAGGGAATAATCAATCTTAAAAAGGCGAGACATCCTCTTATTGACCCCAAAAAGGTTGTGCCCACAGATATAAGACTGGGCGATGATTTTGATACTCTAATTATTACGGGTCCGAATACAGGAGGCAAAACCGTTTCAATAAAAACTCTCGGACTTATGAGCCTTATGGCAATGTGCGGACTGATGATTCCTGCCGCAGATCAGAGTGAGGTTTCTGTTTTTGATAATGTGCTTGCCGATATAGGTGACGAGCAGAGTATAGAGCAGAGTCTTTCCACCTTCTCATCTCATATGGTGAATATAATAAATATAATAGAAAGAGCAGACGACAAAAGTCTTGTGCTCATTGATGAGCTCGGTGCAGGCACAGACCCCATTGAGGGTGCCGCCCTTGCAATATCCATACTTGAAAAAATAGGTCAGAAGGGTGCAAAAATTGCGGCAACCACTCACTATGCGGAGCTGAAGGCTTATGCTCTTGAAACTCCCGGCATAGAAAACGGATCCTGCGAATTTGATGTTTCTTCACTTAAGCCTACCTACAGACTGCTTATCGGTACCCCGGGCAGATCAAATGCCTTTGCAATATCTCTTAGGCTTGGAATGAATGAGGATATAATAGAAAGGGCGAAGGCTCTTGTTTCAAGTGACAGTGCACATTTTGAAAGAGTAATTGAGTCTCTTGAAAGCAGCCGACAGCAGTTTGAGGACCAAAAAGCGCAGGCAGAGGTGCTGACACTTCAGGCTGAAAAGGAAAAGAAAGAGGCCAAGGCTTATAAGGACAGCATAGAAAAGCTCCGTGAGCAGGAGCTTGAAAAGGCTCAGAGTCAGGCAATAAGAATTGTTGAGCAGGCAAAACGCAGTGCGGCGGCTTTTATGGCGGAGCTTGAAAAGCTGAGAAAAGAAAACGAAACCGCAAAAGATAAGAGCGAAATGGCAAAGCGTGCAAAGCAGCTTATGCGCAGAGGCTATGCTGAGTTTGACGATATAACCAACCCAATTATGGCATCAGGTCTGCCTGATGAAAAATATGAGCTGCCGCGGCCGCTTAAAATAGGTGATGAGGTGCTGCTGTGCGATATAGGCAAGACGGCAACGGTTACGGCTCTCAAAGATAAAAAGGGTAACTATGAGGTGCTTGCAGGCATAATGAAAATGCGTACCCCGGAAAAGAACCTGCGTCTTGTGGAAAAGCAAAAGAAGCCTCAGGCGAAAAACCGAAGCGTACCTAACAAAACGGAGCGTGTTTTCTCGCCCGGCAGTGAGGCGCAGACCCGTTGCGACCTGCGCGGTATGAATGTTGATGAGGGCACAATGGAGCTTGACAGATATATCGACCAATGTCTGAGGCTTGGTCTGGGTGAGCTCACCGTCATTCACGGCAAGGGTACCGGTGTGCTGAGAAAGGGTATTCAGGAGCACCTGAGAAAGAGCCCCTTTGTCAAATCCTTCCGTCTGGGCGTTTACGGTGAGGGCGAAGCAGGCGTGACGATAGTAACGCTTAAGTGAATGCGGAATGCGGAATGCGGAATTCGGAATTGCGACCGATTCACCGCAAGAGTATAGATAATACCCGCAGAGATAATAACGCATTATCCGGTTTTTGACTATCAGGCAAAGCATAAAAAGCTAAAAATTATATCCGTCTGAACCTTTTGGAACAGACGGATATTTTTATATGTGTTTTATGTGACTTGTCAGGCGGACAGAGACTCGTCTGTTTGTTCAAACTTTCCCGCAATTCCGCATTCCGCATTCCGAATTCCGAATTTTCATATGCTTCTCTTTCGTTGCCATACCGCCGCGCATATGCCGTTCGCTTTTATTTTTGTCAAGTACGCGCCGGACCTTTTGCGCAAGGTCTTTGTCTATGCCGCCGAGGCGTTTTGTTACATCTGTGTGCACCGTGGATTTGCTCACACCGTGCACCTTGGCACACTCACGCACGGTGGAGTTGGTTTCTGCTATGTATCTTGCGAGCTTAATTGCTCGTTCCTGAGTGGTATCATTCATAATTATCCCCCTTGGGGAATGTATATGAAATTAAAAACGGTTGTATTCCATTTGAACACAACCGTTTTTTCGTTTATGATTTATTTTTTTCTGCGGCGAGCTTTTTCCTTTCGCTTTTTAGCTTTTTCGAGTCTTTCTTGTTTTTCAATGATTTTATCTTCTTCTAATTCTATTGCATAAGCTTTCTCATCGATTTTTTTTACAAAAGGCATACGAAGTGCTAACAGCCACAAAATACAAACGACAATTGATAAAATACAACAGAATTGCCACATCGTCATGCCGAAAACTATATGTCGTTGTTCTTCATATTTGTAATATCTAAAGAATTCGACAAAAAAGCGAATTATACAGTACATAATAGTTGTTATAGGATATACATTGCCTTTGCTATATTTTTCTGATTTAAAAGCAAACCAAAAACAGAATGCAACAACGAGAGTCATTAAAAATACTTCAACAATTTGTATAGGGAAGACTATACGATTGCTCCAAATATATTTTATACCGAATGAACACTCTAAGCCATAACAACAGCCGTTAATGAAACAACCAAATTTCGCACAAGTTAATATGACAAAAATTCCGGGGGCAAGCATATCGAGAACCCTTCGCCAATCTTGTCTCAGAATCAAAGAAGCAATTGTCATAAATATAGGAGTGAAAATAACAGCTCCGAAAATAGCCACATTCGAATCAACTTCAAATCCGTTTTTTACCATAAGATCGGTGTAAATATTTCCCATTAACATTGCACCTACAACACCTGCTACATATGTAATGAGTGTAATTATAATTGTCATTTTCTGATTAAACCTATATTTTTTATAGGTCTTAAGGTTAATGGCCATCATTAATGCAAAACCGACCACATACATCAATTTATATACTGTTCCGCAGCCTGCAAACATATTTGCACCTCCAACTAATTTCTGTCTAAATTATACACAACTTGAATAGTTATGTCAAGTTCTTAAAAGGACTTACATTAAACTCAGAAGAAACGATTTTACTCCTTTGTCAATATGCACAAAAACATCAACTCAAATTTTACTTAAAAAATATTGAAAACCCTATTGATTTTGTTTTCTTAATAAACTATAATAAATGTGTGTAATTATGAGGGTTACTGTACCCTTTTTGCAAAACACGCGTCTTTTGGCGCAAACTGATGAAAGGAAATAATATGTTAATCGGTTAAGCACAGGGCGGTCAGATGTGTGCGGTAAACATTTAATCTTTCAACATTAACTCCCTCCGACGGCTATGCCGTCACCTCCCTCAGTGAGGGAGGCAAGAGACTCGGCTCCCACCGAGAGGGAGCGGTCACGAAGTGACTGAGGGAGTAAACATAATAACAGTGCTTCGGTGAAAGCCCGGAGGAAAAATCTTATTCTTTGCCGTGGCTTATCGGTAAAGGAAAACCACTTTATTTAAGGGGGATATAAAAGAAAATGAAAAAATTATTAAAGACATTAACTAAAAAGTCAATAGCTTTATTGATGACGGTTATGATGCTTATGACCTGTTGGGTGTTTGTTGCACCTACTGAGGCAGATGCAGCTAAATCTATATCGTACGATGTTACAATCACTTATAACTTGGGCGAAGGTAATTCAGGCGGTGATATTAAGCTTTATTACTATAACTTCAAAGATGATGGTTCGGGTGTAGATACAAGTTCAACCGGTGAGGAAGCTTTTGTTTCATCATATAATCAATTGACAGTTGGTAATGGAAACACAAAGACCGTCACCTGTACCGGTTTTCCTTATAAAATTGAATTTTATGATAAACAAAAGGGCTCAGGATGTGATGATGTAGAGCGTTCCTTGAGTTTCACGGGTCTGAAAATTGGTGATGAAATAATAGTTAGCGGTACACAAATGTCTGTTGACAACACCGGCAATGATAACCCTAAGACACTTGTTTACAATGGCTCCGGTAGTATTGGCACCAGTTGGGCTTTGCCTGTTGCAACAACAGCTACCATATCTTCTACAACAGGTACAGTAAATGTTCCGGTTGGCGGCACAGGTTCAACTAGCTTTACTATAAGTGATATCGAAGACCAATACGGCGTTGCTTGGACTCAGAGTATTAATGACACAATGTGTACTATGAATCCTCAAGTTGATGGAATATCGACTACAGCTAGTAATGGGAAAATAACCGTTTCAGGCACTGAGAGTGTATTTGATAATCACACAGGATACAGTGTTTCAAATGGTCAGGCTAAATCAACACTTACTTTCCGTATGGGTAATATTACAAAGACTGCTACCGTTACATTCCAGTCAGCACAGTATTGGACTAACTTCAGAGGATGTGCTTGCGGCAGCAATCATGACCAGTGGTGCTACTACAACGGTTCAATTACAGCTCCCGGTGCTTGCGCAAAGGATGCCGACAACGACAGCCACTACGCTTTCAATAAGTGGCTCCGCCAGGATAATCCAGATTACACATTAGCCAAGGGTGCAACTCTTTCAGGCATTAAGGCAAACGGCACCACATATAATGCAAATTATTATTCCGGTGCACATAAGTTTGAAGGTGCATGGGTATATAACCATGATTACACCCATTCAAGGGAGTGTACAGGTGTAATTACCCTTGAAGACGGCACAACAATAAATGTCGATGAGCCCTGTACAATTGTCGGTCTTAACGGCAATGCAAAAGGCACACCCGGCGGACAGGCAGACTGTATACCGAATGAGTGGGGCGGAGACGATAACGGTCACACCGGTGAATGTGCAACATGTCATGGTGATCTGAACCATACACCTGTTTGGGTGCAGAAGCAGGAAACCAAGTACCGTAAGAATGTGGCTGACTGTTATGATCCTTTAACATATTATGAGAGCTGCTCAGTCTGCGGTCAGGCAAGCACAACCCGCACTTTTACAGTTGGTGACAAATTAGGTCATAAGTATGAAGTAATTGATACTGTAGACCCCGACTGTACACATAACGGTTATGATATTTACGGCTGTACACGTTGTGAGGACGAAAGCCTCAAGTATCCCGTCGAATTTGAAGAAGACGGTGTAACACCGCTTTATCCCGCAGCACATACATGGAATCTCGGTTTACCCAAGGATAAGGGTGACGGAACTCACAGCTATCAGTGTGAAAAGTGCGGTGAGTGGGATGCTTCACGTACCGAAAAGCACAACTACACACAGGCAGGTCCTGCCTCCGTTGCTAATTGTAACGATGCTGCGGTTTATAACTTCCGTTGTAGCTGCGGTGCCACAACTACCAGCAAGTTTAAGTTTGACTCAAATACCAAAGAGTTCACAGATGTGCTTATACAGGAAGCTCTCGGTCACAATTGGGTTAAGGTAGTGGATGATGCACATCCTGAGGTTGCTCCCACATGTGTTGACCCCGGTTCATATTATGAGAAGTGTACACGTTGTAATATTTATGAGCAGAGACCAGTTGATCCCGACCCCGATGCTCACCACCATCTTGAGGCAACACCCAATGCTGACGATACACATACAGCAAAGTGTGAATATTGCGGCGACGAGGTAACAGAAAGCTGTAAAGATCACGACGATGATAAGAACTGCGTCTGCGATATCTGTAAGGATGATATTGCACACGATGTTGTTGAAGTAGTTGCTGATGAATATCTCAAAACTCCTGCTGACTGTCTCAACTATGCAGTTTACCATAAGAGCTGCTCAGTTTGCGGCACAAAGCTCGAAGATACATTTGTAGATGACAGCGCATACGGCGCTCACGCATGGATTAAGACAGAGTCAGACGACTTCCTTAAGGAACCTGCTGCTTGTGAAAAGGATGCAGTTTACTTCTATGAATGTTCACTTTGCCATCAGTCAAGTGAAGATATAGACGGTTCAACATGGGAAGACGAAGGCTCAGCTCTCGTTCACAACTATGCTCCCAAGGCTGATAACTCAAATATTGTTAATAACAACGACGGTACTCACTCATACTACTGTCAGAATGAGTGTGGCACAGTAGGCGGCACAACCGGATGTAACTTCGGCAAATGGGATACAACCAATGCAAACGGCCACCAGAAGACCTGCCGTGATTGCGGTTACACAACTGCACTTGAAGCTCATAACTGGGGCGAAGGCTGGAAGCCTGCAGAAGGCAACACCGGTGATGCCAAGGGCGAAATGACAAGAACCTGTACTGTTTGTGCAAGAACAGAAACAACAACCTGCGTATACGATCAGGAAGTAGTTGTTGATGCAACCTGTATGAACGATAAGTACACAGAATATACATGTACCACCTGCGGTCACGGTTACACTGTAAGAGAACCCGGCACAAAGCTTGACCACAGCTACATAGGTGCATATGATATTGATACAGAAAACGACAAGCACAGACAGCTTTGCGTAAACGGCTGTAATCAGTACGGCGAATGGGTAGAATGTGAGCTTACCTACACTCAGGTTGCAGGCACAGAAACTCATACAGCTGAATGTCCCGATTGCGGCAATGTTGACACAGGCGATTGCTTCGGCGGTACTGCAACATGTATCCAGAAGGCAAAGTGTGACAAGTGCGGCGGCGACCACGGCGACTATGCAGAGCACAACTTCACAGGTGCAGCCAAGAATTTCGGCGTTGAAGGCGAACACAACAGAGTCTGCGCAGTTGAAGGCTGCGGTGAATATAATCCTGTAGCAGAAAAGTGCTCAGGCGGCACAGCATACTGCACAGAAAAAGCAATCTGTTCAGAATGTAATACAGCTTACGGTGAGGTTGATCTCAATAACCATAAGAATACAACAGCACAGCCCGGTAAGGCTCCCACATGTATGGAAGCAGGCTACACTGACTATGCAACCTGTGATGCTTGCGGCACTGAGCTCGGCAAGGAAGGAATTCCTGCAGATCCCGAGGCTCATAAGTGGAGCACTTCAGCTGTTTCAACAAATGACGGCAAGCACTACTACGCTTGTGAATACAACGCAGAGCATAAGGATGTTTACGATTGCTTCTGTGCAGATCCCACCGTTCTTCCTCCCACATGTACCGAAGGCGGCTATACAGAGCATTACTGTGACGATTGCGGCTACTACTGGACAACAGATCCCACAGATCCTACAGATCACAGCTGGGGCGAATGGGCAGAAGACGGCAAGGGCGGTCACACCAGAGTTTGTCTCAATGATGAAAGCCACACTCAGACAGGTACCTGTGCTGATGATGCAACAGCAGTTATCACAGCTCCCACCTGTATCGATCAGGGTTATACAACATACACATGTAACCTTTGCGATTACGTATGGGTAGCTGATTATACAGCTCCCACAGGTCACCACTACACACAGAAGATTATCGACGATGCTCACCTCTTCACAGATGCTGATTATGAAGCAACAGGTGTTACAACAAACACTTGTGAGCATGCAGACTATTATTGGTTCGATTGCGCAGATTGCGATAAGAACGGTAAGGATGAGACTGATACAGATAAGTATCCTCTCAACACACGCTACTATGAAAACGGCAAGGGCGAAGGCCACGACTTCACAGGTAAGGCTTACAGCGATGCTATTAAGGATAAGTTAGTTCTTGCTTCAGAGGCAACCTGCACAGAGCACGAAACCTACTACACATATTGTACCAAGTGTCACCTTCCAACAAAGGGTATCGAGGGCAAGGAAGCAACCTTCACACGTTGGGGTACTGCTCTTGAGCACTCATTTGAAGAAATCGTAGATCCCGATAATCTTGCTAAGAACCGTGTATCAGTAGCTACATGTACAGCAAAGGCAGTTTATTATAAGTCATGTGCTAACTGCGGTGAGGTTAGCGACGAAACCTTCACATACGGTGAGATGACAGCTCACTCATACACAGAAAAGCTTTCAGATTACGCTCATATCATTACAGAGGCCAACTGCCAGACAAAGGCAACCTATTGGTTCGACTGCGTATACTGCAACTCAAATGCTAAGCTTATTGATAAGGAAGGCATGACAGAGGAAGAAATCGCAGCACTCCAGTATTCAGCCGGTGCAGTTGATTATAACAACCACATTTCACTTGAAAAGGTTGCTTATAAGGCACCCACCTGTACCGAAGACGGTCACAGCGAATACAAGAAGTGTACCGCTTGCGGCACTGAGCTCGGCAAGGTAACAGCAGGTTACGAAAAGACCGGTCACGTTTACACAGGCGATTACAGAATTGCTAATGTTGTTGATGCTGAAGGCAATGTAACAGCTTATAAGCATCAGAGAGCTTGTAAGTACGGCTGCGGCACATACAGTGAAGTAACAGATTGCGGCTTTACAGCATGGCAGCAGAACGAAGACGGCAAGACACATTCAAAGGCTTGCGTCTGCGGCAACAGCATCACTGCAAACTGCGTAGCAAACGACAATGCAAGCTGTGAAGATGCAGCTACATGTAAGGATTGCGGCGGCGAAATGGCTGACACCGTAACAGGACACGATTGGGGCGAGTGGAAGTCAGACGGAAACGGCAAGACTCACTCAAGAGTTTGTAAGACTAACTCAAATCATAAGGAAACCGAGAACTGCTCAGGCGGTGTTGCTTCAGGTTGCGGTGCTATCTACTGCTCAGTCTGCTCACAGCAGTATGCAACAGGTATTGACCACAACTGGGGTGATTGGGTCGAGGTTTCAGCAGCAACCTGTACAGAGCCCGCTGTTCGCAAGAGAGCTTGTAGGGATTGCTCCGCAACACAGGAAGAAACTGTTGGCACAGCACTCGGTCACGATTATGACAGTGATAACGACGGCAAGGATGACGGCGTTGTAACTAAGGAAGCTACTTGCACAGAAGCAGGTATCATCACATACACATGTCTCAACGGCTGCGGCACAACATACACAGAGGTTATCAAGTCACTCGGCCACGAGCTTGAAAAAGAGTGGACAACAAAGGTTGAGCCCACATGTAAGGACGAAGGCTTACAGGTTAAGTGCTGCGTACATTCATGGAAGGATGCTGACGGCAACGAAGTTAAGTGTGACTACTATGAAGAGCAGACTATACCTGCAGATAAGTCAAAGCATGTTCCCGGTGAATGGGTAACTGATGAGGGTGCTTCAAACTGTGAGACAGGTCTCAAGTCATATAAGTACTGCACAGTCTGCGGTTTCAAGGTTGACGAAAAGACAGACAAGATAAGCCACGAGTGGGTAGCTGATTCAATCGTTTACGGTACATGTACTGCTAACGGTTACATCAAGATGGTTTGTGCAAAGTGCGGTTCTGCAAAGACATTTGATGAGAACACACCCGGCTTCCCCAACAAGCTTGACGATACAGTTATCGACGGCGAAACAGCATCCAAGCTTCTCAGCAAGGGCGGCCATAAGTGGGAGACAACAGCATCAGGCTCCGGCGAATATGTAATTCAGAACGGCTATGTTGTTTATGTAACCAAGGCACCCACCTGCTCAGAAACCGGTAAGGGCTACATGATTTGTACTGCAGAAGGCTGCGGCACAAAGAGCGGAACTGTTTCAATTGATAAGACAGAGCACAACTTCAAGACAATGCCCGCTGCAGAGGCAACATGTCAGACTCCCGGTCATACAGAATACCGTGCTTGTAAGAACTGCCCCTATGCAGAGCAGCCTACAAAGATTCCCAAGCTCGGTCACATTGATTCAAACGCAAACGGCAAGTGCGACAGATGCGGCTTTGAAATGTATGATCCCGGCAACGGCGGCACAGCAGCCTGCGGTTGTCTGTGTCACGACGACAGCTTCTTCATGGCTAAGATCATCTATCCGATAGCTCGCTTCTTCTGGAAGATATTCGGAATGAATAAGTCATGCAGCTGCGGCAAGACACACTATTAATCTCAAGGTTTATAACTGAATAGATTATTCCTTCCCTTCACTCACAAGAGTGGAGGGAAGGTTTTTTATTAAAAAGTTATATTTTTTATAGGTAGCTGTTGACGATTTAAAAAAATAATGGTATTATTATACTGTATATTTGTGCAATAATCGGAATTTTAATTTCGGAGGTAAAATACCATGAAAATGAACAGAAAACTCAAAAAAGCGTTATCGTTACTTCTCTGTGTTCTCATGGCTTTTTCAACTGTCAGCTTTGCTGTGGGTGCTTCTCCCAATGTTGAGAGAGTTTCAAACATTGAAATGTACGACGAAAACGACGGACATGCCCATGTTTACGGTGAATGGAAAATAACAAAGGCGGCAACGTGCTCACAGCAGGGTGAAAAAATAAGATACTGTGCTGTTGACGGCTGTGACGCTCATTACACAAGAACTATTGCTGTTGTTGAGAATGCTCATGTCTACAACAGCTGGACAACTGTAACTGAGGCAAGCTGTGAAGCTACCGGCACAATGACAGCTTTCTGCTCAGAAAAGGGCTGCGGTCATAAGGAGACAAGAGCTATCAAAAAGCTTGCGCACACACTGCCCGTAATGTACCTTGCTGACGGTACTCTTAACCCCGAGTGGAAGATAAGTGTTGAGCCCGTTCACGGTGCAGGCCTTATTACACAGACCGGTTATGTCAGAGCAAGCTGTGCAATCTGCGGCACAACTGAAACAAGAGAGCTGCCCGTTGAACACACTTTAAGCGGCAACATTTCAACAATCAGACCGGCTACCTGCTCCACTCCCGGTGTAGGTATGGATAAGTGCGTCGTTTGCGGTGATACAGTTACTGTTACACTCGAAACTGTTGAAGATGCACACGTTTATTCAGGTCTTCCCATCGTTACCACACCTGCAACCTGCGTGGCTACGGGCAAGGGCCGTAACCAGTGTCAGGAATGTAAAAAGGTTTTCGATGTTGAAATTGAAATTGATCCGGATGCACATGTTGATGCAAGCGGAAATATTCTTGATTGGACTGTAACCAAGGATGCCTTCTATCATATGGACGGTGTTGAGTCAGTTATCTGCGCATATCACGGTGCTCAGTCAAAGACAATATATGCCGACCACGGACTTACCGATGCTGATTACAAAATCATTGCCAACCCCACCTGCGTTAAGCCCGGACTCAAGATTGCAGAATGTAATAACTGTAATAAGACAATTGAAAAGGAAATTCCCGTTGATGATGCACATAACTGGGGCGAAGCTGAAGTGCTTTGCCTGCCCACCTGCACTCAGGAGGGTATTCAGGTGAGACATTGCAGCCGTCATTACGGACATGTTCTTTATGAAACAACCGAAAAGGCTGATCATGTTTTCTCAACCCCCTGGACAACAGAGATTGAAGCAGACTGTAACAGCACAGGTAGAGAGTCAAATATCTGTGTTGAGTGCACAGAAAAGGTTACAAGAGTAATTCCCATAATTGAGGATGCTCACGATTTTGTTGACGATTACGGTGTGAAGCATGACTGGACAGTTGTAACTGAGCCTACCTGTACCACCAAAGGTAAGAAGACTAACTACTGCTACGAATGTAAGAAAACAATTACTGAAGATATCCCCATGCACGCAAATACTCTTATTCAGGTCAGCCGCAAGGAAGCTACCTGTACCTTTGAGGGTGAAATCTTCTATGAGTGTAAGCTTTGTGCTGCCGATATTTATGAAGCCATTCCCATTGATGAGGATGCACATAAGTATGTAGGTGAGCCTGCAGTTTACATAGCTCCCACTTGTCAGGCTCCCGGTGTAGGTCTTACCGTTTGTGCATATTGCAATGCGGAATGTAACACCGTTTTGCCTGTTGACCCTGAGGCATATGTTGATGCCGACGGCAAAATTCTCAATTGGGAAGAACTCAAGGCTCCTTCAGGCTGCGAAAACGGAGTGGAGAAGGTTAACTGTCACTACTGCGGCACCAAGACAAGAACAATCTATTCAACTCACGGTATGAGTGACGGAATGTTCAACACCTCAGTTATAGCAACCTGTGAAAAAGACGGTCTTAAGAAATCAAAGTATAAGTGCCCTGACTGCAACAGCTATGTCACAATTCCCGTTGAGGCAGGTCACACAGGAACTCTCTCAAAGATAGTTAAGCAGGCAACCTGCACAGAAGACGGTATAGCACTTTATAACTGCGGCAGAGGCGATCACCTCTATTATGAGATTATCCCTGCTAAGGGCCATGTTGCTGCAGACGAATATAAGATTATAAAGAAGCCGACCTGCACTGAAGTGGGCGAAAAGCAGCTTTACTGTAAGGTTTGTGAGGAAGAAATTCAGCCTCCCACAGAAATCCCCAATGAGCATATCTATACAGCTTGGATAATTGAGCCCGGCAAGGAAGCAACCTGCAAGAAGCCCGGCGAGCGTTACAGAGGCTGTCAGTATGTTGATGAAAACGGCGTTCAGTGCGATTACTATGAGAAAACATCATACGGTGTTGATCACACACCCGGTGAATGGACATATCCTGCAGGCTATAACTGTGAAACAGGCGGTACTCTTTACAGATTCTGCACAACCTGTCATTTACAGCTTGCAACAAAGAAGGTTCCTGCCGGCACCCACGGCTCAACAAGAACAGAAACTGTTAAGGCAACAAACGAATATTGCATAGGCAGTAAGGTTGTCTGCAACATTTGCGAAAACACAGTTTCCGAAACAAAGAACAGCCACAGAAGCTATATCATCAAGGGTATGGAAGGCTGGGCACCTACCTGTGATAATTACGGCATGACAGACGGTGTGCTTTGCATGGTTTGCGGCTATCAGACAGAGCAGGAGGTTATCCCCGCACTCGGACACAAATGGGGCTGGGATGAAAACGGCAACAGAGTGTGCATAACCTGCGGTGATTACAAGGTCGCTCCCGATGAAGGCGGTGCATTAGAGCCCGATTATGACGGCGGCTGCAAGTGCTTCTGCCACGATAAGGGAATGATTGCAAGAATTCTTTACAGAGTTTGCGTATTCTTCTGGAGACTCCTGAAGATAAACCAGAAGTGCGATTGCGGTGCAGTTCACTGGACAGTAGAAGAATAAAAAATCAATTTCAGCCTCATCCGAAAGGGTGAGGCTGTTTTAAGTCAGTGAAAATAATCCTAATGTATAAAATATATAAAAAAACTCTATAAAAACTCTATAAAAACAGTATATATTTTATTGTCTATCTCTTGCAAAAAGAGACAAAAATAAGTATAATACAATGGAATAGAGTAGTATGGAGTACAAGGAGTAATTTTAGGCTACTTTCTAAAAAAACAAATTCGAAAGGAAGATTTAACTATGCTTCAAAACGCACCTACAAAGAACCCCAGTGTTCTCGCTTGGCTTGAAGACAAGCTCAATCTTGTAAATCCTGATAAGGTTGTATGGATTGACGGCTCAGAGGAACAGATCGAGGCTCTCGGAGCTGAGGCTTGCTCAACAGGCGAAATGATAAAACTCAATCAGGAGCTCCTTCCCGATTGCTATCTTCACAGAACTGCCGTAAACGACGTTGCCCGTGTTGAAGGCAGAACCTTCATCTGCGCTCCCACTAAGGAAGAAGCAGGCCCCACAAACAACTGGATGGATCCCACAGAAGCTTATGAAATGCTTTACGGCATTGCTAAGGACAGCTACAAGGGCAGAACAGCTTATATCATTCCCTATTCAATGGGCCCTGTTGGTTCAAAGTTCTCAAAAGCAGGCATCGAGCTTACAGACTCAATCTATGTTGTGCTTAATATGTGCATCATGACAAGAGTTGGCTTCAATGTTCTCGAAGCTCTCGGTGACAGCGATGACTGGGTACGCGGTCTTCATTGCCGTTGCGAAATCGACGAAGAGAAGAGATACATCTGCCAGTTCCCCCAGGATAACACAATTATTTCAGTTAACTCAGGTTACGGCGGAAATGTTCTTCTCGGTAAGAAGTGCTTTGCTCTTCGTATTGCATCAAACCAGGGTAGAAAAGAAGGTTGGATGGCTGAGCATATGCTTATTCTCGGCATTGAAAAGCCCGACGGCGAAGTTAAGTACATCTGTGCTGCATTCCCCTCAGCTTGCGGCAAGACAAACCTTGCAATGCTTATTCCTCCCGAGGG
>JAFQLV010000031.1 GCA_017396515.1 Clostridia bacterium | reverse complement strand
TGTGCCGCCTCTGTTGATTATATCTGAAACTGAACGAAGATTCATTTCAAACATATCGTTTTCCATAAGGCCGTTATAGCCTCTGTTAACACCGTAAACCTTCATTCCGAGCTCACATGCTGCACGAACAACGGCACGGATAGCTGCATTCATACCCGGTGCGTCGCCGCCGCTTGTCAATACACCAATTGTTTTAACCATTAGTACGTCCTCCTATACTCTCTATAGTGCAAAGGCACCGTGAATCAATATTCACACAGAGTTTGTTAAATATGTTTTTAAATTATTACGAATATTATACACTATAAAGTGTAAAAGTCAAGATTTATCCATAAAATCAACAGGATTTACACTCTTACGACAACATTTTCGTCACCGATTATTTCTTTAAACTCATTACACATAGGTGTATTCATTCTGACAAAGCCTATACGTTCATATTTCCCCGTATCTTTATAGAAAATATACACAGGAAAGTCACCTTCAAATATATCTGTAAGAGTCCTGATTTTGCCCATACAGGGGCAAGCTGCACCTTCAACGCGCAGGAAAATTCCCTTACGCTGTTTTTTCTCAGGCTTAACATCATTTTTAAGGATGTTTTTGGGATTGGGCTCAATAGTCTCACAGACAACACTTGGTTCTCTGTCTTCACGAAGGCTGAGTCTGCCGTTTATGAGAACGATATTGCCTGCCTGCAAAAGATGCACTCTCTCGGCGTACTGCCTTGAAAAAACGATACACTCAATCGATGCACTAAGATCCTCTAAAATTACAAAGCACATTGTTGAGTTATTCTTTGTGCTTTTCTTTTCAACCTTTGAAATAATTCCGTAAAGCTTAACGCGTGAGTTATCTTTATATTTTGAACCGAAGGAAGAATCTGCCTCAAGAACATCCGCAATCACATCTGCCTTTACCTTTGCGGCTATGTCCTTATATTCATCCATAGGGTGACCCGAAATATAAAGACCCGTTATCTGCTTTTCCAGTGAAAGCAGTTCATTATAGGGCAGCTCCTCAATATCAGGTGCGGCAAACTCATTTGAATATGAAAAGCCTGAGTCTTCATCGAAGAAGCCTATCTGCCCAACCACATTTTTATTTTTGTCTGCGTCAAGGTCTGCAATTATAGACGGCAACATATGGATCATCTGGTTTCGGTTAAGACCCAGACCGTCAAGAGCACCGCATTTAATAAGGCTCTCCACTGCCCTTCTGTTAAATTCCTTAGAGTAAACCCGTTTGCAGAAGGAGTAGAAATCAGTATATTTGCCGCCTTGCTCACGGTTGTCAATTATTGTTTTAATAAAGCCTCTGCCTAAGTTTTTTATGGCAAGCAAGCCGAAACGGATTGCTCCGTTTTTAACGGTGAAGCCCTCAAAGCTACTGTTAACATTTGGTGCAAGAACCTTGATTCCGAGTCTTGTTGCCTCAGAAATATAGGTTGATACCTTAGTTGCAGAATCAAGAACGCTTGTAAGTGTTGCAGCAAGAAGCTCACATGGATAATGACACTTCAGCCACGCTGTCTGATACGACACATATGCGTAGGCGGCAGCGTGAGACTTATTGAAGGCATACTTTGCAAAATTGGACATTTCGTCAAAAATGTCATTTGCAACCGCCTTTGAAACACCGTTGGCAAGGCAGCCGCAGCACTCAGTTTCACCGCTGTCATTCTTAAGGCCGTAAATGAAATTGTGCCTTTCCTTTTCCATTACATCAAGCTTTTTCTTAGACATTGCACGGCGCACAAGGTCAGCCCTGCCGTAGGAGTAGCCTGCAAGCTTGCGGCAGATTTCCATTACCTGCTCCTGATATACCATACACCCGTAGGTTACATCGAGAATATCACGAAGAAGCTCGGATTTATATTTTGTATCCTGAGGATTATGACGGTTATGAATGTATGTGTCAATTGAGTCCGCAGGACCCGGGCGATACAGGGAAATAACTGCAATAAGGTCCTCAAGGCTCTGTGGCTTAAGGCGTGAAAGCACACTTCTCATACCTGCTGATTCATATTGAAAAACAGCATCAGTTCTGCCTTGTGACAGCATTTCAAAGGTTTCCCCGTCATTCAGGTCAATATCATCCAGACTGAAATCAGGGTTGGTTCTTTTTATGAGCTTTACCGCATCGTCAATTACCGTAAGAGTGCGAAGTCCGAGAAAATCCATTTTGAGAAGTCCGAGGTTTTCGAGTGTAACCATGGTAAACTGTGTGACAACACTTTCATCATTGACTGCAAGCGGCACATAGGATGAAACGGGATCACGGGTTATAACCACACCTGCCGCATGAGTTGAAGCGTGTCGCGGCATGCCCTCAACCTGCCTTGCAATATCAAGAAGCTTCTTAACATCGTCATTTGTGCTGTAAAGTGTTCTGAGATCTTCGGAATATTTCAGGGCCTTATCAATTGTGATTTTAAGCTCATTCGGAATAGCCTTGGCAACCTCATCAACCACATTGTAGGGCATTCCAAGCACTCTGCCCACATCACGCACTGCGCCTCTTGCCGCCATGGTACCGAAGGTAACTATCTGAGCCACATGGTCAGCACCGTATTTTCTGATAACATAGTCAATTACCTCTTGTCGTCTGACATAGCAGAAGTCAATATCAAAGTCGGGCATACTCACTCTTTCAGGGTTGAGGAAACGCTCAAAGAGCAGGTTATATTTCAGCGGGTCAATACCTGTTATGCCGATGCAGTATGCCGCAAGAGAGCCTGCACCTGAGCCTCTGCCCGGGCCGACGGGAATATTCTTACTCTTAGCGTAGCGAATGAAATCGTGTACAATAAGAAAGTAATCGACATAGCCCATTTTATTAATTACTTCGAGCTCATAATTGAGTCTGTCAACATACTCCTGAGGCGGATTTTCGCCCTTATGCTTTGCCAGACCGAAGAAACACTGATTTTTGAAATATTCAAAATGGTCGAGATTATTAGGCACCTCAAAGTGAGGAAGCTTTGTGTTGCCGAATTCAAACTCAACATTGCACCTTTCAGCTATTAGCGAGGTGTTTTCAATAGCCTCAGGCAGCTCGGGAAAGGCGGCACGCATTTCTTCTTCACTTTTTACATAAAATTCGTCAGTTGTAAATTCAAGGCCCGTTTCTTCACCTAAAATATGGTTGGTCTGTATGCAAATAAGCACCTGCTGAACCGAGGAATCCTCTTTAGTTATATAGTGAGCGTCGTTTGTTGCAACAAGGGGAACACCCGTTTCACGGGAAAGTCTGACTAAGTCAGGCAATATATCCATCTGCTCACGAAGTCCGTGATTCTGGATTTCGATATAATAGTTACCCTCACCGAAAAGGTCGCGGTACCACAAGGCGGCCTGCCTTGCCTGCTCATAGTCACCTCTTAAAAGAAGCTGGGGAATCTCACCTGCAAGACAGGCTGAAAGGGCAATGAGTCCCTCACTGTGCTTTTCAAGAAGCTCACGGTCAATTCTCGGCTTTGTGTAAAAGCCTTCAGTCCATGCCTTACTGACCATTGCAATAAGATTCTGATACCCCACATTGTCTTTGCAAAGAAGGACAAGATGATATCTCTGGTTATCAAGACCGTGAACCTTGTTGTGCCTTGAACGGGGAGCAACATAGCACTCACAGCCTATAATGGGCTTAATGCCCTTTTCCTTTGCCGCCTTATAAAAATCGATAACACCGTACATTACACCGTGATCGGTTATTGCAACACTTTTCTGACCGAGCTCAAGCACTCTGTCCATCAGCTTATTTATTCTGCAGGCACCGTCAAGCAGACTGTATTCCGTATGAAGATGCAAATGTGTGAAAGACATCTTATCCCTCCTTTATATTATACTTTTAATCTCTCAACAAGTTCCTTGTCAGGGTTAACAATAATAGTCCAATATTCGTGGTAAATAACCATACCGGTCTTGCCGCCCGATGGCTTTTTAAGTGCCTTGGCTCTTGTGTAATCAACAGGCACAAGAGATGACTCCCTTGCCTTGCTGTGGTACGCCGCAATTACTGCAGCTTCTTCAATAGCTTCATCTGAAATTTCTCTGCCCTCTCCGAAGATAACAACATGAGAGCCGGGAATTTTCTGAGTGTGAAGCCACATATCATTTTTTGCCGCTGTTTTAAGTGAAAGCTTCTCATTCTGTGCATTGTTTCTGCCCACAAGAATTTTAAAGCCGTCGCTTGATTTGAACTCAACGGGAGGCAGCTCCTTAGGCGGCTTTTGTTTTTTGCCCTTCAGATTTTTAATATATCCGCCGCTTTGCAGTTCAAGACGGATAGCAGATATTTCACTGTCTGTGTCAGCTCTCGACAGCTCATCAAGAACGCTCTCAAGATAGATAATTTCCTGTTCCCCCTGAGCTATAAGCTCGGCAAGCATTTTTTCTGCTGTTTGCGCCTTGCGGTACTCTTTATAATACTTCTTCTGGTTTTCCGTAGGAGAAAGTGCAGGATTGCAGGGTATTTTAATTATGCTGCAGTTATCATAATAATTCTCAACCTCATAGAAGCTGACACCCTTTTCCAGTCTGTAAATATTAGCTAAAATCAGCTCACCGTAAAGTCTGAGCTGTTCTTTATCTTCACATTTTTTCAGCTCTTCACGCTGCAAAGCAAGCTTTCTCACCGTTCTTTCAATAAGGTTATTGAGAAGCTTAATAAGCTCGTGAGCTCGGTGGTTAATTCTGTTTAGCCTGTCACGCTCATAATAGAAATCGTCAAGCAGCTCCGAGCAGCTGTCATATTTTTTGACATCAAGCACATTACCGTACTGTGTGACATCAATATGTGAAATATCCTTTGGTTTGCCGTTTTTCTCACACAGCATATAAACCTCACTGCTTTTGTGAAGCTTATCTTTAATATCGCTTAACAGACAGGTGAGCTGACTTATCTGCTCATTTGTAAGTGAGCAGACCATCACATCGTCTCCCGTCACTCTTGAGGCAATTTCGCGGCTGACAACAGGTGACACACCTTGAATTGAGTTTATAACTGCAGATGAAAGATACTTGTCTTTATATTGCTGTATTCTGTCGATTAATGAACTTACTTCTTCATTTTCAATACTGAGCTTATCCTGAGAAGGGGGAAGCTCATAGGAAAGTCCGGGTAAAATCTGTCTGACACTTGAGGTTGTGTAATCGACTCTTTTTGCCGAGTCTATTATCTTTTCCCCGGAAATGAGGATGAGATTTGAATATTTACCCATTATTTCAATGCAAAGGGTAAGCTCTACCCTATCACCGATTTCATTCGTTGCATCAAAATCAATAAACAGTATTCTGTCACTTTCGTGCTGACGGATGTTTTTCACCATTGCACTTGTCAGATGCTTGCGAAGAAGCATACAAAACATAGGCGGTACGGGTGGATTGTCAATGTTATGCGATGTGAAGTGGACTCTTGGGCTGTCTGCACGCACACATAAAAGCAGCTTATAATTACAGCCTTTACCTCTGAGATTCAATATTATTTCATCTCGGGTAGGCTGATTGACCTTGTCTACACGAAGTCCCACTGCCTTTGAGAGAAGTTCATCTTTAATTTTGCTTAGAAATAAACCGTCGAGAGCCATAATTCACCTTAACCAATAAATCTAACGGGATTACTTTGCTTTAAAAGCACCGTTTCAATATCACTGAATTTTTCTTCAATATACTTTTTCAGATATGCCATAGCAGGTTTTTCTGTTTCAAAGTGCCCTGCCGCAATCACTGTTACACCCATTTCCTTTGCCTCGAGCATTTCGTGGTGGCTTATATCACCCGTAACATAGGCATCCGCCCCCATACTGACCGCAGCACCGAAAAAATCCATACCGGCACCGCCGCAAACAGCGACTCTGCCTATTTCCCTGTCAGACTCAATGAGCCTTACGGTTGTGCCGAGCTTTTCGCTGACAATTTCCGCAAACTGAGCTGATGTGAGCTTATTTTCATAACAAAGATTTCCTATTCTCACCATCGGAACAATACATTCCTCTGAGGGTACCTTTTCAACATCGGTGAGTCCGAAAATTTCGCACAGAGCATCATTGACACCGCCGTCAGCACAATCAAAGCAGGTGTGTGCACTCACTGCACTAATTCCGTGAGAAGCAAGCTCATAAGCCATATTGCCCTTTAAAAAGTTCTTTTGCGCTTTGAAAATTATGGGATGATGAGTAACTATCATATCGACTCCCTTTGCAATTGCATCACTAAGGCTTTCATCTGTCAGGTCGAGAGAAAAGCCTATTTTATGAACCTGTTTATTTTCGTCACCCACAAGTATACCGCAGTTATCCCACTGACATTTTGTGCTGTAGGGTGCAAGAGAATCTATATAATCGGAAATAGCTTTTACAGTAACCATTTTGTTTTCTCCATTTTTTCTTCAATTTCATCAATAACAGCACCGAGATTTTCGTCATCGGTCCTTCCTGCACTCATAAGAGCTGAGTGCTTTTTTTTGAGAGTTGTCAGCATTTTATCAATATATCTGAAGGTAATTTCATCATTATTTTCAAACAGCTGACCCGTATATATGTAAGAAATACCGTGCTTCTGAGCTTGACCCGTATAACGAGCTGACATAGTGCAGTAACAACGTCTACCGTCGGTTGCGGTCTTTTCTTTCAATATTTCAAAGCCGTTATCGAGAAAAAACTGCCTGAGCACCTCAGCGTGAGTCATAGGCTGTGCAACGATATTTATATTTTCATTTTTAATCCACTGAGCTTTTGAAAGTATTTCGGCAATTAAATTACCGCCCATTCCTGCAAGCACGATATCATCACAGGAGTTTTCTTTTATCTTTTGAAGTCCGTCTGAAAGGATAAGCTCAACCTTGTCAGTAAGACCCGCCTCAATAACAGTCTGTCTTGCATTTTCAAGAGGTCCTTTTCTTAAATCTGCAGCAATGCCCCGGGGACAAATGCCTTTTTCAATCAGATAGGCAATAAGATAGGCGTGGTCCGTACCTATATCCGCAACACGGCTCCCCTCGCGTACCATGGAAGCCACCGTCTTAAGACGCTCATCAAGTTTAATCATAAATCTACCTCAACAAATGGAGCCACCCCAAAAAAGGTGGCTCCGATATGACACTTATTTTGAAGCGAGATATTCGTTAATTCTCGCAACGAGAGCATCAACATCAACGCCGTGAACAGCACATGCCTCTTCAACGGTTTCGCCTCTTGAGGCGGGACAGCCGAGACAGTGCATACCCATTTCAAAGAAGAATACTGCAGTACCGCCGTCAGCATCAAGAATGTCGCCGATAACCATATCTTTTGTGATTTCTTTCATAATGCGATTCCTTTCGGGATAAATTATTTCTTTAATGAAACAGCCTTCTTGGCTTTTTCAACAATGTTAGCAGCATCAAGGCCGAAAATCTTGAGTAGCTCAAGAGCAGGGCCTGACTTACCGAAGGTGTCGTTGACACCGAGTCTAACAACGGGCACGGGATATTCCTCAGCGAGAACCTCGGTTACCGCACTGCCGAGACCACCGATAATGCTGTGCTCTTCAGCAGTAACAATTGCACCTGTTTCCTTTGCTGCCTTAACAAGGATATCCTTATCAATAGGCTTGATGGTATGAATATTGATAACTCTGGCATCAATGCCTTCCTCTTTAAGAGTTTCGGCAGCAATAAGAGCCTCACCCACCATAAGACCTGTGGCAACAATAGTTACATCCTTACCGTCCTTAAGCTCAACGCCCTTGCCAAGCTCAAACTTATAATCCTCAGAATTTACACGGGGCACTGCAAGTCTGCCGAAGCGCATATAAACCGGGCCCTCGTGAGCAGCAGCAGCGTGAACGGCAGCCTTAGCTTCAACATCGTCAGCAGGGTTAATGATAACCATACCGGGAATTGAACGCATAAGAGCAATATCCTCACAGCACTGATGGCTTGCACCGTCCTCACCTACTGAGATGCCGGCGTGAGTTGCACCGATTTTAACATTGAGCTTCGGGTACGCAATTGAGTTTCTGACCTGCTCAAAGGCTCTGCCTGCCGCAAACATAGCAAAGCTTGAGGCAAAAACTGTATAGCCTGCAGTTGCAAGGCCTGCAGCAATACCCATCATATTGCTTTCAGCAATACCGCAATCGATAAACTTTTCGGGAAATTCCTTCTTAAAGGTTATTGTCTTGGTTGCCTTTGCAAGGTCAGCGTCAAGCACAAGAATATCATCTCTTACACCCAGCTCCTTCAAAGCGGCACCGTAAGCATCACGGGTTGCACATTTAATTACATCAGCCATAATTACACCTCCAGACTCTTTGCGGCTTCGTCAAGCTCAGCCATAGCAATTGCATACTGCTCTGCGTTGGGGGCACTGCCGTGCCAGTCGCACTTATCTTCCATAAAGGAAACGCCCTTGCCCTTAACCGTTTTGGCAACAATGCATGTGGGCTTACCCTTGCAAGCCTTAGCAGCCTCAAAGGCTTCCTCAATCTGTGTGAAACAATGACCGCAGATTTCAACTACATTCCAACCAAAGGATTCAAACTTTTCCTTAATGGGATAGGGTGAGTTAACCTCTTCAAGTGTGCCGTCAATCTGAAGATTGTTGTAGTCAACAATTGCACAAAGGTTATCAAGCTTGCGGTTGCCTGCAAACATAGCAGCCTCCCAAACCTGACCTTCTTCAATTTCACCGTCACCGAGGGGTACATATACTCTGTAATCCTTGCCCTTAAGCTTGCCTGCAAGTGCCATGCCGCAAGCAACTGAAATACCCTGACCGAGTGAGCCTGTGCTCATATCAACACCGGGAGTATATCTCATGCTGGGATGACCCTGGAGCATTGAATCGGGCTTACGCAGAGTTTTGAGAAGCTCAACATCAAAGAAGCCCTTGTGTGCAAGTGCGGCATAAAGTGCAGGTGCTGTGTGACCCTTTGAGAGAACAAGTCTGTCTCTGTTTTCGTCATCGGGATTTTTGGGGTCAACATTCATTTCGCTGAAATAGAGATAGGTCATAATATCAGCTATTGAGAGTGAGCCGCCGGGATGTCCCGACTTTGCGTTGAAGGTGCCTTCAATAATGCCTTTACGCACATCTACGGCAATCTTCTTGAGTGAGAGTTTTTTACTTTCTTCCATATTAATCCTCCTTAAAAATTACTATGGTTTTTTATAATGTATTCAATTAAGTCTGCTACTGCACCGTCATTACAGTGGCAGGCAACAAACTTAGCTATCTTTTTCATGCCCTCGGGGGCCTGACCGCAGCAGGCAGGCAGAGCAACACGCCTGAGCATCTGATAATCGTTGAAATAGTCCCCGATAGCGGCTGTTTTACTCTTATCAACACCAAGCATTTCTGCAAGCTTAAGAACGGCAACACCTTTGTTTGTGTCTTCGTTAACCATCTCATAGCTGCAAACTGAGGAGTACATAAGATTATCGGTGGTGTTTGACATGCTGACGATATATTTTTCCAGCAGCTTCATTTGTGCGGGCAAGCCCGAATAAATGACTTTATACCAATTCTCTTTGGGAATTTTTTCAAAATCATAGAAATACTTGATTTCTTTTTTTGCATTTATTGCAAGAATTCTCGAAGCCGGGGTGGGTCTGAAGAGATAAACGGCTTTATCGGAAACGACCTGAAAAGCGAGAAAAGGAAATTTCTGCACACTTTTTCTCACCATATCAATGCAGTGCTCGTTAAGAGGACTTTTCCACACCATCTGCTCAGATGCAAAATCATAAATGCCTGCTCCGTTTAAAACAACAGCCTTTCCGTCAGGAATATCCAGGCGCTTGAAATGCTTTCTCATTGACTCAGGGCTTCTGCCTGAGGCCAATGTGAAGTGACCGCCGTGCTCGTCAACAAATTTATGAACCATATCATAATTTTTCTGAACAAGTCTTCTTGCTTTATTATTAATGGTACCGTCAATATCGCTTGCAACAAGCCATGACGATAAGTCGATTTTTTCTTTAACCATTGTTACCAATCCTCCTGAGAAAATCTGTGAAATACTCAGGTAATTCACTTTCAATCTCTATATATTCGTTAGTTCTCGGGTGCTTAAAGCCGATTAAACCTGCATGTAAGCACTGACCCGAAAGATACTCAATTACTTTTTTGGGGCCGTAAACCGCATCACCTGCTACGGGATGACCGATATATGACATATGCACTCTAATCTGATGAGTTCTGCCCGTCTCGAGGCGAAGCTTAAGGTGCGTAAAATCTTTATATTCATTAATAACACTGAAATGGGTAACAGCATTTTTTGAATTTTTCGGAGTTACAGCCATCTTTTTGCGGTCAACGGGATGTCTGCCTATAGGTGCATCTACAGTACCGCTTTCATTTTTCATTCTGCCATAAACCACACTCTGATATTCACGGGTGAAAGAGTGAGCCTTTATCTGCTCAGCAAGAGAAATATGTGCCATATCGTTTTTGGCAACAATAAGAAGTCCGCTGGTATCCTTATCTATACGGTGAACTATTCCCGGTCTTATAACACCGTTAATTCCTGAAAGACTGTCTTTACAGTGATATAAAAGTGCATTGACAAGGGTACCGTCATAGTTCCCTGCCGCCGGATGAACGACCATTCCCTTCGGCTTGTTGACAACTAAAAGATCCCTGTCTTCATAGCGTATGTCAAGAGGGATATTTTCGGGTGTCACCTCAAGCTCCTTTGCCTCAGGCACTATAAGCTTTATCATATCGTTGGCGCGCACCTTATAGTTTTTGCTTATTATCACACCGCCGACGCTGACACCGCCCTCGTCTATGATTTTCTGCACGGCACTGCGGCTGAGACTGTCAATGGCACCGCAGATTATTTTATCGATGCGCTCCCCTGCCTTTTCAGGTGCAACACTAATAATATGTGCATTAATCATCTGTGTTTTTCTCTTTCCTTTTATTTTTCTTTGATTCTTTTGTGAACTGATAAATCTGACTTATTATTATAGCTACAGCTGCACAGGTCACAAGACAATCGGCAAAATTGAAAATATAAAAATCCACAAACAGAACTTCAATATAATCAATTACATATCCTCTGAAAACTCTGTCAATCAGGTTGCCTATACCACCTGCAGCAACAAAAACAACACACCAGAAATCAATTCCGTAGCCAAGCTTGCCTGAATAAAGTATATAGCACACAAGCAGCAGACACAAGACGGCAAAAACTGTCATTACGGTAGTTTTTCCGCTCATCATCCCCATCATGGCACCGTCATTTTCATAATAACTCAGCTGCAGAATTTTCGGAATTACGGTAACGCTTCCTACTGGCTTGAGAAATAAATCTATAAAATATTTAATAAGCTGATCTGCTCCGACTAAAAGCACAATTGAAATTAAGGAAAGTGCTTTTATTTTAAAGGGAGTAAGCTTTTTATTTTTCAAAAAATCACTTCTTCCGTGGGGTGGTTATCAGTCTTCGGCACCTTCAAACAAAGAGTCAAAATCGCTGTGATAAGAGAAGTCAACAGGTGCATCGTCACCTTCATCGTCACCAAAAATGCCGCTGCTCAAATCGGGCAGAACAGTTGTCTTTTCCTCTGCGTAGACCTCTGTGTCAAAGGGAATACCCGCATTCTGATTGTTTATGAGCTGTGGGTCAGAGAATGAACTTATATCCTCATAAAGATCCTGCTCGGGCTCTTGTACCGGTTCTTCATACTCCATATCAAGGCTGAATTCCGGCATATCCTCAGCAAGCTTATCTGTATCAACCTCAACCTCGGTGGGTGCAAAGCTGAACTCTGCATCTGCTGTTATGGAGTCAACAGCAGGCTTTATAGTTGCAACAACATTGAAAATCTCATTTTTATACTTTGCAATTTCCGCCTTAAGTCTCTGAAGCTCCGCATTGGTTGCTGCAATAATTTCTTCGCTCTGCTGTCTTGCAGTTTTTGCATCCTGATATGCCGCAGCAACTATTTCAGCTGCCTTGTTTTTTGCATTATCAATTATCTCAGCTGCCTTTTCTTTGGTTTCGGCAAGATATTTTTCCTGAAGTGAAGCAGCGTGGCTTTCAAGTGATTCGATTTCTGATTCAAGGCTTCTGAGCTTTTCATCTGCATCGTGTGTAAGATTATAGTGGTACGCCTCAGCCTCAGCCTTTTTTGTGAGCAACAGATTTTCCGCTTCTTCACTTGCCTTTTTAATTATCTCTGCAGAATGCTCATTAGCCTCAGCGGTAACATCCTCATAATACTTTTCTGCCCTGACAATTGATGAAACAATTACATTTTTATTGTTTTTATACTCCTCTATTGCAGGAGCAAGTGCCTTCATTTTTTTGTCGAGAGCTTTATAGGTTTTATACATAGTGTCATAGCTTTCACTGATGCTTCTTAAAAATTCATCAACCTCTGAAGCGTAATATTTATTTTTGCCTGCAAAAGCAAATGAATAATTCAGTATTTTATTGTCAGACATTTTACTCTCTCCTTTATATTATTTCGATTCAAAAATTATAATTCAACCTGATTATAGAAATCGCCGTGAAGCTCTATATCTGACGGGATGAATGCACAGATGCTCTCGGTAAATCTTGCGAAAACACTCTGTGTAACATACTTTGCACCATCGAGGAAATCCATTGCACGCTTGCTCTGTTCCTCACTGAGAAGTGAAAGATTAACAACAACAATAGAGCTTTTATCCATCATGAGGTTTGCTACATTCCTTGCATCGTAAATATCATGCAGTGAAATGAATGTGAGCTTGAACTTTGAACCTGAACGCTTGGGTGCTGACTTGATATCAAAGAGATTAGGAGCACTCTTTTCGCTCACGGGAGCATCATCAATGCCCTTTATAGGCGGAAACTCGTCTGAGAAATCACTGTCATATTTAGGCAGTGCTGCAGTAGGTGAATAGCTGTAGGGTGAAGTGAAATCAGCTACATTGGTAGCTTCATCCTCGTCATCGTCAAATATTCCCTTTGCAGTGCGTCTCGGCTTCTTGCTGTCTTCGTAGTCGTCGCCGCTTACAGCATCATCAAGTATATCTTCATCATTATCCGCATCAATTAAATTCCTTAAATTCTGAACTTTTCCGAAAATATTTTTAATATCCATTTTTTATCTCCTTTTAATATAATCTGGGGCCAAAAATTGCAGAGCCGACTCTGACAAGATTTGAGCCGCATCTTACTGCTTCTTCATAATCCCCTGACATTCCCATTGAAAGTATAGACATATCTATATTATCTATCTTTTTAGCCTTGATGTCAACAAATATTTCATTCATTTGAGAAAAATATTTGCGAAGCTGACCGTCATCGTCACAAATCGGCGGAATGGTCATAAGACCCTTAACCTTTATTGACGGCAAAAGCGATATTTCTTCAAGGGTTTGCATAAGCAGAGAAAGGTCAAGGCCTGTTTTGCTTTCCTCATCGCCTATATTCACCTCAATAAGACATTCGGTTGTTTTTCCGGCAGCCTCACTTCTTTTTGAAATCTCCCTTGCCAGCTTTACACTGTCAACTGACTGAATCATAGACACCTCTGAAACAATCTGTCTGACCTTATTGGTCTGAAGATGACCTATAAGATGAGCTTCACAGCCGCCAAGCTTCAGATAGGGCTTTTTTGATAAAAATTCCTGAACCTTGTTTTCACCGATTAAGTCAATGCCGCAATCAATTGCATGGTTTATAAAAATAGGCTCAACGGTTTTTGTAACAGCCATCAGCTTTACATCTTCAGGCTTTCGGCCGCTTTCTTTGGCTGCATCAGCAATTTTTTGTCTTATTACTGCAAGATTATATTCAATATTTTTAAATCGTTCTTCACTTGACAATACTGCCATCTTCAAGATTCATTCCTTTCACGATAATTTTATCATACTGCCTGAGAACATGATAGTAGCCGGAGCCTTCGTCATTTTCATCACGAAGCACCCTTTTTCCTGTTGCAACAACATATCCGTCACCGTAAAACTCAACCTCGACAGGCGAAAACTTCATAATATTGCCCACTACCGCGTACACACCGGGCACACCGTCTTCATTTTCGGTGAGGGCTTCATTGCTGATTTTAAACCCGTCATATTGGTTGATTGTTATTTTTGCAGTCTCTTTTCTGATTTTTGCAAGCTCTTCATTCATAGAGGTACATCTCAGTGTAACCGTGACTTTGCCGTCATGAATTTCTGTTATATCGTACACCTGCATATCAAGGTCCCTTATACCCAAATCGTCGAAGCTGACACTGACCCAATATCCGTTTTTCAGGGTGGAGACATCATTAAGTTCGGCATCAAAAATATAGTACCATGTATGCTGAAGAATAATCTTGCCGTAAATGTTTCCGGCTACTTCAGCTGCGGCAGATATGAGCTTTTCTCCCTGACCCTTTTCCACCTGCTTTTTCTGGGCAAGCTTAAAATCAAAGGTGTTCTCATAGCCGTCAGTACCGCTGACAAAGTAGCCTGCGTAAGGTGAAGTTATTCTGTCAACAATTCTGTAGGAGCTTTTAAGTTCTTTAATCTGTTTATTGTAGTCATTTATTATGGTTTTGTAGTCCAGATCCTTGCCTGTTGCAATCTGCTTTGAGGTGAGATTATTTGTTATGGATTCAACATAACCGTCAAGCTCTGAAACACTTGAATTTTCAAGGCACGAGAGGTACCCGGAAACATTCATATTCAGCTGTGAATTAAGAAACAGAATGTTGCTGTAGCTGAGATCCTCACTTCTTTCAAGCTCCTTGATTGAAGCGAGCTTTTCCTTCAGCTCCTGCTCCTGCATATAAGCATCAGCCTCACTCTCGCTTGCAAAGGCAAGTGCAATCACACCTTTTTTAGAAACATTTTCACTGTCTGAAATAACAGGAACATAGATGTAGCTGTCATTTTTACTCAGAAGGCATGTGTTTTTTCCGTCAACAAGCTTGCTTTCATCACGCACTGCAAAGCCATTGACGGCAAGCCTGTTATTTTCGTTATAGCTTATAAGAAATTCAGTTTCCAGGGTGCCGTTACTGCTGAGATAAAAGGCATTGACTGCATACATAAGCAGCACAACAAAAAAAGCACTCAGCAATAAGGCCGCAATTTTAGCATCTTTATTGAGCTTTTTATGCTTTTTCATTTAAATCACCTTTCACTGTTAATTATTTCACAGGCTCTGTCAAACAAGCTGTCTTTGTCTGTGGTATCAACTGACAGCCAGTGGATTTTATCGTTTCTCCTGAACCAGGTCAGCTGTCTTTTTGCATATCTTCTTGTTTCCATTTTCAGCTTTTCAGCAGCTTCTTCAAGGCTGACAAAGCCGTCAAGATAAGGCTTCAGCTCTTTATATCCGATAGCCTGCTTAGCCGTATTACCCGGGTTCATTTCAAAAAATTCTTTTGCCTCATCTATAAGACCTGCCTCAAGCATCTTATCCACACGAAGATTAATTCTGTCATAAAGATACTGTCTGTTTTCGGCAGTGAGACCTATCACGCAAAAGCGGTATCTGCTTTCGTTGAGATGAGAAAGCTCACACTGCTGTGATATGGTTTTGCCCGTTGACATATAAACCTCAAGGGCTCTGATAATTCTTTTGCTGTCATTGATATGAAGGCGTTCTGCCGTTTTTGGGTCAACCCTCTGCAGCTCACAGAAAAGTGACTCTAGACCCTCTTTTTCCGCACGCTGCTCAAGGCTTTGTCTTATATCGTTTTTCTCATAGTCAAGAAACTCAGTGTTATTTATAAGTGTGTCTATATAAAGACCCGTACCGCCCACAACAACGGGCAGCTTTCCTCTTGAAAGGATATCGTCAATCGCCTCAAAGGCAAGCTCCTTATATTTCGCAACACTGAAATCCTCACCAGGGCTGAGAAAGCCTATAAGATGATGAACTGCCTGTGCCTGCTCAACACTTGTAGGCATTGCCGTAGCAATATCCATATTTTTATAAATCTGCATAGAGTCGGCACTGACTATTTCACCGCCGAGCCTTTTTGCAATTTCAATACCCAGTGCGGTTTTTCCCGAGGCTGTAGGGCCCGCAACAACGGCAACCAAAGGTTTATCCATTATATTTCTCCAAAGTTTACTGTATTCTGCCGAACTGCTTTTCAAGCTCATATTTTGAAAGCTCAATGAGAACGGGTCTGCCGTGAGGACAGTATCTCACCTCATCATTATAAAGCACCTGCTCTGCAAGCACCTTCATTTCGGCGGTGGAATTTTTATATCCCGCCTTTATTGCGGCCTTGCACGCTGCAGTGTGGTGTATTCTGTCGATCTTTTCACTTTCAACATTAATTCTGTTTTCAGCAAGGTATGATGCAATTTCAATTACCGTGTCTTCAATATCGTCGCCGCTTATAAGCATGGGGCACTCGCGCACTATAACTACCCCACCCTCAAAGTCCTCAATAAGATAACCCGCCTTGGAGAAAACCTCAAGATTTTGTGTGATTATATTATACTCAGCCTTGCTGAGAGTAACCTTAACGGGGGTGAGAAGAACCTGGGATGAAATATTATTCTCAGCGTTCTGCTTCATCTTGTTATAAATTATTCTCTCGTGGGCTGCATGCTTATCAATGAGCACCACCTTATTGTCATACTCACAGATTATATAAGTCTTAAAGGCCTCACCTAAAAGCCTTAGCGGCTTAGGAGGAAGCTTTTTCTGTTCGCTGATCGGTTTATCCTGCAAGGCTTCTTTTTCTTCTGAAATGGCCGAAGGCTCATTCGCCGCAGAGTGCAGTGAAGGCTCTTCATCCTCTTTCACAAAGGACTTTCTGTCAGCCTTTACAGGCTGCTTTGCCGTGCTGACAAGCTCCCTGTTTCGCTCAGATATTTCCTGGCTTTTCTGCTTCTGAGCCTTTACAAAGCCGGATATAAGGTCAGGCTCGTCTTCATCAGCCTTTTTGGGCAATCTTTCGGGCTTTTCCTGAGCAGCTTTGCTGAAATCCTTTGCAGGCATACTCTGCCAGAAATCCTTTTTAGGCTCTGCAGGCTGCGAAACAGGCTTTTGCTCTTTTTTTGCAAAGGGACTTGAGGAAAAATCAGCCTTTACTGCAGGAGTATCATCAAGCATATTGAGCTGAACTGCCTCAGGCACAGCTCTTTGCATTACTTTATTTCGTGCAGACAGGTCAACCTCAGGCATAGTGTCAAAGCTTTCAAGGGCAGATTTAACAGCAAAGTAAACAGCCGAGGAAACCCGTCGTTCATCACTGAATCGAACCTCTGTTTTTGCCGGGTGCACATTGACATCAACAGTGTCGGGTCTGACATTTATATTGAGCACACAGCTGGGAAACTTACCCACCATAATTGAGTTTTTATAGGCATTTTCCATAGCGCCCACACAGGCTCTGCTCTTTATAAATCTTCCGCCGAGGAAGAAATATTGCATAGCTCTTGAGGGGCGGGATGACATAGGCTTGCAAACAAAGCCCTTGACCTCAACACCGTCAAGCTTATAGTCCACCTCAAGAAGACTTTCAGCAAAGGTTCTGCCGAAAACAGAATATATGGTTGACAAAAGCTTGCCGTCACCGGGAGTAATAAGCGCCTGCTTGCCTTCACGGATAAATCTGACACTGACCTCAGGATGGGAAAGTGCTATTTTATCAACTATATCCGCAACCGCATTGGCCTCTGAAACATCCTTTTTAAGAAACTTCATTCTTGCGGGAGTGTTATAGAAAAGATCACGCACCACTATAGTGGTACCGTTGGGACAGCCTGCCTCATCATATCGGGTCTGCACACCGCCCTCAACGGCATAGGAAGTTCCGAGAGCAGCTTCAGCAGTTTTAGTGAGGATTTCCGTTTTTGAAACAGCAGCAATTGAAGCGAGAGCCTCACCTCTGAAGCCGAGGGTGAAAATTGAATTAAGATCGTTTTCATCCTTGATTTTGCTTGTTGCGTGGCTGAGAAACGCCTTAGGTACATCGTCATGGTCAATTCCGCAGCCGTTGTCGGTTATGCGTATATAGCGCACACCGCCGTTTCTTATTTCTAGAGTAATTGTTGTTGCGCCTGCATCAATAGAGTTTTCCATAAGCTCTTTAACAACGCTGGCAGGTCTTTCGACAACTTCACCGGCGGCAATAAGCTCAGCAATATGTTTTGGTAAGACATTTATTTTAGCCATAAAGCTGTCACAACCTTTCTTTTAAATGTTACTTCTTCTTGCCTTGCCCACAAGCTCATGAAGGGTAGTCAGAGCCTCAAGAGGTGTGAGTGTGTTTATATCTATATTTCTCAGATTATCTATAATTTCATCGTCAAGGGTTGAGGTTATGGAAAGCTGAAGACTTTCTTCCTCATCCTTAAACTCAATTTCAGACATAATGCTCCTGCTTTCAGGGTTAGCACTTTCAAGCTCACGAAGTATAACTCTGGCACGGGAAACAACGCTGTTGGGAATACCAGCAAGCTTTGCAACCTCAATACCGTAGCTTCCGTCCGCTCTGCCCCTGACAATTCTGCGCAGGAAGGTTATGGTGTCTCCCCTCTTTTTGACGCATATATTATAATTATTAACACCGTCAAGCTGACCCTCAAGCTCAGTAAGCTCATGATAATGAGTGGAGAAAAGCGTTTTGGCGCCGATTTTCTTTTTGTCAGCTATATATTCAAGAACAGCTCTTGCTATACTCATACCGTCAAAGGTTGAGGTACCTCTGCCGACCTCGTCAAGTATGATGAGGCTGTTTTTGTTTGCATTTTTAAGTATATTTGATACCTCGTTCATTTCAACCATAAAGGTTGACTGACCTGTTGCAAGGTCATCTGAAGCACCGACACGGGTGAAAATACTATCCACAATTGAAAGCTCTGCACTTGATGCAGGCACAAAAGAGCCTGCCTGAGCCATGAGACAGATTATAGCCACCTGACGCATATAGGTGGACTTACCCGCCATATTGGGGCCCGTTATAATTGCACAGCGTTCCTTGTCACAATCCATATAGGTGTCATTTGGCACGAAGGGACTGTCTTCAAGCACCGCCTCAACAACAGGATGTCTGCCGTCACTGATTTTTATTGCGGTACCGTCAAGAATTGTGGGACACACATAATTATTGCTTATTGCCACACTTGCAAGAGAACACAGCACATCGGTTATTGCAAGAGCCGATGCAGTTGCTTTGATTCTGCTGTATTGCTTTGCAACCTGACCTCTTATCTGGCAGAAAATTTCATATTCAAGCTTAACTATTCTTTCCTGGGCACCGAGAACCTTGCTTTCAAGGTCTTTCAGCTCCTGAGTAATATATCTTTCACAGTTTGCAAGAGTCTGCTTTCTGATATAATCCTCAGGCACAAGCTCTTTATATGAATTGGTTATTTCTATATAGTAGCCGAAAACTCTGTTGTAACCGATTTTCAGCTTAGGAATACCTGTTCTTTCTTTTTCACGCTGCTCAATATCAAGAATGAACTCCTTGCCACCCTGCTGAATATGACGAAGCTCGTCAAGCTCTGAGTTGAAGCCTGACTTTATAAGACCGCCCTCTCTTATTGAGAAAGGAGCATCTTCATCAATGGCAGCATGAATAAGCTCACGAACATCCTCAAGCACATCAAGATTAAGGAACTGCTGCTTAAGATATGCACTGCTGAAGGAGTGAAGAAGCAGCTTGATTTCAGGAATACATTCAAGAGTCTGCTTAAGTGAATTCAAATCTTTGGCGTTGGCGGACTCGAACATAACTCTGGTTATAAGTCGCTCGATATCAAAGACACTGCCGAATTTTTCACAAAGCTCCGCAAGCCTTGTGCTGTCACTGACAAGCTCGCCGACAGCATTGTGCCTTCTTGAAATCTGAGCAATGCTCACAAGAGGCTTTTCAAGCCAGCTTCTGAGAAGTCGTTTACCCATAGCAGTGTTGGTTTTATCCAGCACCCATAAAAGCGAGCCTCTTTTTTCACCTGTACGCATGCTCTGTGTTATTTCAAGGTTGCGAAGGGTGCTGTAATCAAGCTTCATAAACTGATTGTCTGAATAGAAATTTACCTCTCTTATATTCTGCAGGTCATTTTTCTGCACATTTTTGAGATATTTCAGTGCAGTACCCAAGGCAACAACAGCCTTGCTGTCAGAAACAAAGCCGTATTCTCTTATTTTTTCTTCACCGAAATGCTCTTTGCAGGCGTTATAGCAATCTTCATAGTCAAAATAAGCCTCAGATGGCATTTCGCAGGAGGCTTCAATACGCTTTGAAATAAAGGAAGCTATTGTTTTATTTTCAGCACAGGCGGGGTTGAGCACAATTTCACTTGGCGTGAATGTGCCGAGCTCATTCATAATGTTGTTTTCAAGGGTGTTTTCATCTTCAAAGTGAGTGAGATTCACTATGCCCGTTGAAACATCGGTGAAGCAAAGACCTGCACCACCCTCATTTATATAAATAACTGCAAGATAATTGTTTTTTGACTCGTCAAGCAGATTGTTTTCGATAATACTGCCCTTGGTTATGATTCTTATGACATCTCTTTTAACAATGCCTTTGGCTGTTGCAGGGTCTTCAACCTGCTCACATATTGCAACCTTATAGCCCTTATTTACAAGGCGGGCTATATAATTTTCTGCCGAGTGGAAGGGTACGCCGCACATAGGTGCCTTTTCACCCTTCGAATAGCTTCTGGCTGTCAGAGTCAGCTCAAGCACACTTGAGGCAGTGTGGGCATCGTCAAAAAACATCTCATAAAAATCACCCAGGCGGAAAAACAGAATAGTATCCGGGTAATCCTTTTTAATTTCCAAGTATTGAGCCATCATAGGCGTCATTTCAGACATTTTGTTTTTCCTCCTGTGATTTTTACGTCAAAAACTAAAGATTAGTGGCAACCGCTGCAGCTGCTGCATGAGCCGTCACATGAGTGTTCGTGAGCCTGCTCGGGTTCGCAAGTCATGGGATCGGCACCGTTAACACAAAGACCGAGAATCTGCATAATGTAGTTCATCATTGAGTCAACCTGAGCTCTTGCTTCATCATAAGCCTGCATGTTTTCGTTTGCCATAAACTGCTCGTACTTCTCGTTGAATGCAGCTTCAAATTCCTGCATTTTAGCTGAGTCGGGCTCTTCCTTTGATGCTTCCATCTGATAGTTCATCTGAATCATCTGAATTTCGCCCATAAGAGCGTTGAGAGCCTCGTCCTTTTCGTTTGCTTCCTTAGCTTTGTTAAAAGCAAGGTAACGCTCGTCCTGCTGAATAGCAGCACCGAGTTCTCTTGTGAGTTTGATAATGTCCATCTGTGACACTCCTTTATATAAAATTATTTATTAATAATTACCCGTTTTCGAGTAGTTATTTTTCTGATAATTCGCCGTAAACTATCCATGTTCTAGGATTTGTTACGGTAACATATTGAAACGTGCCGATAAGGCTTTCGTCGCCCGGGAACTCTATAATAACATTTCCCTCGGTTCTGCCTGAGAGCATACCCTCACCCTTGGCTTTTTCTTCCACAAGTACGCGGTAGGTCTGCCCCTTCATTGTGGCTGTTCGCCGCCCGGCTATGCTTTCCTGCAGGTCAGTGAGCTCCTTGAACCATTTGCCCTTTTCTTCACGGGAAACAGGGTCAGGCATTGAATATGCCTTTGTGCCCGGTCTCGGTGAAAAAATGAAGGTGAAAAGCGATGTATATTTAACTCTTTCAATAAGTGATAAGGTGTCTTTGAACTCCTCATAGGTTTCACCGGGGAAGCCAACAATAACATCACTTGTTATGGAAAGAGACGGCATAACCGAATAAGCATAATCAATGAGACTCAGATATTTTTCACGGTCATAGTGTCTGTTCATCTCTCTGAGAACTCTGTCGTTACCCGATTGGAAGGGAAGATGCAGGTGCTTGGCTATCTTATCGCTTGAAGCCATAACATCAAGCAGCTCTTTTGTGCAGTCTCTCGGGTGCGAGGTCATAAAGCGTATGATAAAGTCGCCCTCTATTTCACTTATTGCTTTAAGAAGTGCAGGGAACTGCCTGTCCTTTTCGAGATCTTTATTATATGAGTTTACATTCTGACCGAGCAGAGTAATTTCTTTATAGCCCTGAGAAATAACCTCCCTGACTTCAGCCATAACATCCTCAAAATCACGGCTTCGCTCCCTGCCTCTGACATAAGGTACTATGCAGTATGAGCAGAAGTTGTTACAGCCGTACATAACGGGAATCCACGCCTTGAAGGTGCCGTCACGCTTAACGGGAAGGCCCTCGGCAATAACCCCGTCGCTTTCGGTTATGTCTATCACTCTTTTGCCTGTAGAAAGTCTCTTATATATAAACTCAGGCAGTTTATGAAGCACATGAGTACCAAAAACAAGATCAACAAAGCTATAGCTGTTTTTGATTTTTTCAGCAACAGCCTGCTGCTGCATCATACAGCCGCAAAGAGCTATAAGCATATTAGGTTTTATCTTTTTTATCGGCTTGAGTGCACCCACATTACCGAAAACTCTGTCCTCGGCATGCTCTCTGATGGCACAGGTGTTATAAAGCACCAGATCCGCTTCTTCAAGCTTTTCTGTGAATTCAAAGCCCATATGGCGAAGAAGGCCCTGAAGCCTTTCACCGTCTGAAACATTGCCCTGACAGCCGTAGGTATGCACATATGCTTTAGGCTTATGGTCAGGGTACAGGCAGGAAAGAAGCTCTGCAGCCAAAGCAGAATATTTCTTTTGTTTTTCAAGCTCCTCACCGGGTACTATAAATCTATCGTTATTCAAATTAATTTCCTCTTTAATCGTCTTTTTTCTGAGCTATTTCCATAAGCCGCTTAAGCCTGTAATTGACAGCTGAGCGACTCAGTGGCGGCGAGCAAAGCCCGCCGATTTCCCGAAGGCTCATATCAGGATTTTCGGTTCTCAGATTGGCAATAAGCTTTAAATCGTCAGAAAGCGTCACATAAACTCCGCTTGCTTTGAGCTTTTTAATAGACTCAACCTGGTCAAAGGATGCAAGCACCGTTCTGTCAAGGTTTGCACTTTCAAAATTATTCCGTCTGTTTGTTACATTACGGACATTCTTGTATATTTTTATATTCATAATTTCCATAGCAGCCAGCTGTGCACCCATAAGAGTGAGCAGATCCTCAATGCTGCTGCTGTCTTTTATGTATATGACATTGATACCCCGGCGAAGCATATGCTTGGCGTTAAGCCCGAAATCCGTCAGTATCTTGAGCAGATCAAGACTGAGAGTTCTGTAAGGTGCCACAAACTCAATATGATAGCTCTTATTAGGGTCAGAGCAAGTGCCGCAGGATAAAAATGCTCCCCTGAGAAAAGCCGCATCACAGCAATTCATCGAGTCATAGTCCATATCGTCACTTTCACTCTCGTTCAGAAGATTGCCTCTGTCAATTCGCATAAACTTCTCGTTGCCCGAATTTGAAAAACAGGACAGCACCTTTTTTCTGTCAGAGGCAGAGTTAAAGCTGACAGTTGTTTTTCCTGCATCCGAAACACTTCTGTTTGCCTCAACACCCGTAACCTCACGGCAAAGCTCAATATACTTATCTGCAGTGGCGGCATTATCCGTCATAATAGATATGTCGCCTTCATTGAAGCTTCTGCCGAAAAGAAGCATTCCGTATGCCATTGCATGTCTGCAGCGAGAGGGCATATTATCAATTTTAATAAGCTCATCTTTTATCTGTGAAGAAAATGACATATACACCCTCCTCTTCTTTTATAATACAAATCTGATTTCTGTTTCTAAATCAACATCGAATTTATCCTTCACCGTAGCCTGACAGTGCTTTATAAGACTGATGACATGCGCTGTTGTGGCCTCACTGTAATTTATAATAAAGCCTGCATGCTTTTCGCTGACCATAGCACCGCCGATTCTCTTGCCCTTAAGGCCTGACTGCTCAATGAGAGCACCTGCAAAATATCCTTCAGGGCGCTTGAAAACACTGCCTGCACTCGGATATTCGAGAGGCTGCTTATCCTTTCGGCGACCCATAAGCTCATTCATTCTGCTTTCAATTTCGTCTTTATTGCCCTTTTTAAGCTTGAGCGTCAGAGATGTTATAATAAGATCTTTTTCGCTGTAAACACTGTGACGGTAAGATAAATCAAGCTCGTCACCTGTGAAGGTGCCTTTGTTGCCTTTTTTATCAAGATGTGTGCAGGAAACGAGCACATCCTTCATTTCTCCGCCGTAAGCACCAGCATTCATAAAGGCTGCACCGCCGCACGAGCCGGGTATACCGTAGGCAAATTCAAGACCTGTCAGCTCATTGGCAAGGGCGAATTTGCAAAGTGAAGCAAGAGATGCACCTGCACCGGCAACGATGGTTGTATCGTCAATAAGCTTAATTTCATCGAGTCCGCCTGCAATATGAATAACGGCTCTGTCTTTTATGCCATCATCACTGACAAGCAGGTTTGAGCCCTTGCCGAGGATAAATATATCGGCTTCATTTTCATCGCAGACCTTCAGTACCTCTGTAAGCTCTGCTTCATCTGAAGGCTCTATAAACAGCACCGCATTGCCGCCTGTTTTAAAGCTTGTATGGTTTTTCATAGGTTCATCGGTCTTATAATGCACACCGAGTAAATCTATCTTTTTAATAAGATTAGTCAAGATATGACCCTCCGTATTAATATTCAACGAGAGCCGCACCGATTATACCGGCATCGTTACCGAGCTTTGCACGGCAGATTTCTGTCTGCACAGCCTGATGCTTACTGTAACGCTCTCTTGCAACAAATTCTCTTATCGGAGCTAAAAGTGTTTCGCCCTCATTGCAGATGCCGCCGCCGAAGCAGAGCATCTCAGGCTGGAATATATTTACAATATCAGTAGTACCGATAGCAACATATCTGATGTAATTGTCAACAACCTCCTTGCCCCACTTGTCGCCCTCACGCATAGCATCAAAGGCAGTTCTGCCGCCTGCATTGTCAATGTTACCGCCGCAAAGCTCCCACATTGCACTGTCCTTGTGCTCAAGCATAGCTTTTTTGGTCTGACTTACAAGTGCCGTTGCGCTGGCATATCTTTCCCAACAGCCTGTTCTGCCGCAATTGCAGGGCTCGCCGTCAAACTTAATGGAAATATGACCAAGCTCGCCGCCTGCATCATTACAGCCTGAAAGAACCTTGCCGTCCATAATTACGCCGCCGCCGACACCTGTGCCCAGAGTAATAGCCACAAAGCTTTTTTTGCCCATACCTGAGCCTGCAAGTGCCTCACCGAGTGCGGCACAGTTTGCGTCATTCTCAATATAAACGGGAATATCCGGAAGCTCAGCATTTATAAGCTGTACCGCAGGAACATTATTAAAATCGAGATTGTTTGCATAAAGAATTATACCGTTTTTCTTATCGCATGAGCCGGGCGTGCCTATGCCGATGCTCTTGACCTGACTCAGGTCAATTCCGGCTTTTTTACATGCGTCCTTCACACACTTGACAATATCGGAAAAAATCTCTCTTGCAGGACGGGGCATATTGGTTTTAGCCGTAGCCTTTGCTTTGATTTCATAGTTTTCGTTGATAACACCAACTGCAATGTTGGTACCGCCTAAATCTACACCTATTCTGTACATATCATTCACCTCTTAAAAATTTCCCCACATCTTGATTTCATCTTCCTGTGGAATTATATCGTCGGTCATGCCAAGATTATGCATAAGCTCTCTTGCAGCATTATAACCCATTTTCTTTTGTCTGTTATTCATTGCGGCAACCTCTATAATAACCGCAAGGTTTCGGCCCGGCTTAACCGGCACAACAGTGTGTGGCACCTGAACACCTAAAATTTCGGTGTATTCATTTTCCATACCCATTCTGTCATATACCTTTTCACTGTCCCACGGCTCAAGCTGAATAACCATATCTATTTTTTCTGCCAGCTTAACGGCACCCATACCGAAAATACGGCGGGCGTTGATAATGCCGATACCGCGAAGCTCAATAAAGTGTCTGATATTATCGGGTGCTGAGCCGACTATGGTTTTCTGTCCCGTTTTTTTTATTTCAACAGCATCGTCAGCAATAAGTCTGTGACCTCTCTTGATAAGCTCAACGGCAGTTTCACTCTTACCTACACCGCTGTCGCCTAAGATAAGCACACCTTCACCGTAAACCTCAACAAAAACACCGTGACGGGTAATTCTTTCGGCAAGCTCTATATTGAGATAAGCAATAATTGAGGCCATGGAACGGGAGGTTGTGTCCATTGTCTTGAGTATGGGCACCCCGTACTTGGGAGCAAACTCAATAATCTCCTTGGGACAGGGAAGGCTTCTTGTAACAATAACGCAGGCAGGCACCTTTGACATAAAGGCTTCTACCCTATCCCTTCTTTCGGTTTCAGGGAAAGAATTGATATATTCAACCTCAGTTTTGCCGAGATAGTTTATTCTGCCGCTGTCAAAGAAATTCTCAAAGCCCGAGAGTATAAGACCGGGTCTGTTGACATCGGGAGACGAAATAAAAATATCTGACGGATCCTTCGGAAGATACAGTGTTTCAAACTGATGATCTTTTAATATTTTAGCAAGTGATACTGAATACTTTCCGGGCATAAGGCACCTCCACGCGCATAGTAGCACATAATTATACTGATACATTATATAATAAAATTTAAAGGTTGCCAACTGTTTTTGATGAATTTTTTTAACTTTTTTGTTAAAAAAACAGCTTCAAAGCTTTTTAAACCTTTGAAGCGTAGGAGTAAATCATTTAAACCAGATTTCCTCAGCATATTCTCTTACGGTTCTGTCTGAAGAAAAATATGCCGATGAGCCTATATTCATAAGGCACTTTCTGCCAAAATCAAGCTTATTTTTATAGTCTGCTGCCGCTTTCGTTGCTACTGTAATAAAATCGCATAAATCGGCAAGAACCATAAATCTGTCTGCATCGTGTGTGTTGAGAAGACTATCATAAATATGGGCAAAATCATTTTCCTTGCCGAAGGTGCCGTCAATGAGTGTATCAACAAGCCTTTTGATTACGGCATTGCTCTCATAAAGCTCTTTCGGGCGGTAGCTTTCTTTTCTGCTTATCACCTCATCCGCCCTCATACCGAAAATATAGTTGTTCTGCTGCCCTGCTTTTTCGCAGATTTCAATGTTTGCTCCGTCATAGGTACCAAGTGTTACCGCTCCGTTCATCATGAACTTCATATTACCCGTACCGCTTGCCTCGGTGCCTACAAGTGACAGCTGCATTGAAATATCCGCCGCAGGAATAATTTTCTGTGCGTAGCTTACATTATAGTTTTCGCAAAAAACAATCTTGATTTTACCTTTTACGCTTTCATCACTGTTTATAACTTCAGCGGCATTATTGATAAAGCGTATTACAGATTTGGCTGTCTTATATGAGGACGCAGCCTTGCCGCCGAAAATAAAGGTCATCTTTGGAAGCTCTTTGTTTCTGCCTTCCTTAAAGCACAGATAAAAGTAAACAGCAAGAAAAATTCCTAGAAGCTGTCTTTTATATTCGTGTATTCTCTTGACCTGAACAAAGAAAACACTCTCAGGGTCAAGCTCAATACCTTCTTTTTCTTTAATATGCTGACACAAAGCCTTTTTGTTGATTTTTTTGATTTCACAAAGCTGTTTTATTACCTCTTCATCATCCTTGAACTTAAGAAGCTCTTCAATTTTCTCTGTTTCTTCAATTATATCACAGCCGCACAGTCTGCACAGAAAATCGGTAAGAGCTGCATTTGAAAGACCAAGCCACCGTCTCTGGGTAATGCCGTTTGTCTTGTTGCTGAATTTTTCGGGATAGATATTATACCAATGAGAGAGCACACGCTCTTTTAATATTTCAGTGTGAAGCGAAGCCACACCGTTTATATCGCTGCAGACGAAGCAGGCAAGATTTGCCATTTTAACCTTTCCGTCAGAGATAATGGCACATTTATTAAAATCAACATCGCTTTGCCCGCGAAGCTGAAAAATTGCCATATCGTTTATCTTCTGAATTATTCCGTAAACCTGAGGTATAGTCTGCCGCAAAAGCTCGCAGTCCCACTCCTCAAGTGCCTCAGGCATAACCGTGTGATTTGTATATGCGAAGATTTTTCCGGACAGGCTCAATGCATCCTCAAAATCCATATTCTGCTTGACACACAGATTTATAAGCTCAGGAATTGCAATAACAGGGTGTGTGTCATTGAGCTGAATTTTAATCTTGTTTTCAATATCCTCAAGTCCGTACCTTGCCACTATATTCTGCAAAGCGGCACTTACTAAAAAGTACTGCTGCCGAAGTCTTAAGCGCTTGCCCTCCCAGGAGCTGTCATCAGGATAAAGATACTCATATATCCTTGCGGCATCGCTTTCGTGACAGTTAACTGCCGCACATTCATAAAGACGCAGTGTGTTTATGCATTTGAAATTATAACCGATTACATGATAGTCATAGGGAACTGCCTTAACTGAGTAGTCCGCGAAGTTTACCTGCACACACTCCCCTTCTTTCTTTATACCAAAAGGGTCACCTTGTGTCTGCCAATCATCCGGGTGCTCCTGCTGCGAGCCGTCAGAGGCAAAGCTCTGCTTAAAAAGGCCGTATTTATATCTTATACCGAAGCCGTCAAGCGGAATCTCATTTGATGCGGCAGAGTCAAGAAAGCAGGCTGCCAGTCTGCCCAGGCCGCCGTTTCCGAAGGCATAATCTTCAATTTCATTAAGCTCAGAGAGTGAACGCCCAACATCCGTAAGGCTCTTTTGTGTCAGAATAAGATTTCCCATATTATAAAGATTTGACTCAAGAAGTCTGCCTATAAGATATTCAATTGAAAAATAAGCAGCTCTCTTTCTTTTCGGGTCATTCTTTTTATGATTATCACATTTTTCATTTACATAAGCACCTATCAATGCATATAATTCGTCACAGCTGAGGATTTCAATGCCTTTGCCGAATTTTTCACGGGACATTACTTTGAGTTTTTCTTCAAAAGGTTTTTCCATATTTCATCACCGTTTTTATTATATGCAGAAGAAAAAAATAAACAGGCGGAAAAATTTACCGCCTGCAAATTTTAAATTATAACTCGCTCTTTTTCAGCTCGCTCTTTTCTCAGAATAGTTTCATCCTCGAGGGGTGTTTCGCACTCGAAGGTGAAATCCATCATAGGATGCTGTGTGGCTTCAATGGCTTCGCCCTCAGCATTACGAAGTCCCTTTGCTATTATTTTAAAGGGTGCTTTTCCAACCTCAAGAGCTTCCAGCTCGTCACCCTCAAAAAAGCGGTTTCTCTGTGAGCAATAGGCAATGCCATTTTCCCAGTGCTTCACTATTGCCATTACATCCCATTCACGGTTATATCCGCCCTTGTAGCTGACATTGGCATCATCGGCAGGGTCCCCGTAGAAAAAGCCTGTGCAATAGTCACGGTAGCTTATTTTACGCATTTCGTCAATTATCCACTGCTCGGGTCTGTAATCATCCGACGGATTTTCAAAATATCCGTCAATAGCCTTTCTGTAAGCATTGACAACAGCCGAAACATAATAGGCCGATTTGGCTCTGCCCTCAATTTTAAATGAGGTTATGCCTGCTTTTATCAGCTCCGGAATGTGCTCAATCATACACATATCCTTTGAGTTCATTATATATGTGCCGCCGTCGCCCTCATAAACAGGGAAATACTGACCGGGACGCTTTTCCTCCATAAGAGCATATTTCCAGCGGCAGGGCTGCGCACACTCGCCTCTGTTGGCATCTCTGCCCACAAGATAGTTTGATATAAGGCATCTGCCCGAAAATGACACGCACATTGCACCGTGAACAAAGCACTCGATATCCATATCGTCGGGAATATTCTTCCTGATTTCAGCCAATTCGGTCATTTTAAGCTCACGGGCAGTAACAATTCGCTTTGCACCCATTTTATAAAATGCATTTGCCGTGGCATAATTAACAATGCCCGATTGGGTGGAAATATGAATTTCCATTTCCGGCACATATTTTTTCGCGTACTCTAAAACACCGATGTCAGAGATAATGAGTGCATCAACACCTGCTTTCTCGGCATTTATAAGAAAATCGGGAAGCTCATCCAGCTCATCGTTTCTCGGCAGTACATTACAGGTCAGATAAACCTTTACGCCGTGCTTGTGGCAAAAAGAAACTGCCTGCGGCAGCTCCTCCTTGCTGAAATTTGACGGTGCGGCTCTCATACCGAAGGTCTTGCCGCCGAGATAAACCGCATCGGCACCGTATTTTACAGCCGACTGAAGCCTTTCCATATCACCTGCAGGTGCAAGAAGCTCAGGCTTTTTTATCATATTTGACATTTGATAACCTCATTTTTATAAATACAGCTCAGTGTTTACCTGATGCTCATCAGCTGTTCTGGCAAGATATATTTCACCTGACGGACTGTGCATAAAGAAGTAGTAGTCTGTCTGTGCAGGATAAAGTGCAGCTTTTATGGCAGCAGCACCCGGGTTACATATCGGTCCGGGAGGAAGCCCCTGAGCACTGTAGGTGTTATATGTGCCGAGATAAAGCTCATAATAGAAATCACTGAAAAGATTGTAAGGCTTAAGTGATGTGATATAGTCCTTTGTTGAGTTCATATCAAGGGTGGGGAAGGTGGAGGACTTTTTAAGTCTGTTGTGAACAACACTTGAAATTACACTCATCTGAGATGTGTTTTTTGCTTCACGCTGAATCATAGCGGCAATATTGATAATTTCGTCCATTGTCATACCAAGCTCGTTAAGGCGTGCAGTATAATCCTCCGTCCATCTGTTACGGAAGTTGTCAAAAAGCTTTTTAAGCACTGATGAGGGACTTTCCTCAATGAAGAAATCATAGGTATCGGGGAAAAGATATCCCTCTGCCTTCAGATATCTGCCCGACTTCATATCGATTTTTTTGATAAAATCATATTCATCGGCAACCACATCCAAGTTGGCGTAAAGCTTATCGGCACTGCAGACATTATACTTTTCTATCTTTTCAAAAATCTGTGCAATAGTCCATCCCTCGGGGAATGTAAGACGGACCGTATCCTTTGATCCTGAACGCTTGACCATCATTGTTTCAATGTTATATTCAAGACCGTCATTACTTTCAAGATAATATACACCGGGCTGATAATCAACAGTCTGATACTCTCGGTACATAAGGAAGATATAGCAAAGGGTTTTCTGCTTGATGAAGCCGGCTTCCTCAAGCTTATTGAAAACATCAATAAACTCATCGCCCTGCTCAACTGTTACATTACCTGTCAGATTATCGCTTTTATCGATAACAAGAATGTCATTAATTGTTTCCATAGCAATTGTGGAAGCGGTAATGGTCATTATTGCAATGAAGAAAGTGCAGACACAAGCAGCTAAAAGACCCTTGATAAAATTATATCTTCTCTTTTCCTTAAGACGAGCTGCCTGTTCGGGTGTAAGCTGCTTTTTTGCTTTCTCTGCCTTTTCTGCAGTTCTTTTTTTCTGCGGTGCAGTCTTAAAGCTCTTTGCAGACTCAGGCGGAGTCTTCTGCGTGGGAGCCTTCGGAGCCGCGGCAGGCTTTTTCATCATAGAGGTAAGACCTGACAGCTTTTTGACCTGAGCAGATTTTGCAGCATTGACGGGCACCTTTTTAGCCGAAGGCACTGTTTTTGCCTGAGCCGGCTTTGCAGAGCCCTGTGCACCTGTCCTCTTTACCGATTCAACGGGTTTTCTCTGCACCGATGAAGCAGCAGGCTTTCTCTGCTCAATATGCTTAGGTGTTGCAGGTGTTGAGGGAGGCTCGGGAATTCCGAGGAAATCGTCAAAATCGTTGATGTGAACCTCAAACTTTTTTTGTGAACCGACAGAGCCCTGACCGGGTCTGACGCTGTTGGAATCAATATTTTCGCTGAAATCACCCAGACTCTTATTAGCCTTGGCGGTGTAAGGGTTAACGCCTGACGGTCTTGAGCCTCCTGTAGGGAAGCTGCTGCCGGCACTGCCGTTATTTTTTGAACCCTCTGAATAGAAACGGTCAGCCATATTATTCCTCCTTTATGTAAAATTGTATATTCTCTTATCGGTGATAAGGTAATTGACTTTTTTGTCGTATTCGTCTGTGGGAAGCGTTTTGCAAAGACACATATCATAGCACAAGCCTATGCTCACGCCCTTAAATTCGCTTAAAAATCTGTCATAATAGCCTTTTCCGTACCCGAGACGGTATCCGTCAATGCTGAAAGCAAGCCCCGGCACTATGCAAAGGGTGTTTTCATTTCCGAAATAAGCCTCAGTATGTGTTGGCGGAGCTTTTATACCGTAATAGCCTAATATCAGCTCACTTGATGAATTAATATAATAAAACTTCATATTGCCGTTTTTATCAATGCACCGCGGAAAAGCAACTCTCTTACCGTCAGCAAAAGCCCTGTGCATTATACTGTCGGTGCAAACCTCACTGCCACAGGAAGCGTAAAGAAATATGCTTTCACAATTTCTGTATTCATCGCTTTTAAAAAGTGATTGACAGATTTTTTCACTGAGCTCAGTTTTATTGTCAACTGCATCCCTGTTAATCTTAAAGAGGTTTCTTAAAATATCTTTTTTCTGAATCATATGCACTGAATTGCCGACCTGATTTTATCTGAAGCTTCTCTGCTCTTAAGTGCGGCAACAATTTCAAGACCGAACTCAGCCGCAACACCTGCACCCTTTGCGGTGATGAAATTGCCGTCAACAGCAACATAGCTGCTGCTGATATGTGCTCCCTCAAGCTCTTTTTCAAAACCGGGATAAGCAATTGCCTCTCTGCCCCTGAGAAGTCCCTTGTGACCTAAAATCTGCGGCGCGGCACATATTGCGCAGACAAGCTTTCCGTTTTCTGCAGTGAAATCTATTGCCTTTTGCACTGCAGTGCTTTCTTCAAGGTTTGTTGCACCGGGCAGACCTCCGGGAAGAATGATACCTTCAAGCCCATCTGTCAGCTCAATGCTGTCAATTGTGCAATCGGCAGTAACTTTAATGCCGTGTCTTCCGTTGATAACCTCACCTGTGACACCGACAGTGATAACATCAACATCAGCTCTTCTTAAAATGTCTATAGGTGCTATTGCTTCAAGCTCCTCAAAGCCGTCAGCGAGAAAACAGTAAACCATAATTATTTCTCCTAATCCAATGCTATATTCATATATATTTCTTTATTTCTGAGCTCACCGGCAAAACAATACATCATTCCGTTTCTGACCTTTTCGGCACTGCGCAAGGGCTTATTGGAATACATAACCCTTTCGCCCGAAAGTGAGCTTAAAAAGCTTGCCGCTGTTTCTTCTGTGTCTGCCGTGAACAGCTCTTCACCGTCAATGTAATAGCTGTTTTCACCGAATATAACAACCTTTTTACCCAGAAAGTCAAGGCAATCAAAGGCATATTCACAACCGACCTCGCCATAAACAAGGGCATTTTCGGCAGAGCTTCTGATTTTATAAAACTCAGCGTAGTTTTCTGCCTCGCGGTATAAGGGCAGTGTTACAAAATCATTGCTGAGCACAAACCTGTATTTATACATTGCCTCTTTAAAGCCGAAGCCTGAATAGTAATCATATAAGCTGTCACTTGCAGGCACAAGAGCAATAAAATCAAGACCTGCATCTTTGCAATAAGCTGTCGCTTCTGCAATAAGAGCCGACATAAGACCCTTACGGCGGTACTCACCCAGTGTGGCGGCGGCATAAAGATATCTGCCCTCATAGACCTTACCCGCGTACCTGACAGAGCATTTAAGCAGATAAAACGCACTGACAACCTCATCGCCGACAATTTCGCCGAAGCATTCGCCGTCAAAATATGCTTTTTTAAAAAAGAGCTCTATATATTCCTCACTGTCACCAAAAACCTCACGCCAGAGCTTTATGAGTGACGGAATGTATTTTTCATCCGGTTTAATGAGCATTTTTAAGCTTCGCCTCATATTTTTCTGCAAGAATAGCAGGGTAATAGCTGAGCTTGGCTTTTCTCAGGTTCTCAGCACCCGTATCATCCTCGCGGTTGATATATTTATACTGTGACAGCTCGTTTTTAACAAACTGCTGATTTATCATAGGATAGGCTCCCCTTATGTGGGAAAAAGCCTTTTCAATGTGAACGCAGAACATTTCATCCGTCATTTTTTCGCCCATTGTGTATGCAATAACCTTGCCGTCAGCCCTGAGAAGGCCGCCGACATAACCGAGCTGCTCATAATTGTCAAAGACTCTCTCAATTATTTTAAGCTCAGCCTCAAGGTCCGCCTTATATTCCTCAAGAGCACCTTCGAGCCACACCTTGCTCATTTCAAGGCACTCCGGTATATTCTCTGCCCTTATTCTCTCATAGCTCCAATTGTTATTTCTCATAAAGAAGGATATATGATTTCTTTTGGGCTGATACTTCTTTCCGCTGAGATTTATTAAATCTTCACCGAGATATATATAGTCAAAGGTGTCTCGGCTGAGAGAGATATCAAACACACCGGCGAATTCTTCGGTTAAAAACTCAGCCGAGTCAGGTGAAATGCCGAACATTTCAAACTCTCTGCCGTCTTTTTCAGCATCGCTTAATATGAACTCAACTGCCTTTTTCATATTTCCCTTGCCGAGAGGACAGCAATACATAATACTGTCACCCTGAGTGCATTTGGTTATGAGACAGCCCTCAACCTCAGCAACCTCAATGAGCATTTTGGCACTATAAGAAAAAATGTTACCGAAGGGATATTCGCATGTGAAAAAAGGCACATCAGCGAGAATTTTATCTATCCATTCTTTGTCTTCGAGTCTAACCTTGTGTAGTTCAGTCATTGCCTAAAATTTCCCTTTCTGCTATGCGGCAAACCTCAGCGGAAATCTCATCGACGCTCAGAGGTTCACCGTCTCTGCCACAGACAACTCTGTGCCAGCCTAATTTTTCGGCAGCGTACACTGCAGCCTTGTGACAAGAAAGCAGATATCGGACATCTCTTTCATGCACATCTTTTTTATTTTCGTCACCCTGATAGCGTTTTAACAGCAGCTTCTGTGAAATTTCAACAGGCATATCAAGAAAAATCACACAGTCAGGCTCAGGTATTCCTAACCTGCCGTATTCAAACTCAAAAAGCCATGAGAGATATTCGTCCCATTGCTCCTGCGGGAGCTTTGTCATCTGATGACAGGCGTTTGAGGTTGTATATCTGTTGGCAACAACAATTTTGTCGCTTTCATATTCCCTTTGCCAATGTTTTTTATAGCTTGCATATCTGTCTGCCGCATAAAAGGTTGAAGCAGCATAGGCATTGACATCTGAGGGATTTTCACCAAGCTCACCGCTGAGATACATTTTTACGAGAGTGCTTGACTCATCTGAATAAAAAGGCAGGTCAAGAGTATATGTGCTGCAGCCTCTTGAGCTGAGGTAGTTTTTCAGCAGCTCTGCCTGAGTTGCCTTGCCGCTTCCGTCAAGGCCGTCAATAACTATCATTCTGCCCATAAAGCACCTCAATAAGTCATAATAACAGCAAAGAGCCTGAGCGTCTCGTCTGTTTTATTTGCAATTGAATGCTCCTGACCGCCGAGACACACACAGCTGTCGCCTGCATAGAGAGTTTCTTGCTTGCCGTTGTCATTATATGTGGCGGTACCCTCGATGATATAAAAAACCTCTTCTTCATTTTCATGAACATGGGCACCTATTGAGCAGCCGCTTTCAAGAGTTATGACACCTAAAAGGCGGCTTTTGCCTTTATATTCGCCTGCGTCAAGTATATCGGTGATTTTAACAGTACCGTCACCGCCGCGCATATTTTCTCTGAGACTTACCTTCATTTCGCTGTTTCTTTTAATCATTGCCATATTACCCCTATTATCATATTCTTTGTAATTATAGCAACAAAAGAAAGATTTATCAATGTTTTTTTCTTAAAAAGTTCTTACATTTTAGTAATATTTGGAAGTTTGCCGCGCGAAAAAGTTTTATTTGACAAATGACAGTGATTTATATTACAATATAGCAGAAGAAATTATAGGGAGAGATACTATTATGAATAAATATGGAGCTTTTGTTATAGGCTGTTCAAATGTCGGTCAGGAGGTTTGTGCCGCTTCAGGCAGAATTTCAACCCAAAGCGGAACCGCACTCGAAATTTTTGAAAGAAGCCACGACGAAGAGAAAAACACCAAGCTTATCGGCAAGGTGACTAAATCAGGCCACACTTCAACAATTGAGCACATTTTCTTTAACCTTGCCTTTGAAAATGTCAGCGTTGTTGTTGAGCAGTTTATGATTGAATTCAGACTCGCTTCCTTCACCGTTAAGTCAAGACGATATGTTGACTTTTCAGACTGCGGATATCTTGTGCCCGAATTTAAGTGTGACGAAGACAAAGCAAGGTACACTGCCGTGGCTGACAGGCTTTTCGCAGCATATTCATCACTTACCGAAATGGGAATACCCAAGGAGGATGCACGCTTTGTGCTTCCCTACTGCTTCTATTCAAACTTTTTCTGCTCCCTGGGCGGCAGAGAGCTTATTAATGTGCTCAATGCAATGATTTACGGCAGAGGCAGCAAAATTAAGGAAATCTATGAAATCGGCCTGTCGCTTCTTGAGCAGTGCAGGGAAATCGCTCCCGGTCTTTTCATTGATTTTGAGCTTAAGGGTCAGAAATATAACGACGAGCCTGACTACGGATTCAGCTATGACGAAGAAAAATCTTCTCAGGAGCTTTGTGAAATTTTAGCCTATACTCCCGACGGTGAAAGCAATGTAGCTTTGAGTGCACTTTTCGAGGCAGGCTACTCCCCTGCTGCCGCAAACCGAATTATCGAAAATAAGGAAAATGTAAAGACTATACTTAAAAAGCTCACTGCTTCATCAAGACCGAGAGCCTTGGAAAGCTATACCTGCACTGCAAAATTCAACAAGGTTTCACTTGCATGTCTTACTCACTTTGCAAGACACAGAATGCAGAGCATATGCATACCCAACCTCATCAGAGCCGACAGAGCTTCCTATGTTATCCCTGACACAGTTAAAGCAGACAGCGAAGCCCTTGCAATTTATAAGGAAGCCTTCAGTGACATGCTCTCTCTTTATAGCGAGCTCAAGTCAAAGGGCTATGAGGATAATGTTCTTATTTACTGCGTGCTCAGCGGCAACACCCTTGATATAGTGACAACAATGAATGCAAGAGAAATGCTTCTTTTCTTCCGTCTGCGCTGCTGCACAAGAGCACAGTGGGAAATTCAGGCATTTGCAAATGATTTTCTTAAAAAGCTTCGCAAGATTTCACCCGATCTTTTCTCGCTTTACGGCCCCAGCTGCTATGTTCACGGTGCTTGTCCCGAGGGCAAAATGACCTGCGGCAGAGCTGCGGAAATAAAAGAAATTTTCAGTAATATGTAATCTTTTTTCAATAGCGATAAGCCCACCGATTTTTCCGTCGGTGGGCTTAGTTGTTTCAGAATATTATAGGCTCAAGCTGCTTTTCCTCAAGAGCAAGCAGCATCGTGTCATAAACTCTCTCAAAATCGCAGACAATTGAAAAAGGCTTTTTATCCGGTGCATCCTGAGTCATAGGCACAAAATAATAGTGCTTATAATTAAGGAGCGCCCCTATATTCTTTGCTGAAGAGCTGAGAGAATCGTTTGAAGAAACCCCCACAACAACGCTTTTCTGATTGCGAAGATGTGATTTTGCCGCAAGAGTAACCGGCGTATCATATATGCCTGCCGCAAGCTTTGCAAGAGTGTTTCCCGTGCAGGGCAGAATAATGAGAATGTCAATAAGATTTTTTGGCCCGATAGGCTCCGCATCTTCAATTGTTTTTATAACCTTGTTACCTGTTATGGTCTCGAGCCTTTTTCTGAAATCCTCGGCTTTACCGAAGCGTGTGTCTATATCCGAAGCATTGAACGACATTATGGGTAATATATTTATATCTTTTGAAATAAGAAATTCAATCTGTTTTATGGCTCGCTCAAAGGTACAGAATGAGCCTGTAAGAGCAAAGCCTGCTGTTATTGCCTTCAATGGTTTCACTCCTTTTCAGCACTGATAAACTGCATAATATAATCAGCCATAAGTCTGCCTGCAGCGGTGCTGAGATATTTCCCGGGCAAGGCTGCACCTGTGACATATTTTTTGGATTTCAGCTTAAAGTCAGCCTCCTCGGCTGAAAAGGGTGCGGAGGCAAGCTCAAAATAAACACAGTCGTCTCTTATCAGAGCAATATCATCAGCCGATAATACCTTTGAGGGTACTGTTGCAAAAATATAGTCAAAGAAGCATATATAAGCTCCTATATTACTGAGTTTCACTGTTTTATAACCGAGACACGATGCCCGTCTGAGCTGAGAGCTGCTTCGTGCGGCTATGTAAATATCCAAACCCACTGCCTTAAGCAGAGCAGCCAATGCTGCGGCGACTCTGCCGAAGCCTATAATGAGCACCTTTTTACCGACAATATACTCTTCGGTATTTTCAAGCAGCAGCCTTAAAGCTCCCTGTGCCGTAAGATAAGCGTTGGCTTCGAGAAAGCCTTCATCCAGCATCATATCGGAGTATTCGATTTTTTTACTGTCAAGAAGAGCCCTGAGTCTGCCGTGTAAATTGCCTGCAAAAACTCTCTGAATACTCAAAAGATTCTCCGCAAGCTTTTCAAAGGACAGGTCAAAATCGCCGTCTTCGGAAAAAATTCGTCTGCCATCCTTGCTGACAGGCAAGGGTAAGATAACATTGCTATAGCAGCCATAATCGCTGAAAGCTGTCAAATCCTTCATATTGCCGATATGGCGGGCTTCTATACCCTTTGAGAGTAAAGTCTTATACAGAACCTCCATACGCTTATCTCCGCCTATTAAAAGAAAATTATTCATATTGCTCCCCCACTGATTTGATACTATATAATATGCTGAAAATTTTTTGATGTTAATTTGTCTTAAAGTGTTTACTATTTTTGCTTATTGCAATATAATAAAGGGTAGAATATTTATAAGGAGTTTCGATTATGGATATAGATATGCTTTTAAAGCAGGTTAAAAAAATTCATTTTATAGGAATAGGCGGCTCAGGTATGTGTCCCATAGCGGAGATTCTGCACTCCTGGGGTTATGATATAAGCGGCTCAGATAACAATGACGGCGATAACATCACTAAGCTGCGTGAGCTTGGTATGAAGGTTATCTTAGGTCAGAAGCCTGAAAACCTTGAAGGTGCTGAGTTGATTGTCTATACCGACGCAATACTCAAGGATAACCCTGAGCTCGTGGCGGCAAAAAACGGCAGTGTACCCTGCGTGGAAAGAGCTGAAATTTTCGGTGCTATCACAAGAATGTATTCTGACTGCATAGCTGTGTGCGGAACTCACGGAAAAACAACCGTAACTGCAATGCTGTCACAGATTCTAATTCAGGCACAAAAAGACCCCACCTGTCTTATCGGAGGCAGACTCCCTCTGATTGAAAGCCACGGCAGAGCAGGCAAAAGTGATATTTTTGTCTGTGAGGCCTGTGAATATAAAGACCACTATCATAAGCTCTCACCGGATACAACCATTCTTCTCAATGTGGATGAGGACCATCTCGAATATTTTAAAAATCTCGATAACATCATTGCATCCTTCAATAAATTCTGCAATATGACATCTCGCACCGTTATTTTCAACGGTGATGATGAAAACACCCTTCGTGCCACCGAAAATCTCGATAAGGAAAAAATCAGCTTCGGCAAAAATAAGAGCTGTACATATTACCCCGAAAACATAACCTATAACAGAGGCGCCTTTGCCGAGTTTGATGTTATGAGCGGCGGTAATAAATTAGCTCATCTCGTTCTCGGCATACCCGGCGAGCATAATATCCTCAACTCACTTGCCGCCTTTGCGGCAGCTGTGAAGGCGGGCTGCAGCTTTGAGCAATGCGAAAAAGGCATAGGCGCGTTCAAGGGTGCCGGAAGACGCTTTGAAATTTTAGGCGAAATTGACGGAATAACAATTGCCGATGACTACGCACATCACCCAGGTGAGCTTGAAGTGACTCTGCAGGCGGTTATGAAAATGGGCTACGGCACCGTCTGGGCAGTTTTCCAGCCTTTTACTTACTCGAGAACATCGATACTCTTTGACGATTTTGTCAGAGTGCTTAAAATCCCTGACAAGTGTGTTATGACAGAGATTATGGGCTCAAGAGAGGTCAACACCTACGGTATTTACACAAAGGATTTAGCGGATAAAATTCCCGGCAGTGTGTGGTTCAACACCTTCGGCGAGGTCTGTGAGCATGTGCTTGCCAACGCTAAAAAAGGCGACATCATCATTACTCTTGGCTGCGGAGATATTTATAAGGCGGCAAAAATGATGGTAGAAAAATTAAAAGGATAATCTTTCCTTGTGTATTAAACAGCAAATAAGCCAAAATATATTCAGCGGCAAGGTTAATGAGTGCTGATTAATCAGAGCTTATGTGCGTTTGTGACTTTTCCGCAAAGGTTAATTGATTGCGGAGAAGTCCTGCACAATTGACAAAATAAAAGGGACAGCTGCCAATTGAGGCAACTGTCCTTTTAAATTTAATCCTGTTATGCTGTAAGTGATGCAATATAATCTGCCATGGCACCGACTGTCTTGTGCTTAACAAAATCTGCTGCAACAAGCTCAACACCGAGGGTAGATTTGATATCGCTGATCATACACACCGTGTCAAATGAACTCAGGCCGAGATCAGACTTAAAATTGTCTTCATTCTTGATTTCGTCAGCTTCCACGTAGTTTCCAAGGATGTCAATAAGCTTTTCGAGTGTTTGCATTGGGGTTTACCGTTCCTTTCTTCGTCAGTTAATGCAATTTTATCAAGTACTTCCTGTACTGTTATTTCAGGGTTCTCAGCACCGAGAACCATAGCTTTTTCAATTTTAGAGCAAAGCACCTTAAGGTCATATTCAGCCTGCTGCTCTGTTCTGTATTCGCAGATGAAATCAAAGCCGCCGTCATTCTGTCTGTGAACAACAGTAACATAAAGAGGGATCATGATAGCACCGTTGTTGTACCAGATAGTGCGTGCTGTCTTTTCCATTTCCTCATCAATTGCCTTCATCTTCATCAAGGGCTGATATGAAAGACCGAAGCTGTCATATGTAGAGTCAAACTTAGCATCCTTTGACATTGACTTGTGTCTTTCGTGAAGAGTTTCAAGGAAAGCAAGTCTTGAATGCTGATACATTTCGTTCTGAACCTCAGAAATGCCTCTGACCGCATGGATAAAGGTTTCTGTGGGCTTTACGATACTTCTCATTGGAAGGAAGTTAATGCGGATACCGCCCGATTTCTTTTCAGCAATGGTACCGCGTCTGTTGATAATCATCTTGAAGGAAACATCCTCCTGGTTATCGTTGAAGCAGGAAAGAGCAGTACGCACACCCATTGAGAGATATGCAAAAACGGAAATATTGTTCTTTTCGCACATATCAATGATTTTCTTGCTGTCTTCAGCGCTGATGCTGAATTTGACACCTGAAGCATCAGGCAAGCCTGAGTGAATGTCGGCAAAGCGTCTGTCGGGGTACTTGACCTGCTGCTGCTTGAGTCTGTTATCAAGCATAAAGTCTGTGAAAATAGGCTCAGTTGAAAGCGCAAGTGAATTGTACCAATAAAGCTGGTCGTCTGAATGCTGCTTAGATGTTTCGTAAGCCAGTTCATCTTCAAGCACAGGTATGTAAGCGCGCATGGGCTTTGGATAAGCTGTTCCCCTTGTTCTGTGCATATAAATGTCAATAATGTCGTTGACGAAAACCTTAAGAGAATAAGCGTCCATAGCAAGGTGCTGAATTCTCATAAAAAGGCCGTGATAGCCATCTGCAAAATCAACAATAGCGATTCTGTGAAGCTCACAGTTAAACATAGGAATGCTCTCTCTTGAAAAAGCGAGAATTTTTTCTTCAGCCTCGTCGATTGTCATATCGCTGTAATCCCATTCCTCAACCTCAAGCTCACTCTTGTAGTATACATACTGAAGAAGCTGAAGCTTCTTGCCCATAATAAAGCGAAGCCTCATGGTGTCACAGCGTTCAATAGCTTCCTGAATAGCCTGTTTCATCACTGCCTTGTCCAATTCACCCTTCCAATAAAAGCCGTAGCCGATATTGTTAACAGGGTAGCCTGATCCGTATTTAAGCGACATAAGATACATCATCTTCTGTGAGCTTGTAATGGGATAAGCCTTAACTTTTTCACCGCTGGGTAAAAATTTTTCTACCATAGTTTTCGGTCCTCCTGTCGGTAACGTTTAGTTTTCGTTACCCTTAAAATAAAATTCGGTTCTCTTTATCTTGCCTGTTGAGGTTCTCGGGAAGGGCTTTTCACGAAGTCTGAAGGAGAAAATCTGTCTGTCAGACGCCGAGTCAATATTAACTTTGTCAATAACAGCGGAAATTACACCTTCAATATCTGTGATGCCGAGGTTGTCAGCAAGCACTTCATCAGGGAAAATCTCAGCAACAAGCTTGTCGTTTTCTGCTAAAACGACGATTTCCTTTATTATACCCTCATCGGCGAAGCGGTTTTCAATTTCTTCAGGTGAAATGTTTTCGCCGTTAGAGAGAATAATCAAATTTTTCTTTCTGCCCACAAGGAAGATGTGGTCATCTTCAACATAACCTAAGTCACCTGTATGAAGCCAACCGTCTTCGGTGAAAGCAGCTTTTGTTTCTTCAGGCATTTTATAGTAGCCGAGCATAACACTGGGGCCCTTGACCTGAATTTCTCCGTCAACACTTCTCACTTCATCAACACCGGTGAGTCTGCCGTTGGAGTATTTGAGTTTATCTGAAAAGTCTGAGGTTGTGATTCTGGGGCTGCATTCGCTCATGCCGTAGCCCTGTCTTGCTGTGATGCCGTACTGCTCAAATTCGTCAATTATTGCACCGCTGAGGAAAGCACTTCCGGCAATCATTCGTCTGAAATTCTTACCGACAACCTTTTCGGCAGCTTCTCTTTTTGAAAGAGAAGGATTCTGTCTTTCGGTAACCTTTATCTTTGTGAGAATAGACTTGCAGATTGCAGGCACTATTCGCATAATTGTGGGCCGGAACATAAGCATATGCTTATAAAGATACTGCAGCTCGCCGTTAAGGCAGAGGGTACCGCCGTCATAAAGAGTTTTGAGCACGTCACATGCATAGCAGAAAACATGGTGCATGGGAAGAATTGAAAAGCTAACATCGTCACTTTCAAGAGCATAAGCATCATAGGTTGAGTTGGATGCAAGGTTATTCTGCGAAAGCATTACACCCTTTCTCTTACCTGTTGTGCCTGAGGTATAAATAATCAATGCACATCTGTCAGGCTCAACCTCTATATCTGAAAGTGAAGCATAGGCAGATTCACCTGAAAACTCCTTATACTTATTCTCAAACCACTGCCAATCGCCAAGAGATATAATATCTCTCAGACCGCCGAAGTGTCTTTTTATCATATGTGCCTTTTCGGTAAATTCCTCTTCGCAGAAAAGCATCTCGATATCAGCATTGTCAAAAAGCTCTATTGCTTCCTCAACAGTGATATCCGGTGCAAAGGGCACTACTGTGTTACCGCTGAAAATCATACCTGTAAGGCAGGCGATATATTCATAGCTTGTTTTGCCGATAAAGCCGATATTCATTTTTTCCTTGCTCTTAGAGCGTATGTATCGGCAGATGCTCAGGGCATCCTCGTGAAATCTGCTGTAGCTTTTTACGCAGATTTCACCGTCTCTTATAAATCGGCAGAAATCCTTCTCGCCGTACTTTTCAACGGCATATTCCGATAAGCTTCTCACAGTGAGAATTTGTGACTTATCCAAGTAAATTCACTTCCTTTTTTTCAGGTGCTCCGGTTATATGATATCAGCTTACTGTTAAAATCTGCAAGGTTATGATTAAATAAAGCCGGATTTCGCACATCTAAGTTACAATTATACACTGTAATATAATTAGAAGTTTATGAATTTGTGAATATTTTGTTACAATTGCAACACTGATGTGCAAAACTAACTTTTATATGCAAAAACAACTCCCATACTCAAAAAGAGCAGGGAGTTGTGCTGATTAAGAATTATTAAACGAAGCCGTCAAAGGTTATATTGTTCTTTTTCATAATGTCCTCATTGCTCAGTGCCATACCGGCTGAGGGCAGATTTTTAGCCTTATAGCGTGAGGCTTTTACAAACTCACCTTCAGTGTAAAAACGAAGTGAGGCTATTTTCTGGTTTTTCTTAAGGGTAATGCAGGCTACGCCCTGAGTGTCCTTCATAGCCTTAGGTGACACCATGGCAGTATCAAGCAGCAGACATCTGCCGCCTGTTGTTTCAATAACAAGCTGAGAGTCCTCCCTGAGATACTCAATGCCTGCAAGAGGCGACTTATCGCAGTAAGCCTTGATCAGCTTTTTACGGTTTGTCTTAGTAGCATAGGAATTAAGATTTACCTTTGCCGCCTTACCGTTATCAAACAGGAAAAGCATATATCCCTTATAGTCGTTGGTCACAACCATAAAGATAGCGTTCTCCCCTTCTTCCATTTCAAGCTTTGAGGGGATGTACTCACCAAGCACGCTTGCCTTGGAATCGGCAAAATCATTGACCTTGGCCTTATAGACCTGGCACTTATCGGTGAAAAACAGCAGATCATTATTGTTGGTTGTTTCAAAGCTCTGAACTATTTCGTCACCGTCTTTAAGCTTGTGGTCACCGCCCATGCGAAGTGAAAGAGGGGTGATTTTCTTAAAGTAGCCTTCCTTGGTAAAGAAAAGATTTACCGCGTAATCAGGTATCTCCTCGGCCTCATCGGCAGAGTCCGTATCACTGAGCATAACAATTTCACTGCTTCTGTCCTTGCCATACTTTTTGATTACATCCTGAAGCTCACCTATAATAATTTTGCGTACCCTTGTCTTTGACTTGAGAATATCCTGCATATCGGCAATGGTTGCCTCAAGGTTTTCAATATCCTTAAGACGCTTGAGAATATACTCTCTGTTAAGGTGACGAAGCTTGATTTCAGCCACATATTCAGCCTGAATTTCATCTATACCGAAGCCTATCATAAGGTTGGGTACTACTTCGCTTTCCTCTTCGGTCTCGCGTACTATTTTGATTGCCTTATCAATATCGAGAAGAATTTTTTCAAGGCCCTTGAGAAGATGAAGCTTATCCTGAGCCTTTTTAAGCTCAAAGGAAACACGCCTGAAAACGCACTTGCCCCTGAAACGTATCCACTCAATGAGGAGGTCTCTGACACCGAGCACCCTGGGATAACCGTCTATAAGCACATTGAAATTGCAGGAGAAGGAGTCCTCAAGAGGTGTGAGCTTAAAGAGCTTTGTCATAAGCTTATCCGGGTCAATGCCTCGTTTCAGGTCAATTGTTATTTTAAGACCTGACTTATCAGTTTCATCACGGATGTCTGTAATTTCTTTTATTGTGCCCGCCTTTACACGCTCGATAATTTTATCAATAATGGCTTCGGCAGTGGTTGTGGGCGGAATTTCCTTGATATCAATGCAGTTAAACTGCTTATCGTAGGTGTATTTTGCTCTGACTCTTATATTGCCGCGGCCTGTGCGGTACACCTCAGCCATAGCCTCTCTGTCATAGAGAATCTGACCGCCGCCGATAAAGTCGGGGGCAGGCATGGTGGTAAGGCAGTCATGCTCCTGATTTTTAATAAGCTCAATGGTTGTTTCACAAAGCTCTCTGAGGTTAAAAGAGCATATGCTGCTTGCCATACCTACAGCAATACCAAGGTTGGTGTTTGCAAGAATGGATGGGAAGGTAACAGGCAGAAGGGTCGGCTCCTTCATTGTGTTATCATAGTTATCAACAAAATCTGTTGTGTTTTTATCAATATCTCTGAAAAGCTCATTGCATATGCCTTCAAGCTTTGCCTCTGTGTATCTTGCTGCAGCATAGTGCATATCTCTTGAATAAGCCTTACCGAAGTTACCCTTAGAGTCAACATAAGGGTTGAGAAGTGCCTCGTTGCCTCTTGACAGACGCACCATAGTCTCATATATAGCCGCGTCACCGTGAGGGTTAAGACGCATTGTCTGACCGACGATATTTGCAGACTTCGTTCTGCCGCCGGTGAGAAGTCCCATCTTATACATAGTATAAAGGAGCTTTCTGTGTGAAGGCTTGAAGCCGTCTATTTCGGGAATAGCTCTGGAAAGGATAACACTCATAGCATAGGGCATAAAATTAATTTCCAGCGTGTCGGTAATCTGCTGCTCGATAATTTCACCGGCATTGGCTATATGTGTGTTTGCCAGCAAATCTTTATCGGTTGCTTTTTTAGCTTTATCATTTGTCTTCTTTTTTGCCATAAACCGCTTCTCCTTTCCTTAGCTTACATCTGTCATATCAATATACAGATGACCGTAATTTTCAATGAACTCTTTTCTGCCGGTAAGATTATTACCTTCAAAAAGATCAAATTTTTCTGCCATAAGCGATGCCTCGGCAGGGTCAATTTTAATAAGGCGTCTTGTGGCGGGATTCATCGTTGTAAGATTCATCATTTCAGCCTCGTTTTCACCAAGACCCTTCGAGCGCTGAATGGAATACTTTCTGTTGCCGATAGCTTCAAGAGCATCTGCCTTTTCTTTTTCTGTGTATGCAAACCATGTTTCATTACCGCAGGTAATTTCATAAAGAGGTGATTCTGCAATAAAAACCTTGCCCTCTCTTATAAGCGTGGGCACAAGACGGTAAATCATTGTGAGAATAAGGGTTCTGATCTGATAGCCGTCAACATCGGCATCGGTACAGATAATTATCTTGTTCCAACGAAGATTATCCATTGAGAAGGTAGAAAGATTTTTCATACCCTTGGCATGGACCTCAACACCGCAGCCGAGCACCTTGAGCAGATCTGTGATAATTTCACTTTTGAATATCTTTTCATATTCAGATTTAAGGCAGTTGAGAATCTTACCTCGTACGGGTATAACAGCCTGAAATTCCGAGTCTCGTGCCTGCTTGCAGGCACCGAGAGCTGAGTCACCCTCCACGATGAAAAGCTCTCTGCGGTCAATATCCTTGCTTCTGCAGTCAACAAACTTCTGCACTCTGTTTGCCATATCGTTTGATGAGGTAAGATTCTTTTTGATGTTGACTCTTGCAGCCTCAGCCTTGACACGGCTTCTCATATTAATAAGCACCTGATCGGCAATTTTATCTGCTTCAAGCTTGTTTTCGATAAAGTATATCTCAAGCTGATGACGGATAAACTCTGTCATAGCCTCCTGAATGAATTTGTTTGTGATAGCCTTCTTGGTCTGATTGAGATATGAAGTCTCTGTTGAGAAAGAGGATGAAACCAGAATAAGACAGTCGGCAATATCCTGAAATTTAATCTTTGTGTCGCTCTTTGTGTATTTGCCTGACTGCTTAAGGTAGGCATCAATCTGAGCTACCATAGCATTTTTGACAGCATTATCCGGGGAACCGCCAAACTCAAGAAAGCTGGAGTTGTGATAGTACTCAATAAGCTGACTTTTATTTGAGAAGGTAAGCGCAATATTGAGTTTGACCTTATATTCGGGCAGGTCAGGTCTGTCCTTACCGCTGCGCTCTGTCTGCCAATACTGAACAGAGGTGAGGGCATCCTCCCCTGCTATTTCTCTGACATAGTCGCTGATGCCGTTTTCATAGTAGTAAACGAAGGTTTCAAAGCCGCCCTTGACCTGATTCTTCAGCTCAAAACGAACCTTAGGGTTAACAATAGCCTGACGCATCATAATGTTCTGATAGTATTCGAGGCTGATGTCTATATCGGTGAAAACCTCAATATCAGGCTTCCATTTTATGCGGGTACCCGTATCTTTTTTGCCGTAAGGCTCGCTTTGCAGACCGCCTATATTGACGCCCTTTTCAAAGTGAAGAGTATGTCTTTCACCACCGGTTTTAATTTCGGCATCCATATATTCACTTGCAAACTGTGTGGCACAAAGGCCAAGACCGTTGAGACCGAGAGAATATTCGTAGCTGCCGCCTGCGTTGGTTTTATACTTACCGCCTGCATACATCTCACAGAAGATAAGCTCCCAGTTATAGCGGTCATATTTCTCATTATAACCGACGGGAATACCGCGTCCGAAGTCCTGAACCTCAACACTGCCGTCTGAATATCTTGTTACAACTATTTTATCGCCGTGACACTCTCTCGCTTCGTCAATAGAGTTGGAGAGAATTTCAAAGACCGAGTGTTCACAGCCCTCTATACCGTTTGAGCCGAATATAACCGCAGGTCTTTTTCTTACCCTGTCGGCACCTTCAAGCATTTCGATATCTTCATTTGAATATCCGGGTTTCTTCGCCATAATAAATACGAATCCTTTCAAATTTGTTATATATCATATTGAATTGGTTACACTAAATATAGTAGAACTATGCAGAGTTTTCCACAATACTTATAATTTACACCATTTTGTGGAAAAAATCAAGTGTAAAATCAAAGTCAGAGAACAAAATATGGGACTTTATTGTTTAGTTTGACTTGAAAAAACACAAAATATGTGTTATTATAGCATTAACAGAAGATATTTCTGAAAATTAAATTTATTAACAGGAGGACAAATACTATGTCATATATTGAACTTACAAGTGAAAGCTTCCACAGCGAAGTTAACGAAGAAAAAAGTGTTCCCGTGCTCGTTGATTTCTGGGCACCCTGGTGCGGTCCCTGTCAGATGCTCGGCCCCGTTATTGAGGAGCTTGCCGATGAGCTTGACGGTGAGGTTAAAGTCTGCAAGCTCAACTGCGATGAAGCAGCAGACTATGCAATGCTTATGGGTGTTATGACAATTCCCTGTCTTATCCTTTTTGTCGGTGGCGAAGAAAAAGGCAGACTTGTGGGATTGCAGACAAAGGATGAGATTATAGAGTTTATTAACTCAAATAAGTGAACAAGAGATTTAAAATGAAGAAGTCTAAAATACTAATTATTCTTATAACCTTTATTGCTTTCTCCATTCTGTTTTCTGTAACATCAGAAGAAAACAAACCCGGTACGCCTGAAGAGGTTTTAAAGGCTAACATCGGTCCTGATTATGAAAGTTTTAAGGAAGTGCTCAAGATTATTGAAGTTAATGATGAAGGCGATGCTCTGTGCATTTTTGAAACAGACGGCAAACTTGCCGTGGCTTATCTCAACTGCGTGGGCACTGATAAATATAAATTCGGCACTGCAGTTGAATATCCGCCTTTCTATACAGATGTACCTAAAGCCAGTATAAGCAATCTTAAAGCAGGTGATTCAGACTTGCTTATTAAATATGCTGTAACAAATGACAAAACCACTGTTGACGGAAGTATTGAAAAATACACTTTTTCCGTCGGCAACAGCAAACAGACATTTCATCTGATTTCGGTGGAAGATAAAAAATGCTTTGGATATGTATATCATCTTGAATGATTGTGATGTTATAAAGTAAGACCTGCAAGGGAGTTCCCTGCAGGTCTTATTTTTTATTTGCCTCGCCTGACGGCATTACTTTTGCTGTCGCGCAAAAGTAATCAAAACGCGATTTGTCTCTTATTACATACTGCTAAGAGCCTTTTCCAGTGCCTCAAGGCCTCTGTCAATTTCATCATAGGTTATATTAAGGGGCGGAAGAAGTCTAACCTTTGCTTTTGCCGTGAGAAGAAGTGCACCGTATTCAATGGCTTTTTTCACTACATCGGCACTCTTAATGCCGTCACTAAGACGAATACCCATCATAAGACCTAAGCCGTCGATACCTTCAACATGGGGCATTGTGAGAATGTTTTCTCTCATATACTCCCCTTTTGCTGTAACTTCGCTGAGGAATTTGTCATCCATTGTGGTGAGAATATACTCTGCACCTGCAGTTGCAACAGGGTTGCCGCCGAAGGTTGTTGCGTGATCACTCGGCCCGAAAACATTTTCAGTCTTTTCACCGAACATCACACAGCCCAGAGGCAGTCCGCCGCCGATGCCCTTGGCAGTAGTAACAATATCGGGGGTGATATCATAATTCTGGAAGCAGAAAAGCTTTCCGGTTCTGCCCACACCTGTCTGTACCTCGTCAATAATAAGAATAATATCCTTTTCCTTGCAGAGTGCTTCAACCTCTTTGACAAAAGCCTTATCAAGAGGCATAACACCGCCCTCACCCTGAATGAGCTCCATCATAACGGCACACACACTGCCGTCAAGAGCCTTTTTGAGCGCATCAAGGTTATTTGCCTCGGCGTAAGCGAAGCCCTCTGTAAAGGGATAGAAATATTTATGGAAAACATCCTGACCCGTTGCGGCAAGAGTTGTGACAGTTCTGCCGTGGAAGGAATTGACAAGAGTTATAACCTTATTTCTGCCCTCGCCGTACTTTTCAAATGAATACTTTCTTGCACATTTGATAGCACCTTCATTGCTCTCTGCACCGCTGTTTGAGAAAAAGACCTTTTTCATACCGGTTTTTTCGCAAAGAAGCTTTGCCGCATTGGTGCAGGGCTCAGTGTAATAAAGGTTAGAAATATGCTGAAGTGTGGTGAGCTGCTTTGTAACGGCATTCACCCAGCCTTCGTTGCAGAAGCCCAGAGAATTTACGCCGATGCCGCTGGAAAAATCAACATATTCTTTGCCGTCAAAATCCTTGCAGAGCGCACCCTTACCCTCTTTTATTGCAACAGGAAATCTGCCGTAGGTGTGAGCCACATAGCTCTCATCCTTTTCTTTTATCAAATCAAAATTGCTCATAATTTCGCCTCACATTTTCATAAGAGTGCCGATACCCTCTTTAGAGAACATCTCAATTAAAATTGAGTGGGGTACTCTGCCGTCTATCATAACTGCTTTTTTAACTCCTGAGCGTACTGCACTTTCGCAAGAAAGCATTTTAGGAATCATGCCCCCTGAGATAATGCCGCTGTCAATAAGAGAAGAAACCTCATCAACATGAATTTCACTTATAAGAGTTGAGGGGTCATTGACATCACGAAGCAGTCCGGGTATATCAGTGAGAGTAATGATATTTTCCGCACCGAGAGCTGCTGCAATTTCAGCTGCCGCAGTGTCGGCATTGATGTTATAAACCTGACCCTGCTTATCTATACCCACAGTTGCAATTACGGGGATATAATTTTCTTCAAGCACCTTTTCAATAGGTGAAGGGTCAATCTCAGTTATTTCACCCACATAGCCGTAATCAAAATCGTCGTCAGTCTTTTTAACGCATTTAATCATTGCACCGTCTATGCCGCAAAGGCCAACAGCCTTGCCGCCCTCGGTTTCAATAAGAGAAACAAGGTCCTTGTTAGTTTTGCCCGAAAGCACCATCTGCACCACCTCGGCAGTGTCCTTATCAGTGTAGCGAAGGCCGTTGACAAACTTTGATTCTATGCCGAGATTTTTAAGCATGGCGCTTATTTCAGGGCCACCGCCGTGGACGAGCACCACCTTAATGCCAACAAGGGAAAGCAGGATAATATCGCTCATAACGGCATATTTAAGCTCGGGATTAATCATAGCATTGCCGCCGTATTTAACAACAACGGTTTTACCGTAATATTTCTGAATGTAAGGCAGGGCATCCGTGAGCACCTGAGCCTTCATTGCATCGTCTATCATTTTCATTTCAATCACCTTAAGTTCTGTAATCGCCGTTAATTTTAACATAGTCATAAGTCAGGTCGCAGCCCCAGGCAGTTGCATTAAAGTCGCCCTGATTCATATTGACATCCAAAGTAATTTCGCTTTCAAGGAGTATTTCCTTTGCCTTTTCTTCACTGAAAGGAATGCCTGCACCGTTTTCGCAGACTTTAACAGTACCCTTGCAGGAGGAAAGAGAAACCTCAATAGTGTCAACCTCGAAGTCGCCTTCGGTATAGCCTATTGCACAGAGAATTCTGCCCCAGTTGGCATCTGCACCGAACATTGCTGTTTTAACAAGTGATGAGCAGATTATGCTCTTTGCAATCTTTTTAGCAGTAGCTTCATCGGGAGCATTTTTAACGGTGCACTCCAGAAGTCGCTGAGCTCCCTCACCGTCGCCTGCAATAAGGCGTGCAAGCTTTACGGAAACAGCCATAAGAGCCTGCCTGAAGGTTTCAAAGTCTTCTCCGTCGCTGTCAATAAGAGCATTTTCCGCCTTGCCGTTTGCCATAATGCAGACCATATCGTTTGTTGAGGTGTCACCGTCAACGCTTATCATATTGAATGTGTCTTTCACAACAGCACTCAGAGCCTTCTGCAGATATGCAGAAGCAATATTGCAGTCCGTTGTCATAAAGCAGAGCATAGTTGCCATATTGGGGTGAATCATACCCGAGCCTTTGCAGCAGGCACCCAGAGTCACCTTTTTGCCGCCTATTTCCATTTCAACTGCAACTTCCTTAGGCAATGTATCCGTTGTCATAATTGCCTCGGCACAGTCATGACCGCCGCTTTCGCTCATCTCAGCAGCAAGTGCGGGGGCACCTTCGGCAATGGGAGCAACATCTAGAGTCATACCGATAACACCTGTTGAAGCAACAATAACATCCTTACTGTCAACGCCGAGTGCCTTTGCGGCGATGTCGCACATCATTTCAGCCTTTTCAACACCGTCTGCGTTACAGGTGTTGGCATTGCCGCTGTTAACAATAACAGCCTGGGCACAGCCGTCAGCAATATTGTTTCTTGTCACGGTTATAGGTGCACCGTAGACCTTATTCTGTGTGTACACTGCCGCAGCGGTGCATCTGATGTCACTTACAATCATAGCAAGGTCTTTTTTAGTCTGATTTTTTCTTATTCCGCAGTGAATACCCGAGGCCTTGAAGCCTTTTGCAGCAGTAACACCGCCATTTATATATTTCATAAGTAAACCTTCTTTCTTACAATGCCGTAGCTATAGGAAAGCCCATAGCAATATTCATATTTTCAATTGCGGCAGAGGATGCGCCCTTGCCCAGATTATCAAAGACAGATGTTATTGTCACTCTTTCAGCATTGCCGCAGATATGAATTTTCATTTTGTTTGTGCCTTCTAAGCCTATAGGCGACAAAAATCCGCCCTCCGGTGCCTTGTGCACAGTAATAAACTCACTGTCTTTATAATAATTGCTGAAGAATGTATAAAGCTCATCAGCACTCATCTGCTTATTAAGAAGCTTGGTGTAAACAGGTACACTCACAGCCATGCCGCAATAATAATCGCTGACTATGGGATTAAAAACAGGCTCAGAATCAAGACCTGTTACCTTTTTCATTTCAGGCAGATGCTTATGTGTCTGTGAAAGACCGTACTGCCTCGGCGTGCCTATTTCTTCATCTCTTTCGGGACTTTCATAGTCGGCTATCATTTTGTTGCCGCCGCCGCTGTAGCCTGTTATGCTGTGAGCAGTTACAGGATAGGATGAAGGCATAATTCCTGCACTGACTAAGGGGTACACAATAGAAATGAAGCCTGTTGCGTGACAGCCCGGGTTAGCTATTCTCTTTGCATTTTTTATTGCATCAAAGTGAGCCCGGGACAGCTCGGGAAAGCCGTAGGTCCAGCCCTCGGCAGTGCGGTGAGCCGTGCTGGCATCAATTATAACCGTTTCGGGGTTTGTTACAAGCTTCACCGCTTCAATTGCCGCCGCATCGGGCAGGCAAAGAAAAACAACATCGCTTTCATTCATAAGCCGCTGTCTTTCGGCAGCATCCTTTCGCTTGTCTTCGTCTATTTCAAGTATAGTCACACCGGGGTGATTTACTAATTTACTTTTTAATTGCAGACCTGTTGTGCCTGCCTGACCGTCAATAAAAACCTTGATTTTATTCATGATAAACCTTCTTTAAGGGATATTTATGCATAAATTATGCATATCGATGGAATTATTATACACTAAAATGTATATTTGTCAAGAATTATTTGAATATTTATGTAATTATTCAGGAAAATTAACTTTCTGATTTTCCTTCATATCGTCATCTAAAAGATACATCCATGTTTTCCGGTCACCATCTACATCAGCAAAAAATCCGTATATACACATTTCCACACTCAGTATATTTTCTTTCTCTATTTCACCTTTTACTTCGACTTCTTCACCTGATTTAATGCGTTTTGTGTACTGAAAGTCACCGCAATACTGCAAGCCGGAGTATTTGTAAACCTCATAACATACTCCGCAAACCTTGATATTGTAATCGGAATTGTTTTTAAGCTTGAAAGTTACTTCATATAAATTTTCGTCAATTTTTCTGAGTGCTGTATCTGAAACAACTAAATCCGTTTCGGCAATATCTGCTTCTGCCTCATCTTCGGCACCGTATGTATTAAGGTACCACCACTTTTTTTCACCGTCAATATATGGCTTCAACACCACATCATATGTAAAAGCAGCCGCAAGTGTAAGCACTATTAATATAGGTATAATAATCAAAATGGGATTTCTTCTTTTTTTCATACCGCACCTCTTCACTATTCCCTCTTACTTTTTACCTCAAAAAAATCCTCCCCAATAATTGAGGAGGATTTAATGGGTACAAGCTTATTTAACCATTGAAGCGATTTCAGCTGCGAAATCGTCAACTTTCTTTTCAATGCCTTCGCCCTTTGCAAAACGAACGAAGCTCTTAACCTTGATGTCAGCGCCGAGTTCCTTAGCAACTGAGTTTACATAGCCGTTAACATCGCCGTCGAAGAGGTCTGAACGAACAAAGGTCTGCTCAAGGAGACAAACTTCCTTGATCTGCTTTGCAAGACGACCCTGAACAAGACCAACGAAGATCTTGTTTTCTGCGATTTCAGCCTTGTGTGAAATAGCAATTTCAACAAGTGTAGCATAAGCAGCGTCTGAAATGAAGTTTACGAAATTCTTTCTCTGCTTCTGATCAAGACCGTTGTAAATTGCGATATCCTCATCGCTCCACTTCTTTTCTGAAACAGCTTCTGAAATAAGGCTGTTGAGAACAGGAACGGGAAGTGAATCAGGCTTATTGAGAGCACTGTCAACTGTGATTGACTTCATCTTAGCAAGCTCTTCATCTGAGATGTCAGCCTTGCTTAAATATTCGGGGCTCATAGCTGCAATCTGCATAGCTACATTCTTGCCCATTGCTTCAAATTCAGCCTTAGCAGCTGTTTCGTCGTCAACATCAAATGCAACGAGAACACCAACTGAACCGCCGGCATGGATATATGTTGCAACATGACCCTCAACAAGAGCAAATCTGCGGACCTTCATATTTTCACGAAGTGCAAGGAAAACCTCCTGTACTTCTTCTTCAACTGTGAAGTTTGAGTCAACTGCCTTTGTGGCAAGGAGAGCTTCAAGATCAGCAGGCTTTTCAGCAACAACAGTCTTAACAACCTTAGCTGCAAGGTTAACGAAGGGTTCGCCCTTAGCAACGAAGTCTGTTTCACAGTTAATTTCAACAAGAGCACCTGCTTTACCGTCATTGTAAGCAGCAACAATACCTTCAGCAGCAACACGGATTGCCTTCTTAGTTGCGGAAGCAAGACCCTTTTCTCTGAGGATGTCCATAGCCTTATCAATATCGCCGTCAGCCTCTACAAGAGCCTTCTTGCAGTCCATCATGCCAACGCCTGTCTTCTCACGAAGTGCCTGTACGTCTTTAGCTGTAAATGATGCCATAATAAATTCCTCCTATATTATAGTATAAAGTTAAATTCAAATTATTCAGCAGCAACTTC
>JAFQLV010000005.1 GCA_017396515.1 Clostridia bacterium | reverse complement strand
TGCACAGCAAAGGGTGTTAAGAAAACTTATAAGGTTGACGCAAAATGGGTGAAGAAGAACGGCGAATGGGTATGGCAGGATGCATACAAGTACACCCGTTATCAGTATAAGATTAAGCTCAAGGTTTCATCAAAGAACGCAACAAAATACATTGTTTCTGCAGATAAAGATGTAACTGTAAACAATTCTACAGCTCAAAGAGATTCTTTCTCCAAAAAAGAGTTCACCTATACATGGCAGTCATCAAAAAATAAAACGGCTTCAAAGGTAACTCTTTATATCACACCGATAAGCAAAACAGGCACCTACGGCAAGACTGTAAAGAAGACAATCACCCTTAAAAACTGACGGATAAAAATTTTTTCATATAGAAAATCCTTTCTTCTTCCCCGATAAAAAAATCGGGGAAGTTTTCCTTTACCCCTACATTTGTAGGGTGACTTTTAAACTTTAAGGTTGTATAATTAAGCTGTAAACCTGCAATTTCGGCAGGGTACAATAAAAATTAAAGGAGAAATTAAAATGAAAAAATTTCTTGCACTCATTCTCGCAATCCTTATGGTTGCAACGCTTGCTGCCTGCGGTGGCGGCGGAGAAAAACCCGACACAACTGAACCTGATGCACCGGTGGCTGCTGCTGATGAAGTACACGGCATCAAAAAAGACGCTTATGCAGCAATGACAACAGATGATCTTATCACTAAGCTCATCAAAGATAAGGCAGCTCCCACAGTTGAGGAGTACACAGCACTTATCGAAACAATTGAGCTCGCTGAGCTTGACGAAAGATTCAACTTCGCCGACAATGTTACTAACGATGCTTTTCTTCAGCTCAAGAGTGACGGTGCAACACTTCCCAACATCCTTGACTGTGCAAATGCAATTATTGCAAACGATTCAGCTAAGGTAAGAGCTTACTATTATTCAAAACTCGGCAATGTGTTCTTCGATGAATCAACAGCATATTATGCACCCATCAAGGCAAAGATTTTAGCAGAAACAGAGGCTATTGCTATTGCATACACCTTCCGCTATCTTGCAAGTAACTTCCGTTCAGATGCTGAATTCTGTAATTTTGTTCTTTCACATAAAGACAATGAAAATGCAATGGTAAGAAAGTGGTTCTCATCAGCTGTTATTTACCTTCAGCCTGCTGACAAAACACCTTTTGTTGACGCAATGATTGAGCTTCTCGGCGACGAAGATGCTGATGTAGTTACAGAGGCTGCTCTTAACTGCGGTGCACTTGAAGATGACAGACTTGTTGAGCCCCTTGCAAAAATTCTCAAGGACGAGAACCTTGCTGACGCACACGATGATGCTCTGACTTCACTGATCAGAATGTGGTACAACTATCCCGCACATGATAACTATTCAGAAGCTGCATACAAAGCAACTATGGATTACTTAAAGGGCGATTATGCAAGTGCAGATCTTCCCAGTTGGTTAGGTCTTAGCAAAATGGCAAACAAGGGAACTAAGTTCGATGCATGGGCAGCTAAGGCTACATATGTGAATAACGATGAAATCGTTGAAGCTGCAAAGAATATCTTTGAGGATGAAGCAAAGGCAAGACTTGTCAGAACTCAGTGCATATCAATTATCGGTGTCTTCGGTGACAAGGCTGACCTTGAAGCACTTCAGGCAACAATTGATAAGGTTGAAAGCGCATCAGACAAGAGCTCATATCAGTCAAAGCTTGACGCAGAGCTTGCTAAAAAATAAATCTCTCTCACTTTTGTGCTGTCCGGATTTATTCCGGGCAGTGCTTTTTTGTACGCGTCTAAACGCCCGACGATATTTGATTTTCTCCCGCCGAGCAAAATTTTTCTTCTCTTACCCCTACATTTGTAGGGTGTATTTTGATTTCAGATGTTATATAATCAACTCAGGCATAAACCTATATTATTTAAAAAGGAGATGTTTTTAGAAATGAAAACAAAGAAAATTTTAAGCCTTGTGCTATGTCTGCTTATGCTTTTCAGCATAGTGCCTCTCTCTGCAAATGCGGCTTCATCATTCACGCCCACACTTGGCTACGACTATGAATGCACGCCCGGAACGGTTGTCATTGGCTGGTCGGGTTGCGGTTTCAAACCGTATAAAGTCAGGATTTATAGTAATGGTTCTAACTTACTAAAAGAAACGACCAACAGCCTTCCTTTTGCCGAGGTAAGAGCTATTCCCATATACCCTTACACTGTCAGGGCATATAAAAATGAATACGATTATATAGAAAGCGAAGAGGTCGTATTGAATGTAGACGAATTCTTCTATTTTACCAAGACTCCGAAAGCTGTTGTTAAGAGCGATACGCCTGCCGGTTATGTTGATGTGGAATTTGGTGTCAGCTTTAACCCTGTCGGAATTACAATTATAAAGGACCACCAATACGAATACGGAAGTTACAAATACGGAGACAGAATCTCAGTTCCGGTTTCCGATGAGCCGTACACTATTCGTGTCGCATATGGCAATAATGCATACATAAGTTATGATTTTTATGCACTGCCTGATAATACCTATTTAATTTCCGTAACAAACGGTACAGCTTCAAAAACAACTGCATCAGAAGGCGAAAAAATCACTCTCACTGCAAATGCCGCACCCACAGGCAAAGTGTTTGATAAATGGGTTGTTACAGGTGCAACCGTTGCAGATGCAACAAAGGCAACAACGACATTCACAATGCCTGCTGCAAATGTAACTGCAAAGGCAACGTATAAGGATAAGGCTGTAACTCCTCCTGTCGCAACCGAATACACAATCACGGTAACAAGCGGTACTGCTTCCGTAAACAAGGCAGTTGCCGGTACATCAATCACTCTCACAGCAGAGCAGATTGACGGCAAAGTTTTCAGCCATTGGGAAGTTAACGGTGCAACTGTTTCAGATGCAAATGCAAAAGAAACAACATTCACAATGGGTAATGCTGACGTTACTGCAGAAGCAATCTATGACGATTGTGAATGCAACTGCCATGCAGGCGGTATAAAGGCATTCTTCTTCAAAATCATCAATTTCTTCCAGAAGCTTTTCGGCCAGAACAAAGTTTGCGAATGCGGAGCAAAACACTAAAAATTTTACAAAAAAATTCCCGATTTTTCGGGAATTTTTTGCTTTTACCCCTACATTTGTAGGGTGCTTTTTGATTTACTATATTCTATAATATTTGGTAGGATGGGCAAGTTATGTCGGGCGGTGAAATTATGAGACAACCAAAAAGACAAAGCGGATTTCTGCTGTCACTTCTTCTGACACTGCTTTTCAATCTTGAATGGACAATACCTGCGTGGATATTTCTTGCTTTGCATTTCTGGAAGGGAATATCAATTTTATGGTTCATCTGCTCAATGCTTCTGTGGATAGCTTTTGTTATGCTTAAGCTTTTTGTCTTCGGCTCACTCACACGTGCGGGCAACTATAAAGACCCACCCAAAGAAAACAAAAATCCCTATTCATCGGGTGGCTATAAAAAGGGAGGAAGTAACAATGAAGAAAACTAAAATCATCCTTTCGGTTATCATTTTTAATGTTTTGCTGCTTACTCTCTGCGGCTGTACGCGGGGGAGTGGAGACGATATAACAACCACCGTGCCGCCAACTTCGGCAGAGTACAAGACAGAAATTTTTGAAGAACCCAAGGACCTTGAAGAAGCAGGGCTTGCATATAATGACCTTGTTTCAGCCAACAGCGTCGAAGCACTTCTGCAGAAATATGAAACTATCACTATAGAGAGCGACCGTGACAAAGCAGAGCTTTTCACCTATAACGGCAAACCTGCATTTTTAAATCACGTAGTTTATAACGACAACGAGGAATACTTAGGCGGTTGGATTGACTCATTAGGCTATGAAATCAATGGCGGCGTTGCCTTTGCCACCGCTAATGCTTTTAATCTCAGCGAAGAAGAAACATTTCCTTATGAAAGCTATATTGTTGATTACTTCGGCGGTCAGGAGCTTTTCGTCAAAGAAATAGGCGAGGACTATTACAAGATAATCCACACATATGAGGGTATGCTTGAAAACGAGAAGTTTGAATATATTTTCGATAAAGAAACTCTTGAGCTTCGTGAATATAACTACACACTTTTTGACGACACATCAGGCTCAACGGTCTTTCATTTTGATAAGCCTCTCAGCGAAAACAGTTCAGAGCTTATTGAGATAATGAATGGCGAAAGAAAAAATATCACCGTGAAAAGCGAATTATATGATTTTGATGAGATTATCAGAAACGAGGCGACACTCAGCATACCATCTGTTTGGAAGCTTGAACTGCTTGCAGGCGTGGAAATAGCTCTTTACAGTAACGAAGAGCAGACAGAAATTTATGAATATCCCGGTCACGGTATTGACCACACAATTTATGTAACAAATTCATTAGGTTAATTATTCTCAGTAATGAGAGATTAAATAAAAATTTTTATCAAAGGAGAAATTGATATGGGACTTATTAAAGCTGCACTCGGAGCTGCAGGCGGCGTAATGGCTGACCAATGGAAAGAATTCTTCGTGTGCGATTCACTTCCCAATGATGTCCTCATGAGAAAAGGACAGAAGAAAACTACAGGTCGCTCATCAAACTATAAGGGTGATGAAAACATTATCACCTCAGGCTCAGGTATCGTTGTAGCTGACGGTCAGTGCATGATTATCGTTGAGCAGGGCAAGGTAGTTGAGATTTGTGCTGAGCCCGGCGAGTTTACATACGATGCTTCAACAGAGCCCAGCATTTTTTCAGGCTCATTCGGTGAAAGCGTAAAGGCTACCTTCAAGAATATCGGCAAGCGTTTCACCTATGGCGGTGAAGCACCCAAGGATCAGAAAGTTTACTATTTCAACACAAAGGAAATCCGTGATAACAAATTCGGCACACCCAACCCCTTTGAGTTTGAAATTGTCAATAAGAGACTCAATCTTTACCGTACTGTTGAAGTCAGATGCAACGGTGTATATTCATATAAAATCACCGATCCGCTTCTTTTCTACACTGAAATCTGCGGTAATGCTACATATGAATTCACAAGAGAAGAGCTTGACGGTCAGCTTAAGGCAGAGTTTATTGATGCACTTCAGCCTGCATTTGCAGAGCTTTCTGCCCTTGAGCTTCGCCCTGCCCAGATTCCTGCACACACAGCAGAGCTTAAAAATGCCGTAAACAATGCCCTCAAGACCACATGGACAGAAGGCAGAGGTATTTCAGTTCACTCAATTGCTCTTAATCCCATCAAGCTTAATGATGCAGACAGAGCTAAGATACAGCAGCTGGAAGATGCTATGGCAATGGGCTCAAATCCCTTTATGATGGCAGGCAGAGAAGCAGATGCAAGAGCAGCAGCAATGGAAGCTGCAGCATCTAACCCCAACGGTGCAATGATGGGCTTTATGGGTATGAATGCTGCTATGGGAACAAACTCAGGCTTTGACCCTATGGCAATGTATAACGCAGGCGTTGCACAGCAGCAGGCTCAGCAACTTGTAAACGCTCAGGCTCAGGCTATGGCAAATGCAGCGGCACCTGCACAGAGCGGTTGGCAGTGTGCCTGCGGTGCAACTGCAACAGGCAATTTCTGCCCTCAGTGCGGAGCTAAAAAGCCTGAACCGAAGCCTCTGGAAGGTGGCGGTTGGAAATGTGCCTGCGGTGCAACGGTAAACGGAAAATTCTGCCCCGAATGCGGTTCACCCAAGCCGGCAGAGCCCGAAGGCTGGACCTGCTCATGCGGTGCGGTGAATAAAGGCAAGTTCTGCCCTGAGTGCGGCGGCAAAAAGCCTGCTGATGCACCTCTTTACAGATGTGACAAATGCGGCTGGCAGCCTGCTGACCCGAAGAATCCTCCCAAGTTCTGCCCTGAATGCGGTGACATCTTCGACGAAAGCGATGCTAAATAATAAAACTAAACTGTAACTCAGCGGCAGAGTACAAAGCCGCATAAAATAAAATTATTCAATTAAAAGGAGAAATTAATTATGGGACTTTTTGACAAGAAATTTTGTGACATTTGCGGTGAAAAGATAGGCATGCTCGGCAACAGAAAGCTTGAAGACGGTAATATGTGTAAAGACTGCGCTAAAAAGCTTTCACCCTTCTGCGATGACAGAAGACACTCAACTATTGAGCAGATGAAGGTTCATCTTCAGTACCGTGAAGAAAATAAGGCTGTTCTTCGAGCTTTTTCACCCACACTCACATTAGGTGAAGACAAGAAGATTTATATCGACCAGATGAAGGGCAACTTTGTTGTTTCACGCAACAGACCGGGCTCGTGGGATGAAGAAAATCCGGACGTTATGCCCATCTCTTCAATCACATCCTGCGGTCTTGATATTGACGAAGACAGAGATGAAATCTATATGAAGAACGGTCAGGGACAGAATGTAAGCTACAATCCTCCCAGATATAACTTCTACTACAACTTCAAGCTCAAGTTCCTTGTAAGCAACCCCTACTTTGACGATTTTGAAGTAAGACTCAATAACTTCCGTGTTGAAGGTATGGGCTCAATGGAATACAACCGCTATCAGAAGATGGCTATGGACATTATGAATGCTCTCGGCGTTAACGGCAACGTTAATATGAACGGCGGTATGAACAATATGGGCATGGGCGGTATGCCTATGGGTGGCGCAATGCCTATGAACAATATGGGCGGCTTCGCTTCTCAGGGCAATATGTACGGTCAGCAGATGGGCGGCTACCAGCAGGCTCCCTACGGTCAGCCTCAGAATATGGGCTATCAGCAGAATCCCTACGGTCAGCAGGGCTATGGTCAGCCTATGCAGAATAACATGTACAATCAGCAGAATGCTTACGGCCAGCAGGCTCCTCAGAATAATGCTGCTTTTGCTCAGGCTGCTTCAGCAACTTGGGTTTGCGATTGCTGCGGTAACACCAATGAAGGTGCTTTCTGCACAGGTTGCGGCAACAGAAGAGGCTGATTAAACTGTGAAAATAAAGATAGTTATAATTCTCATAGTTGTTATACTTATGATTTTGTCTGTTTTTGCAATCAAAAAATATATTGACAACAGCCTTGTTGATAAATACGGAATGGTAAAAACACCTGAAGAAGATATAGTTCTGTGCCGCTACTCCTGTGGTGGCGGCATGGATGGTTCGTCGGAAACGCTTGAAATCCGCATGACTGAAAGCGGCAAAGCTGTTGTTGCATATGATTACAGTTCTCTTATATCTGAGAAAGAAATATCAGAGAGTGCAGAGGTTTCAGCTGATGCCATAACTGAAATCAGAGATATCTGCAAAAAGTACAGAATATTTTCCTGGGGTGAACTCAGGCAGACAGAAGAAATGCTTCTTGATGCCCCGGTAACGTCGGTTTATGTAACTACGGGCGAAGATGAGTATTCTTACAGCAGTAACGATATCATTCCTGAATATGCTGCGGGAATAACAACTGAGCTTTATAACTCAATGAAAAAACATTTAGAAGGAGTTGATTAAAATGTCAACCTTACTTGAACAGAAATGTCCTTGCTGTGGCGGCGCAATAGAGTTTAATGCAAACACACAGAGCATGAAGTGTCCCTATTGTGATGCAGAATTTGACGTTGCCGCAATGGAGCAGGCTGCCGGAAATCCAGCAAATATCGGTCAGGATAATTTTGCCTGGCAAACTGAGGCTTCTCAGTGGCAGTCGGACGAAATAAACGGAATGGGTGTTTATACCTGTAAATCCTGTGGCGGTGAAATCGTTGCCGACGCAACAACAGGTGCCACAACCTGTCCTTACTGTGATAACCCCGTGGTTATGACAAGTCAGTTTGCAGGCGGACTGAAGCCTAATCTGATTATTCCTTTCAAATATGATAAAAAGGCGGCCAAGGAAGCACTTAATAAATTTATCGCCTCTAAGAAAATGGTGCCGAAGGTTTTCAAGGATCAGAAACATATTGATGAAATCAAGGGTGTATATGTGCCTCATTGGCTCTTTACGGGTACAGCTGTAGCTACAGCAGACTTCACGGCTGAAAAGGCACGCCACTGGTCAGACAGTGACAACAACTACACCGAAACTTCATATTTTAATTGCTACAGAAGCGGTAATATGGATTTTGCCAATATTCCCGTTGACGGCTCATCAAAGATGGATGACACACTTATGGAATCCATTGAGCCTTTCAATGTTAGTGAAGCAGTACCATTCAGCACAGCATATATGGCAGGATATCTTGCCGATAAATATGATGTTGACCTTAATGCAAGTGTTCCGAGAGCTAACGAAAGGGTTAAAAACAGTGTTGTGAGTGCCCTTGAAAAAAATGTAATGTCTGCAGGCTATTCGGTGGTTATCCCTCAGAATTCTCAGGTTAATATTGCCAACGGTTCTTATGCTTATGCTCTTTATCCTGTGTGGATTCTCAACACTACCTGGAACGGCAAGAAATACACCTTCGCAATGAACGGTCAGACAGGCAAGTTTGTCGGTGATCTTCCTCTTGACAAGAGTGCTTTCTGGAAGAAAGTTGCTATGTTTACACCTTTGATGAGTGCTGTAGCTTATGGCATACTCTGGGCATTAGGTAATATGTAAGGAGGTAAGAATAATGAAAAATAAAATTTTTGCAGTTTTAACAGTTGTTATTCTTTGCCTCGCTATGGTTGTACCCGCATCAGCGGCAAACACGCATATTTTTGATCAGACAAATGCCATCGGCAGTCTCAGTACTCTTGAAACCTATGCACAGAAAATTGAGGATAACTACGGCTACAGCGTTCTGCTTTCGGTTATTGACGGCGTAGGTACAGAGGGAACATACGGCTATTGTGAAGATCTCTATAATGCAAATGCAACAAAAGAGAACGGTATCGCTCTTACATACAACTACGGCGATAATCTGTATGCCTTCTATTGCTCAGGTGAAGCTGAAAATCTTTTCCCTGAGGATATTCAGGCTAATACTCTCTGGAATGCGTTTGCTTATACCGAAACCTACTACGAGGGTGCTTATGCTTATCTTGCAGCAGTTGATGCTATTCTCAGTAAGGCTCCTGCAGTTAATGAACCTGTGACAGATGCTCCCGAAACAGAGCCAACAACCGAGTTTGTACCTGTGGACAGAACTCTCAGCCTCGTTGAGGACTATGCCGATGTTCTTACAGACACCGAAGAAGCTGAGCTTCTCACAAAGCTTGAATCACTTGGTGAAGCAAATGATATTGAAGTCGGTGTTGTTACCGTTGACAGCTATGACGGCAAGGATCCTCAGGCTTTTGCTGATGATTTTTATGATTACAACGGCTACGGCTACGGCGAAAACGATGACGGCTTTATCGTTGTATTCAACACAGGTGAGGGCGACGGAAACAGAAATATTGCAATTTCGACTCACGGTAAGGGTGTTGACCTTCTTACTGATATGGAAATTGATGTAATTATTGAAATGATGATAAATCCTATTAAAAACGGTGACTTTGCAGGTGCATTTGACAGCTTTGTAGTTGAATGTGAAAATGCAATTGACTCCGGTATTTCAATAATCTGGATTCCTGTGAGCATATTAATAGGTTTTGGTTTGGCTTTCCTTATTGTAAAGATTCAGGCTTCAAAGCTTAAGACAGTGGTACAGAAGGCTGATGCGGCTGATTATGTGGGCAATGTTATGCTTACAGCTCAGTATGATAACTTTATGTATAAAAATGTTACAAGCTCACCGAAGGCTAAGAGCAGCTCAGGCGGCTCAACTCATAGTGGCTCCTCAGGCCGTACTCACGGTGGCGGAAACAAGAGCTTCTGATAAAAATTTTAAACGGTGTATATTCTTGTACACCGTTTAATGCTTAGAAAGGATGAAAAAATATGGCAAAGAAAATTATTGGTATAGTATTGATTGTTATCGGTGTCTTCACCGCTTTTTTAGGCATCAAGGCAATGGGGCAGGCTCCCGAAACTGCTGAAAAATTAAAAGAAGCAGTTTATGTTGCCGATGCTAAGATTTATCCCGAAAATGAGGGCAAGATTGTTATCGTACCCGGTAAGATTGAAGCTGAGCTTCCTTTGGTTGATGTGAAAACAGGATTAAAGCTTCCCACAATCAAGGCGACAAAACAAAGCTGGTACGCAGTAGGTGTAAAGTCTGTGGATACAGGCTATGACTGGTCCTGGATGGCTGACGGCTCAACCCAGACACTCACAGCAGAATGCAGTGTAGGTGAATTCAAACTCTATGAGGGCATGCTCAACGGACTTGCAGTAAGTGAAGATTACAAGGATTTCGAAAAGAGCAACCTTAAAGAGGCAGGTTTAATGGATTATTATGCTTATGTTGTTACCGATGGTGTTTATATCAGTGACGACAAGGGTGGGCACACACGCTATAAAGACGAATACGAAGGTGCTGTAAGATATAAGTACAGAATTATGCCTGTGGACGGTGAACTCGAATATACATTTGTAGGTGTTCAGAAAAACGGTGCACTTGTCAGAGATGACTCCTTAGGAATGATTGCTTCAACTGAGGGAATTCTCAATCACGAAGAAGTTCTTGCAAAGAATGAAAGCAACAGTGCGGCAGGTCATATTTTCGCATTTGTGACTGCTGCTCTCTTTATCGGCGGCGGTGTTGTTTGCATCGTTGTTAAAAAGAAGGAAGAAAATTAATCAGGAGGCTCAAAATGGGACTTTTCGATAAATTAAAGACCAACCCTGCTCCCACACCTCAGACGGTTCAGGGGGGCGGAAATAAAAGTGTTAAGATCACTTTCAGCTCACTTCCCGAAAGCTACGAAGCTTTTACGGCTTTACCCGAATCAAAAATGGATAATCCTTTCAGCTCTGCAGCTCTTACGATTCTTGCCTTCTGTTTTTATCCCGAAAACAAAGATTTATCTTTGAAAATGCTCGATTTCTTAAGAGGACCGAGACCTCTGAGCGTTATGGATAAGCAGTTTATTGCTGACAGATTCAGAGATAAGGACTATGTGCCCCGCTCATATTTTGAGGGTGCAACACCGAATAATAACTATCTTCCCTCTGAGCCATACAGCATAACTGTCAGCGAAAATCCTTACAGCTATCAGAACGAAGGGTACGCAACACTTTATGTGACCTCAGGCGGTGCCGACAGTCCGAGAAGTGTTCAGCTCAGACTCGCTAAAGACGGCAAGTGGTACCTTTGGGAGCAATATCTTCTTGCTGACATCCGCAAGCCTGAAAGTGAAAATCCTTGGGCGTGAAAGGAAGAGTAATATGAAAAAAATTATGGTTATTGCCATGGTACTTCTCAGTCTGCTGTTGCTTGCATCCTGCGGTGGCGGCGGTGAAGCTCCGACTACAACAGTACCGTCAACAAAAGAAACAACCACAGAACCCGTAACTGAATCTGAGAGCGCAAAAGCACTCACTGAATTCAGAAAGCATATGAAAGACGAAAACTATATCTGCGGTGTTGCGTACTTAGGATATTATCCTGAAGATATAGGTATGATTATCGAGGACTTGCAGTATAAAGGCATATACGAGAAGCACAGCTTTCTCGAAGAAATCAGACGCAAAGATTTTTATTCTGTAGAAGGCAGTGAGTTTTATGCTGTTATCCCTGCCGAAGGTGTAAAAATTGCTTTGAATGAATACACCTTCGACGAAGATGCTAACGGTTTAGTTGTGAGAAATCTTGCTGAAAGCAGTGAAGCACCTGTTTTTATCAGAGGTAATGTCAGCGACATTATGCCTAACATTCAGGTTGTTATTACTACTGATGACGGTAGGGCACAGGAGTATTATCCGTCATTGAGCCTGGAAAACGGCACTCTCAGCAAAGCTCAGCAGATTTACGATTTCACACCTTATGATTTAATTGGCGGACACTTTGAAAACAACGGTGAAAG